>JAZSHW010000124.1:0-27611 GCA_045533495.1 Ruminiclostridium sp. | reverse complement strand
TTCTGCGGTAATTAAGTTGCAAAATAACTTTATAAACAGAAAAAATGTCCCAAATATCCATTGACATAAATTTCTATTTATAGTATAATTTTTGTAAATTTTATATTAAGGAGAAACTCTATGAAAAAATTTTTACTTTTCATCGCAACATTCATTTTTACAACAATTCTCTGTGTAGTCACCGCAGGAGCGGAGACCTATGGTGATTATGAGTATACTCTGCTTGATGATGGTACGGTGGAAATTACCGGTTATACAGGAAGTGCCACCGAGCTTGAAATACCATCAAAAATTGATGGTAAAAAGGTTACAAGTATAGGAAACACGTCCTTTTTAGGTTGTAAAACTTTTACATCAGTTACTATCCCCGATAGCGTTACAAGCATAGGAGAACATACTTTTGCAAGCTGTTCATCTCTTGAATCGGTCATCATTCCTGATAGCGTTACAAGGATAGGCACAAGTGCTTTTGTAAGCTGTTCATCTCTTGAATCGATTGTCATTCCTGATAGCGTTACAAGGATAGTCAGAGGTACTTTTATAGGCTGTTCATCTCTTGAATCGGTCACTTTATCCAACAACATTACAAGTATAAACGAATATGCTTTTATGAATTGCTCATCCCTTAAGTCAATTACTATTCCCAATAGTGTTACAAGTATAGGATTGCAGGCTTTTTTAGGATGTTCATCCCTTGAGTCAATTACTATTCCCGGTAACGTTAAAAACATAGGAAACGGTGCCTTTATTAATTGCACATCTCTTAAATCGCTCACTATCCTTGATGGTGTTACATACATAGAAAATAGTGCATTTATCTGCACAGCACTTACTTCAGTCACTATCCCCGATAGCGTTACATATATAGGAGACTATGTTTTCAGAAATTGTGAGACTCTGGAATCAATCACTATCCCTGATAGCGTTAAAAGCATAGGCGTTTACGCCTTTGACAACTGTAGTGAAGACCTTGTCATTAATTGCTATAAGGACTCTTCTGCCCATAGCTATGCTTTAGAAAATAATATTGCTGTCAGCTTTATTCCCACTGATATGAAGGGTTTTTCCCTCGGCGGTCGTGCAAGCAACGCTCTTCGTCTCAACTGGACTAAGAACACATCTGCTGAAGGTTACATTATTGAGCAGTATAAGAACGGTGCGTGGACACAGATTGCAAAGATTGCAGACGGCACAACAAACTTCTATCGTGCGACAGGCCTCACACCTTCCACTGAATATAAGTTCAGAATGAAGGCATACGTAACGGATGGTACAAAAACACTTTATAGCGATTATACAAGCACCATTTCAACCTACACAGGCCCCTCTGCTATGTCAGGCTTCAAGTTCGGCGGCCGTGCTTCAAACGCTATCCGTCTCAACTGGACCAAGAATACATCTGCTGACGGTTATATCATCGAGCAGTATAAGGACGGCCAGTGGGTAAGAGTTGCAAAGATTACAAACAATGCAACAACTACTTATAAGATTTCAGGTCTTAAAGCTTCTACCACATATAAGTTCAGAATGAAAGCCTATAATATGGTAGGCTCTGTAGGTTATCACGGTGGATACACAGGTACGGTTTCTGCTACTACAAGCCCTTCTCCCGTTTCAGGCTTTAAGTTCGGCGGCCGTGCAAATAACGCTATCCGTCTTAACTGGACCAAGAACACTTCCGCTGACGGTTATATCATTGAGCAGTACAAAAACGGACAGTGGGTAAGAGTTGCAAAGATTACAAACAATGCAACTACTACTTATAAAATCTCAGGTCTTAAACCTTCTACCACCTACAAGTTCAGAATGAAAGCCTATAATATGGTAGGCTCTACAGGACTTTACGGTGGATATACAAGTACAGTATCAGCTACCACAAATCCTTCTGCAATAAGCGGCTTCAAGGTTGGCGGTAAGACATCAAACGTTATCCGTCTCAACTGGACTAAGAATACATCTGCTGACGGCTATATCATTGAGCAGTACAAGGACGGCAAGTGGGTAAGAATAAAGAAGGTAACTTCAAATGCAACAACCACCTACAGAGTTACAGGTCTTAAATCCGCAACCACATATAAGTTCAGAATAAAGGCTTATAATATGGTAGGCTCTACAGGGCTTTACGGTGCTTATGCAACTGTAAACGGTAAGACTAATAAGTAAATCAGAATATAGAAATATCTCCTGTGGATTATTCCACAGGAGATTTTATTTATATTACTTTCTTATCTTTCTTGCTTCGCAGTAGAATCTCTTATCGTGGGCATGACCCATTGAGAAAGTTTTTCTTGGTAACGCACCATCCTTTATAACTGTAGGGAAAAGCTCATCTTTAGTCATAGAAGGCAGTAAGAAGCCTATACTGTTTTCCTTTTCACAAAGGCTTTTTACAACATCATCGCCATGGATATAGTCGATAACGCCCTTATTCTCAGAAAGGTACTTATCAAGGAAGTTCTGCAGACTGCCTACAGTAAGGTTTGCTCCCTGCTTTGTAATGGTGTAGTCTGTTTCTTCGCCATCAAGGACTACTGTAAAGGTCTGACCATCTGTTCCCTTTACAAGACCTAATGCATCAGTCATTTCTGCAATCAGCTTATTTGTATCAATGTCCGTTATAACACGGTGAATAGCTTCAAATTCAAGAGCAGGGCTGTGGAGATTTACCACCTCTGCAAGTGCATATCTTGCAAGAGCTGTATCAGGTGAGCCTGCTGCCTTCTTTTCTTCATAACAAGCCTTTGCAGTAGCAAGGGAGTGGTTTCCGTCACCCATTGCATATAAAAGCACCTCTTCATTTGTAAGACCGTATCTGTTATTGAAATCAGCCTTGTCAGAAAGCTTATCGAGAGCGTCAAAAACCGCCTTCGCATTTTCTCCGTCCACAAGATAACCTTCAAGATGTCCGCCACCCTGCATAAGCTCAAAATCATAAAGCTTTGTAAGTTTATCTGTATTGTTTTCAAGAGGTTCAATTACAGTCTTTTTTACATCGTCAATAAGTATCATTATGTGAGGAAGCTCTAAGGAAGCGTCACGACGTATCTTTACACGTGGTGGAATACGGGATGCTACTGTAGCTTCAGTTGCTCTTACCTGTGATGTACTACCTTTGTTATAATCATACATCTCAAGGTCGATTGCTCCCACAAGACCTGTCCTCTTCTTACCGTCAGCCTGAGTTCTAATTGTGAGTATAAGGCAATCCTTATATTCGTTAAAAAGCTCTTCCTTAAGGTACTTTTCCATTTCGTTGTTGATAGCCTCTATTCTTGCTTCAGCGTCAGGCTCTTCAAGATATACTTCCGGTAAGATGAGCTTTAAGCAGGATGCATTGTCCCCTGCAATTTCCGCTGTCTTTTCCCAGTACTGAGGTTCGCTTGTATACTGGTCGCAGGCTACTACCGCCCACTTTGTCATTTCTGCTTCGCTTAAATCCGGAAGCAGTATATCTGCTTTTGTAAATGCTGTCATAATTTTACCCTTTCCTTTTAGCTTATTATTGCGGCTTTGCACCGTTTTTACTGAAATACATATCGTAAAGCAGGATATCTGCTCTTACACTATTATTCTGAGTAATCTTGAAGATTACCTGCTTTTTTCCTTTAAGATCAAGCTCAATTGTCTGCGGCTGTGAGTCAGAGGACAAAGTGTAATACTCTTCCGCTCCGTCAACAATGACGCCGACCTCGTTATTACCCTCGGCTGTTCCGTCCACCTTAGACATAGTAAAGCACAGCTTTTCATACTTGCCGTGATTATATAAAGCAAACTCAGAGCCTGCATAAGCATTAAGCACAATGCCCGTATTATATTCCTTGCCTGATACCGTAAATTTGTTATTTGTATCCTTGGAAAAAATATTCGATTTTAAATTTTCGTATGGAGTATAATCTGTAGGAACGACAGCCAAGTCCATATATTCAGTCTTATCTGTAATTTCTGCAGGCTTTTGGCCGTTCTTTGCAAAATACATATCGTAAAGCAGGATATCCGCACGAGAGGTATTATTCTGATCTACCGCTATCCTTATCTGCTTTACACCCTTGATATTATATTCCGCATTATGCGGTAAAGAATACTTGCCTAAAGCTATCGGCTGCAGTTCCTTACCGTCGGCATACACTCTGATGTAATTGTCACCGTTAGCTGTATTATCTGTTTTTGCTACTGTCAGATAAAGCGTTTCATAGCCGTCATTATTATCAAAAATAACATAAGACGCTGCATAAGCGTTTAACTTTATACCTGTGTTATGCTCTTTGCCGAGAATAAAACAGCTTTCATTATAGTCGTTTGCAAGAATCGTTGCCTTGTAGTTTTCGTAGGGTTTCTTTTCAGAAGGCACTGCCGCAAGGTCAGGTGCGTTATCATTTTCAGTCTTTACTTCAGGCTTTGCATTGTTCTTTGCAAAGTACATATCATAAAGCAGGATATCAGCACGGGAAGTATTACTCTGTTCTACAGTTATTCTTACCTGCTTTGCTCCCTTTATATCATATTCCATAGAGGTAGGTGAAGAGAACTGTCCGAAGCTTATCGGCTCCAGTTCCTTATCATCTGCGTAAACTCTGATATGATTTTCGCCTCGTTCTGTATTATCCACCTTTGCCGCTGTCAAAAACAGTGTTTCATAACCGTCACTGTTGTCAAAAATGACATAGGATGCCGCATAAGCATTGAACAGCATACCTGTATTATATTCCTTACCGAGAACGAAGTAGCTTTTTTCGTAGCTGTTATCAAGTATCTCCGCTTTATTGTTTTCGTAAGGTTTCTTTTCAGAGGGAACTGCCACAAGGTCGGCGGTCTCGCTTTCCTGACTGCTGTTTTCTTCTTCGATTACTTCACCATCTTTATAAAAACAGATATCCATAACAGCAATATCAGCTCTTACCCCATTGCTCTGAAGAATAGCTATACGGAGCTGACTCTTGCCTGAAACATCATATTCTACAGTCTGTGGAGCAGAAAACTGATCTGTTTTTACGGCACTGAGTTCCTTGTCATCCACAAAGACACGGATAACATTTTCACCTTTAGCGGTATTGTCAACTCTTGCAACGGTAAATTTCACCTTATCATAGCCATCACAGTTGAATATAACATAAGACTCAGCGTAGGCATTCAGCACAATACCGGTATTATACTCCTTGCCTAATACCGTAAAGGTTTCTTCGTAGCTGTTTTCAAGCACCTTTGCAGCACTGTTTTCATAGGGCTTGATATCGGGATAGTACACTATACTATCAGAAACGGATGTATTTCCGCCCTGAGATACGGACGAGCTTGTTCCTGTCGGTGTGCTTTCTGACGCCCCGCTCTTGTCGCCGCCCGAAAGAGATACTATCAGCACGATTAAAAGTATAACTGCAAGAGCTATACCGCCTGCTATTGCTATAGCTTTTACAGGCAACGGCTTTTTCTCTGCCGTTGCATTTGCAGGTGCAGGTGGTGTGGATTTATTCACGGAAGGCTTTGTTGATATCTTTATAGGTCCCGCTGCTACCTGCTTAGGAGGCGGTGCTACTTCCACTATCTTTATTTCAGGCTCAACCGTTCTGTTGTCGTTATGTATTACCGCATTTATAGTTACATTATTTACGGTAATATTTGTTGTTTCCTTGCCAAGAGCTTTATTTACAGAATCTATCAGAACATCAGTTTTGAGATCATTGTTATTTTTGTCTGCACTTACCCAATGACTTGATGTAAGATAGTACTTAAAGCCTGCTATAAGCTCTGTATTATCTATTCTGTATGGGATTATGGTTCTCGGATGATCAGACTTTTCATCAGCTAAAGCAAGCTCTCTCGCTACCTGTGAAGATTTAGAGGAGTTCTCACTATAAATAACGATAAAAACCTTTGATTCGCTGATAGCGTCGATTATGCTCGGTTGCCAGTCAGCTCCGCCTGCTATGTCACGTGGTGCTATCCAGCATTTTATTCCGTTTGATTCAAGAGCATTGCAAACTATATTTGCAATATCTTCATCCATGCTACTATAGCTTATAAATACTTCAGCCATTTTACTTCCTCCATAGTAAATATACATATTTATTTTACCATATTCCGACACAGATTACAAGCAAAATTGCAAAAAGAAAACCCTCGCAACTGTGATGTTGTGAGGGTAAATATTCTTATTATCAATATCCCCATGCAAAAAGTTCAGGTAAACCGTTTACATAATATCTCGGGTTAAGTCTTTCACCGCCAAAACGTACTTCAAAATGGCAATGAGCACCATAAGCTATACCTGTAGCACCAAGGGCTGCAATACACTGTCCCTGAATTACCTGCTGACCTTCGTAAACGAAGATTTCACTGTTATGTGCATACCAGGTCTGGAAGCCATCGGGATGGTCGATAACAACAAGGTATCCGAAGCCGCCGCTATGCCATCCTGCATAGGATACGACGCCGCTTGCACCTGCATAGATATCACAGCCGTAATAGCCTACAATATCTACACCTCTGTGGCCATAATAGCCACCATCCCACCAGCCCCATTCTGAAAGCTCGCCGCCATCAACAGGCCAGATATATTTGGTGTTTGCGTTTATCTCTTCATCCGAATAATGAGAGGACTGGGGAGGTAATGTACCCTGAGAAATGACCTCTGTCACAGGATCCTTTGTTCTGACTGTGGAGATGATATCTCTCTTTGTCTCTTCACCATTTACATAGTATACCTTTGCAGTAACCTGATTTATACCATACTCGCCCGCTACCAGAGTGGTATTTACGCCCTGATAATGCTGGTCGTCTGTGGTATATTCGGTATCGTAAGGAACTTCTACATCGTAAACTTCAGTTCTTGAAATAGAAACTGAAAGGAAAGGTACTTCCTGATTCTTAAGCAGCTTCTGCCCTTCTCTTAAAACAAAGTCCTCATCCATTATACCCGGGTTCAGTGCCTCAAGCTCCTCCATTGTTATACCAAGCTTTTCACAGATAAGATAGTGTGAATCGCCATCTACAACGGTATAATAAGCAGCCTCTACCTTTTTGGAGGTTATAAGCTCTATAATTTCATCACTTGATACAATACTGTTTGAAAGATAAAGTCCGGGAACATAGGATATTTCCTTTTCAAACATTATCTCTTCATCGGGCGATGAATTGGTGCGGTAGTTTTCAAGCAGTTCTTCCGTCTTTTTCTCTACAGGAGTCTTGTCCACAAGAGCACCGTAGAATTTATTACCTATATACATTCCGTAGGCATACTCAATCGCCTGATCGGATAGTTCCATCATCTCGTTTACAAGCTGATAACGGGAGATATATTCCTGGTCGCCTAACATTTCAAGAGAATATTCAGGCTCCATAACAATAGTCTTTTCCGCTCCCATATAAGTAATACGGCTCTGCAGTATCTGTTCGGCGTCGATAAACACCTGCTCGTTTTCAATATATCCTACAAACTTTCCGTTTACCGAAAGCTTTATAGCGTATGTGGTGCTTGTAGCATAGCCTACAACGCTGATAACGAAAACAAGGGCAACTACAGGTGCTGCATAGTTGAAAAGCGTAACAATAAGACCACGTTTGCCGAATAAAGAATCCTTTACAATAAGCAGATAAAGCTTTATAACTGTTCTCTTATCGCCGTTTTCCTTTGCCTGCTTTATTTTTCTTCTGGTTCTCTGCAGTGCTTTCCATGTCTTTACAAAGGGAGCGGTTAATGCAGTAATTATTGCCTTACCTATTCTCACCATTGTATCACGAAAAACCTTTGTATGTACCCAGATAAACCTTCCAAGAAAAACAAGCAGCATAAGCGGAAGCTTTAAGCAGGATAAAATGATCCCACAGAAAAATTCTCCCATATCGCTTATAAGACTGAATAAAAAATTCTCCTTTTCTTCAGCTTCAGTTGTTTCAGGCTTTACCTCGTTATCATCGGAATTTTCTTCTTTTATTTTTTCGTCAGCAGTTGATGTCGAGATGACCTGTTTTTCCGCAGATTTTTCTGCATCATAATCAGGTAGGATGATTTCTTCAATCTCATCCTCGTGGTAAAATGTTATTTTTGAATCACTCATAAAATATAAAATCCTTTTTATGTGCTGTATTTACATCCGCACATTTCATTGATATCGTTTTCTTTTCAGTTTTAAAGTAAAGGGCTCATAAAATGAACCCTTTGCTTTCTGTCTACTTTTCCGCCATGAAAAGTAATAATATTTCCGTCTTGTACATTATATCAAAAAAGTTACAAAATCGCAACATTTTGTAACCTTTTTGTTACCGTTTTGTAACCTTTTTGTTAAATTAGCTATATTCAAACAGATGAATACACAGAAAGTTTGTAGTATTTGCACAATAAATTTACCTTTATTAATCAGAAATATTTCCATAGAAACTTTCAATTCTGTCAATAAGATAAGAATAATCGGGATAGGATTTCTGAATTCTTTCTCTGCAGCTCTTTAAAAAGCGTTCTCTTTCTGCTTTATCATCTCTCATAGCCTGCTTTGCTCCCCAGAGATGCGTATAGCTGTTCTGAGGCAAGAACAAAGCGTCCTTATCAAGAAGCGTAGTGTATTCGATGCCGCATTTCTTTGCAAGCATAGGGAGCAATCTCTGCTCGGCAAAAACCATATATGTGAGATAATCTCTGCCTCTTTCCGCCTTTTTCATAAAGGTTATCGCCTGAGATGTATAATACTGCTTGAAATCTTCATCAGGCATATATAAAAAGGCAGTATTAAGTGCAGGGAGAGTATAATCAAGTCCGTCAGGAAAGGTATAATCCACCATATCAAAGGTGTTTATATCGGGATAAATAGAGGGGTTCAGATATTCCTCATGGGCGGCTATAAGTCTTTTATCAAATGTAAGCTTGTTCCACACTATAAAATCCGTATCTATCATAACGCAAGGAGCGGGAAATTTCTGCAACGCAAGGAGCTTTCCTCCCGCCCAGAACATTATAGGATCAATTTCCTCACTGTCAAAGCTGAGCGAACTGTCAAAGTTGTCCCATATATCAGTTATACCGATGTTTTTAAAGAGCTTTTCTCCCTCTTTATCGGTAATCATCGCTATACTGCCGTTTTTTTCTCTCCAGCTCAGTGCCGACAAAACGGTGCAATATATTTCTGTCTTATCAATAACAAGCTCCTTACCCTTATTTTTCGCAAAAAAGGGCGAGGAGCAGAAAATGTGAAATGCATTCATATCAGGTGTATTCCGTATCCGTATTTGTTAAGAGGTTCAGAGGTAAAGTAACTGAGCAACGCCTTGTCCCTTGTTCTCTGAGCGTTTACAAAATCATCATAGTTAAAGCTTCCGTTTTTAAACAGTGCCGATACCGAAAAGCTTCCTAAAATAAAGCTACCAAAGTTAAAGCTGGATAAACTGAAGCTGCCAAAATTAAAACTACCCATTTTAAAGCTTGTTACAAGAAAGGAGGATTTTTCAAACTCCCACTGATGACTGTAAGAGCCTGAAGAACCTGCTACAGCCTTGTAAGAACCTGCATTAAAGGAGCTGTCCGCAGTAAAAGAACCGCCGCCCTTTATAAATTCAGGCGTTACTGTCTGTCTGTGATATATCACAGTGGGAAGTGATTCCTGCTTTTCGCAAAAGATTTCCTGCAATATCCTGTCAGGATTGATGCCGTCAGGTATTCTTCTTACAAGCTCCGCTTCCTTTTCTGCGTCGTGGGCAGAAAGCCAGTCTGCCAGTCTGCCACCGTAGAAATATCCACGCACATCCGATATATTGAAATTTTCCTTTATGCCGTTTATGTCTGTTACCTTTTTACCGTTTATCCACAGACAGCAGTTTTTCATAGGGTATCTTCCTTCCGTAATTCTGTAATATGATTTTTGCCGACAAAATTACTTTTTTATAGTCTTCTTCACCATATCAATAAGTATCGGTGCAAGATTTAATCTTGGTTGCTCAAGCACAGCTTCATACAGCATTTCGATAATACGTGCAGCCTGCTTTTCATTTGTCGCAAGACGGCGGGATAAAAGATCTGTCTTCTTTATCGCAAGCTGTGATATTTTACAGCACTCGCCTGATTTTACAATATCGTCAAGTATCTGCAGACATCTGCGGTAAGAGGCCACCTTACCCTCGTGTACCGTTGGTTTTGCCATGTCGTCTGCAATACGGAGCTTTATTATGGTTTTAAGCTCCTCGGCTTCAATATCATTCATAAGCCGTTTCAAATGTATACGGTCCTCTTTTATCTCCACATCGTGATATTCTATAAGAAAATCCACATCTTCTTTAAGCTTTCTGTCTGAAGTCGCACTGTTTAAAAATCTTGATGCGATTATTCTGCCAAGCTCCTGATGTCCGTAATAATGCTCTGTTCCCGTTCCGTCATCGCTATAGCAATCGGGGTTGCCTGCATTATGGAAAAGTGCCGTATATCTTGACGCCGCCTGTGGCGGTGAAAATTCAACCGCTCTGCAGATATGCTCCCACAGATCACAACCGAAATTCTCACGGGGTAGAAATTCGTAAGCAGGTTTAAGATCAGGACATATATCGCAGAACACCTTAGGAAATTGTCTCATCACAAGGCCGATATTTCTTGTAAGGAGCAGTCTTGTGAATTTTGTGAAAAACACTTCCCTTTCTATATTATGAAGCAGTGCGGCATTTTCATTTATCGCTTTCGCCGTTACTTCATCAATTACGTAATTTCCGTTTCCTAAAAAAATAAGTGCATTAAGAATATTCTCAGGATTTGTCTTAAGGCTTGACTGTGGCTCAAGCTTTAATGTAAGCTCGTTTTCATCGAGGTCATTCTCTTTCCAAAGCTTTATGGGATATTCACCTATAGCCTTTAAGGTTATGGTTTCTCCCTCTATACATTCCATACCGTCAAAGGGATCCTTAAAACCCTTTCTTGGGTGGTATGCAATAGCATTTGCAGAAAAATCCCTGCCTGCAAGGTCGAACAAATAATTATCGGTATATACCGCTTCTCCGTTTACTACATCCTTTTTGTAAGAGGAGACCTGCACCACCATACCGGGCACAGATACCATCACACTGCTCATTTTTCTGTCCCTTGATACGATACGCATATCACGGAAGATATACATCATTTCTTCAAAACCGGCATTTGTAATAATATCATAATCCATCGGAGTACGGCCTGCAAGCAGTTCGCTGACACAGGAACCTACAATATACGCCTTACATTTTTCTCTTTCAATCGTTTTCAGCATATCCGCAATCTGCTGCGGAATATTCAGCTTCTGCTTTGCCAAAAACAATCACCTCGTATCAGTTAATTTCTTCATTATCGGCTGATTTGACATCATCCTTAAAGCCCCAGCCGTTCACTCCGCTTTTACGAAGAGCGGTAAATATACGGAGCTTGAAGCCCTTGTCCTTTTTCTCCATATCGTTTAAAAACTGCTTTGTTGTTTCTCTTGTGGTGTTCTTATCCGCAGGACATACGGATTTAACGACCTCAAGACCGTTTCTTTTACAGCTTGAAATTATCTGAGATTCAGGAGCAAAGACAAGCGGTCTTATCATTGTTATCTGCTTTCTTGAAAGGTAGGTCTTTGGTGCAAAGCAACCGACTCTGCCCTCCTTGAAAAGATTCATTATAAAGGTTTCGATTACGTCATCCTTATGATGACCAAGTGCAATTTTGTTACAGCCTGCTTCTATAGCCGCATCGTGCAGTGCACCTCGTCTGAGCTTTGCACAAAGGGAGCAGGGATTAGGCTCTTTTCTTATGTCAAAGACTATTTCGCCTATATTGGTATGCACGAGCTTAAAGGGAACATCAAGCTTTTCGCAAAGCCTTGCCACCTCTTCATAATTATTAGGCTGTCCGTTAAAGCCCGGATCAAGAGTGATAGCAACTAACTCATAGGAAAATTCAGCAAAACGACGCATACCTGCAAGTCCCGCAAGAAGTGCAAGACTGTCCTTGCCTCCCGAAACCCCGACAGCTATCCTGTCTCCGTTTTCAATAAGCTGGAATTCCTGACAGGCCTTTCTGATAAAGCCCATTATCTTTTGCATAAGGTTATTTCCGTTTCTTCAGTTTAAACATATTTTCGTGCTTTTTAACAGGGATATTCAGCTTTCTCTGAAGTATCATCACTATAATGTCACAGGCAACAAAAAGAACTATCGAAATTATTGCACCTGCATACGCCCAATCATATTGCATAATCATGGCAGTAATGAGAAAGCCGGCTCCCAACACTATTATAAAGTATCTTAACTTATCAAATATTTTAAGTGCAAGTTCCATTTTAAAACCCAGTCAAAGCCGGGTGAGGATTAATCCTCACCAAGCTTTAATGCCTTGTTGATATTGATCTTACGGATAAGCGCACCAAGTATTGCAAAGCCGCCTATCAGCATAAGTCCGATGATTATATACATCTTTATGTAGTCTGCCTGCATTGCCGCTACTCTGAATGGTGGGATCTGGTCGTTTACAGCATACATATACTGGAACAAAGGTACGAACAAATCACTTACAAAGCCGCCTATGATGAAGGAGCAAGCAATTGACACACCCGAAACGAATATCTGCTCGTAACCGAGTATTCCGATGATTTCCTTAAAGGATACGCCCATCGCACGAAGAATACCGAACTGCAGCGTTCTGCTTCTTATCGACAGTATCCAGTAGATAAGGAAGCCGATGATCGTCATAAGCATAATGATTACAAAGCCTAAGGTAAGAGCACCGTTCATACCCTGAAGAGAAGGATCTGTCTTTTCTGCAATAAGCATCTGTGAGCTGTCCTTAACCTGCTCGATGGGGAGTCTTGCCTTTTCTATACTATCATAAAGTGCCTCACTTGTAGCACCGTCTTTAAGCTTAAGCCAGATCTGATAGGGTTCGGGGGTTGTTCTTGAACGGACAAAGCCATAGTTCATAACCGCAAAGTTGCAGGAGTTGGGGTTAAGTCCGGGCCAGTAATCAACGATTGCCATAACCGTTGTATCAAGGTTATCATTGCCTGCCCATTTGAGTGTGATTACATCACCCTGCTTTACGCCTGTCTCCTCTGCAAGTCCTGTTGAAATGATAACACCTGTACGGTTTTCAACAAGAGCATTGGTGTAGTTCCACCAATGAACAGGGAGCAGGTCATTTCTGAACCATGCTGTCTGTGCAAACTTATCAGGCTCGATAGCCATTAAAGTAACATCGTGATTCTTCTTGCCGAGCTTTAACTTTACCTTGTCGTTGACAAGTACCTTGGTAGCAATTTCTACGCCCTCAAGATTTTCGTAGCGTGAAAAGTCAGTTTCTACATATTCACTGGTACCGCCCTCTTCGGAAGAGGTCATAGAGAACTCTGTGAGAGTTACCGCAGCACCGTTTTCATAATAAATTCTGTCGCTGATGTTGTTATTTATTGCTCGTGCAGTATTTGCAGAGAATATACCGAAGGAGAAGGTAATAACAAGGAACAGCATAAGGAAACGTTCCTTACCGCCCTGAGAGCGACATACTGTAGTAATTGCCATATACTGTGAGGGTGACCAGAAGGGTCTGCCGATATAGTATACTATTCTTAATAAATAGGGATAAACTCTTATGAATAAAAGACCGAAGCCTAAAATCATAAGGGTAGAGAATATAAATAATAAGGGGTCAATTTCACCTGTTGCCTCAAATGTACCGTCTGCTACAGTGTTAGTGAGGTTAAGTGAATAGAAATACAGGAATACAAAGGCGGTTGCAAGTAAGACAACATCTATAAAGAGCTTTTCCCAAAGGGACATCTTTACTACCTTTGTACGACTTGCCTTATACTGTACGATAGTCAGCTTTGATGCAGGAATGATAGGTATCATAGTTGTAAGGAAGAATACAACTACCGCAAGCAGAGCATAGATAATACTTACAGAAGTTATCTTTGCGGCAATACCTGTTCTGTTTACGAATTCTAAGAATCCGTTACTTACACCAAGGAACTGGCAGAGTATAAGTCCTATGAAGGGGGCAAATATAAGTGTTACAAGTCCTAATATACCTGATTGAGCGGCATAAAGTCCGAATACCTGCTTTGAGCTTGCTCCACGGCTCTTGAATACGGCAATTTCATTTCTTTCACGGTCAACATTAAGCTGAGATACCATGAAGAGATAGAATGCTAACATTACAAGAGCGGGAATCTGTAATATCCATAAAATTCTTGTCAGCTTATCAGCTCTTTCGGTATACTGACGAATGATGTCAGCGACTTCAAAGCTGTTGCTGTAGCCATTCTGTGAATAGAAGGTGGGATCGTAATCTATAGTTGCTGTAACATCGCCGATTCTGTTCATATCAAGAGACTGATAATCAAGAGCGTATCTCTGATGCAACTCAGTTATATTGAACCTGCCTGAAGGGATAAGATCATTTATAACTGTATCATAATCAAAGAATACAGCGTTAAGATAACCGTCCATTGTTTCAGCCCAGTAGCTGTCATTATCGGTGAGCTGCTCATAAACACCTGTAATGCAGATGTAATAAGGCTCAACTGAGGTATCAAGAGAGATTACCTTATAGTTTGTGCCGATATTGATACCAAGAGTCTGAAGCACTTCTTCAGAAGCTACACCCTGATAGACTCCGTTTACAACAGGAGATGACGGCATTTCGCCTCTTGTTATCTTTATGTGCTCCTCATAGCTTGTCATACCGATAAGCTTTACACGTGAAGTTACATCCTTACCGTCCTTTTCTTCGGTAGCGATATAGGTGAAGTTATCTGTAAGAGTAGTCTTGCTGACAGTGGTGGACATACCTATTGTATTTATTCTTCCGTCAGCCTTTGTCTTTATGTCTTCTACAAGCTTTAACTGTGTAGTGCCATCAACACCAAGCTGAAGTGTCTTGGATACGGTGTAAAGACCGGGAAATTTGCCTGTATCAAGCTGGAACTGCTCCATATCCTTTACCAGCATACGCTGTAATGATGCGTCCATGTATATAGGAATAGTACTCATCATGCCTGCCGCCATAAGGAAGCCTAAGAACAGACACAGTACCATCCATTTGGTATTACGCATTTTACGCCAGAGTAGTGTAAACATCTTTCAAATCCTTTCGTCCGAAATAGTGCCTTATCTTCTTACTTTACAACTACCTCATCGCCTTCGGCAAGTCCCGAAAGGATCTGTACTTCTGTTGCATTTGTAATACCTGTTTCAATAAATACTTCTACCTTCTGGCCATCCTTGAACACCTGAACGTATTCTTTGCCTGAAAGAGTCTTTACAAGATATTTAGGGATAACGATAGCATCTTCAGCCTGTTCCTTGATATAGGTAACATCTGCTACTGTGCCGACCTTTGTAAAGCTGGGAAGTGTACCCTTGAACTCAACATAGATACTGCTTGTATCCTCGTCGCCCTCTTCCTTTGCTTCAATAGGGGTCTTTACTACAGTACCGCTGAAGTCCTCTCCATCCACTGTGATAGTTACATCCTGACCCTTTTTAAACTTTCTGTCATCATTGACATTTGCCTTTACATAGATAACTTCGGGATCAATGATAGTAACTACAGTTGCATAAGCCTTCACCTTAGCGCCGGGAGCTAATCTGTCGGCAAAGCTTACAAGTCCGTCGCAGGGAGCGAATATCTTTGAATTGTCATATTCGTTCTGAAGCTTTGCAAGTGTGTTCTTTTCAATTTCAAGCTGTAAGCGGCTGTTTTCACTGCCGTTGGAATTATATGTATTCTGAGCCTGCTGAACCTTAAGTTGCTGTTCTCTTAAAGTGTATTCAAGATCGCCGGTGTTGTATTCGGCTAAAAGGTCGCCTTCCTTTACAGTGTCACCTGCTCTTACGTGTACAGTCATTATAGCACCGTCAGCCTTGAAGCTGCAGTTTACCTGATTCTGTGATACACAATAGCCTGTTGTTGCAGCCTTGTTTATAATAGTCTTCTTTACTGCCTTGTAGGTTGAATAGGTAACATCCTCTACCTTAAGTACAGGAGGATCAAGCAGTTTTTCTTCCTCAGGGAAGAAGTAACAACCTGACAGACCGATAACCATTGAAAATGCGGCAACGGATGCTACAATACGGGATACGATACGATTCATTGTGTGATTTTCCTTTCTTTCTTCAGCTGTTATATCGTGTTTAATTTCAGTTTTCTGAATTTCGTTTTACTATTCTGTTTTTGGGGTACAAAAACAGCTATTATAATTTTAACATTTTTTTTATCATTTTTCTACACTTTTTGAAATTTAAACGAATTAAACAAAAAATTTACTTAAATTTTGTGCAATATAACACAGAATGTTATCCTAAAAAGGCAGTAAGGTACTTGAAAAAACGCCCCATTTTATAGTATAATAAATTATGTATAAAATTTTTTAGCACCAAAACAGCTTAAAAAGCCGGAAAATACATCGTATTTCAATGAAAATTCACCGAAAGGAAGAAATATATGGAAGAAATTAAAAGCAATGTTTACGATAACAGAGAGTTATCCTGGCTTAAGTTCAACGAGCGTGTTTTAGAAGAGGCTCAGGACAAGGATGTACCTCTTTTTGAAAGACTGCGTTTTGTATCTATATTCAGCAGTAACCTTGATGAATTCTTTATGGTAAGAGTAGGCTCTCTTTACGACCAGACCTTAGTAGCCCCCGACAAAGCAGAAAACAAAACCAATATGACTCCCGAAGAGCAGCTCAGTGAGATTGCTCACAGAGTAGGTCATCTGTTATCTGTAAAGGACTATGCCTTTATTGATATTATGAATAATTTAAGCTCTGTAGCAAAAAGAGTAAAGCCCTCCGATCTTAACGGAGATGACAAGCTCTTTATGCGGCTTTATTTTGAGCGGGAGGTAATGCCGCTCTTATCACCGGGCATAATAGATAAAAATCACCCCTTCCCCTTTTTAAAGAACAGAGCGATGTATATCGGTACATTACTTCGTAAAAAGTCTGAGGATGTAAAGAAAAAGCAGCTGCTTGGTATTGTGACTGCAGAATTCGGTACAAGCCTTCCAAGACTGTTATTCCTCCCAGGTGAAGAAATCAGATTTATGCTGGTCGAGGATATGATTCTTTACTTTATCGAAAACGTGTTCCCTAATTACTATGTGGAAAGCAGATGCGTTTTCAGAATAACAAGAAACGCTGATATAGACGCAAACGAAGGTCTTTATGATCACGATATGGACTTCCGTGCGGTAATGGAAGAGCTTTGTAAAAAAAGAAAAAAGCTGACTCCCGTAAGAGCGGAATTCAGCTATGACGCATCCCACGAGCTTGTGGACAGAATGCTTAAATATTTAGAGCTTGATGAAAAGTATTCCTTCAGGCAGAGCTGTCCTTTGGATATGGACTTTTTATCCGAGCTTGAACACAAATTAGAAAAGCACTCTGAGCTTTTCTATACTCCCGTAACTCCACAGCCCTCCCCTGCAATTAACCCCTATGAATCAATGTTCACCCAGATAAGCCGCAAGGATATTCTGCTCTCTTACCCCTATAATAGGTTCAAGGGATATATGCGACTGCTGAGCGAAGCGGCTGACGACCCCTATGTAACCTCAATAAAGATAACTCTTTATCGTGTGGCAAGGGACAGTGAAATTGTAAGTGCATTAATAAGAGCCGCAGAAAACGGCAAGCAGGTACTCGCCCTCGTTGAGCTGAGAGCAAGATTTGACGAAGAAAACAACATCGGCTGGAGCAAGAAGATGGAAGAGGCGGGCGTCAAGATAATCTACGGTCTTGAAGGGCTTAAAGTACACTCAAAGCTGATGCTTATAACAAGAAAAACAGGTAACAGTCTTAAGTACTTTACCCAGATAGGCACAGGCAACTATAACGAGCGTACTTCAAAGCTCTATACCGACTTTACTCTTATGACCGCTGACAGAAGTATAGGTGCAGATGCAAGTATGGTGTTCAACGCCTTATCTCTCGGTACAACGGTCGAAAGCACCAACAGCCTTTTAGTAGCTCCTAAATGTCTTAAATCCCACATTGTCGAAATGATAGATAATGAAATAATTTACGGAGAAAACGGCTATATCGGTCTTAAGCTGAACTCTCTCACCGATAAGGATATCATAGATAAGCTTATCGAAGCAAGCAGCAGAGGCGTAAAGATAGAAATGCTTGTAAGAGGTATCTGCTGTCTTATTGCAGGTGTTGAAGGCAAGACTGATAATATAACCGTACATTCTATTGTAGGAAGATTTTTAGAGCATAGCCGTATCTATATCTTCGGTAAGGATGAACGCAGAAGAATATTCATTTCCTCCGCTGACTTTATGACAAGAAATACAGAACGAAGAGTAGAAGTAGCTGTACCTATAAAGGATAGTCATATTGCCAATAATGTGGCAGAAATCTTTGACGATATGTTTAAAGATAATGTAAAGACAAGAATACAGTACAGCGACGGTATCTACAGAAAAGTAAAGCGTAGCCATGATGAAGAACCCTTTGAAGTACACAAGGTATTTTATGAGCGTGCCTATAAAGAGGCTGAAGGTGTCGACAAGCTTTATAAAGCTCCTAAGAAAACCTTCCTGCAGAAATTAAAGGAAAAATTCGCAAAATAAGCTCCGAAAGGAAAACACCGATGAAATTTCTAATAATCGACGGTAACAGCATATTAAACAGAGCCTTTTACGGCATAAGGGTACTGACCAACAGTCAGGGCGTACCGACTAACGCCCTTACAGGCTTTACAAATACCCTGCTTATGCTTAAAAAAGATATAAACCCTGACAGGATTGCAGTATCCTTTGACCTTAAAGCCCCCACTTTCCGTCACAAGAGATATGACGGCTATAAGGCAAACCGCAAGGGTATGCCCGAAGAACTGGCGGTACAGCTCCCCTATATCAAGAAGATAATAGAATATATGGGTATTACCATTCTTGAAAAAGAAGGTTATGAGGCTGACGATATTATAGGTACTGTATCGTATATCTGTGCAAAAAATGACGTGGAATGCTTTATTTCAACAGGCGACAGGGACTCCTTCCAGCTTGTGAATGACAAGGTAACAGTAAGACTTGCAAAGACAAAGGGCGATGTGCTTTACACTCCCGATGTAATAATGGAAGAATACGGCGTTACCCCGAAGCAGATGATAGAGGTAAAGGCTCTTATGGGGGATACCAGCGACAATATCCCAGGTGTTCAGGGTATCGGTGAAAAGACTGCCCTTTCACTTATCAAGGATTTTGGCAGTGTTGACGGAGTTTATGAAAATATCGACTCTGACAAGATAAAAAAGGCGGCAAGAGAAAAGCTTATAAATGGCAAGGATATGTGTTATTTAAGTCGTGAGCTTGCAGAGATCTGCCTTACCGCTCCGATAGATGAAGATCTTGACAGTTACACAGAAAAGTCTGTGAATGAAGAAAAGCTGTCAGAGCTTTTATCCGAGCTTGAAATGTATTCTCTTATAAAGAAGCTCGGTCTTCACCCCACAAAAGCACCTGCCATTTCAAAAGAGGCAAAGGCTGAAAAGGTAAAGTTCACTCCCGAAATGCCTGCAGGGGATATCGTATTTATTGATAGCGGCAGACTCTTTTGCGGTAAAGCAGGAGAGGTAAAGGAAATCTATGCAGATAAGGTTGACAGCTTCCTTAAAAGCAGTGAAGCAAAGCATCTCTTTGATTTAAAAGGTACGCTTACCGCTTTAAATAAAGAGAGAATAGACAACGTCAGCTTTGATACAACCCTTGCTGAGTATCTCATCGCCCCCGACTCAAGCGACTACAGTATTGACAGACTGTGCATAAAATACGGCGTGCCGATGGGCAGTAACGAACAGGAAAAATCCATTACATTAGCGGCACTTAATATGGCTTTATACGAAAAGCTTTCTGACCTTGATGGTATGAAGGTGCTGACCGACATAGAAATTCCCCTTTCCGAAGTGCTTGTTGCAATGGAAAAAGAAGGCGTGGAAATCGACTGTGATGGTATAAAGAAATTCGGTGAAGAACTGACAGAAAAAATAGCACTCATAGAAGAACAGATATATGACTATGCAGGCGAAAAATTCAATATAGGCTCACCAAAACAGCTTGGTAATATTCTTTTTGAAAAGCTTAAGCTCCCCTTTGGCAAAAAGACAAAGACAGGTTATTCCACAAATGCGGATGTACTCGAGGAGCTTTCTGACAAGCACCCGATAATTCCGCTTATTTCCGAATACAGAGCAGTTACAAAGCTCCTTAACACCTATGTTACAGGACTTTTGAAGGTAGTGCACGAGGATGGCAGAATACACTCCACCTTCAAGCAGACTGAAACCAGAACAGGCAGAATTTCCTCCGCCGACCCTAATATACAGAATATCCCCGTAAAAACCGAGCTTGGTAAGAATATGAGAAAATTCTTCAGAGCAAAGGAAGGTTATACCCTCGTAGACGCCGACTATTCACAGATTGAGTTGAGAGTACTTGCACATATTTCAGAGGATGAAATAATGAAAAAAGCGTTTATGGATAATGTGGATATCCATACAGTTACCGCCTCGCAGGTGTTCAATCAGCCTGAAGCGTGGGTGACTGCCGAACTCAGAAGTAAAGCAAAGGCAGTAAACTTCGGTATAGTTTACGGTATAGGTGCTTTCTCCTTATCAAAGGATATCGGAGTATCCGTAAAGGAAGCGGACGCATATATAAAGGCGTATCTTTCAAAATACAGCGGTGTTGCCGCCTTTATGGAAAAGACGGTTAATGACGCTAAGGAAAGCGGATATGTATCTACTATCTTCGGCAGAAAAAGGTTTATCAAAGAGCTGCAGTCAAGTAATAAGATACTGCAGGCTCTCGGTAAAAGAATTGCAATGAACACTCCCATTCAGGGTACTGCCGCCGATATCATAAAAATTGCTATGATAAAGGTATATAAAAAGCTTAAAGAAAGCGGCCTTGACGCAAAGCTCATTTTACAGGTACACGATGAGCTTATTGTAGAAGCCCGTGAAAGTGACGCCGAAAAGGTAGCCGCATTATTAAAGGAAGAAATGGAAAACGCAGTAAAGCTTTCAATTCCGCTTACTGTAGACGTTAATATAGGTAAGACCTGGTATGATACTCACTGAGAAAAATGATATAGAAAAATCCGCTATAATCAGCGGAGTGAAAAATATTGAAAACTCCTGCTTTTCTATCCCCTGGTCAGAGCGTTCAATCGAGGGTCAGATATTCACTGATGGGGCAATCTTTGCCTGCATCTGCGAAAATGGAGAAATTGCAGGATATGTCTGCGGTCAGACTGTGGCAGACGAATGTGAGCTTTACAGAATTGCGGTACTCGAGTCTCACAGAAAAAAAGGCTATGCAAATATGCTTATGGAGTATTTTATAAGCGAATGTAAAAGCAAAGCCATAAAAAGCATATTCTTAGAAGTAAGAAGCTCCAACACCCCTGCAAGAAGCCTTTATGAAAAATCCGGCTTTCAGATGTTAGGCGTAAGGAAAAAGTATTATTCCGATCCTACTGAAGATGCGGTGATTTATAAGGCGGAGATCTGAAATTGATTTGCTAAAGAATGATTTTAATAAGAAAAAGATAAGAACCGATTATATATCGGTTCTTATTTTTTGATTATTTATTATCGTTGACATTTTAAAAAAGTTATGTTATACTAAATATGACAAGCTTGTAATAGTTTGTGACTACAAAAACAAGGAGCGTGTTCTAATATGAAGAATAAGATCATTACCGTCTTATTGCTTGTTGCTACCGTTTTATGCACTTCCTGCAAAGCAGAAAGTCCGGTTACGTCATCAGGCGAAGAAGTGGCAAATAGCTCTACAGAAAGCATAGTTACAGACAGTAATGCAGAAGAATCAAAGCCTGAAAAAGAGGTCGAGATACGTTTCACAGATCCTGACGCACAAAAAAGATATGATAAATTACAGCCTTTTGACCCTGAAAAGCTACCCGTTTTTGACGGCAATACGCTTGAGGGCAGTGCTATACAGCATTTTACAAGCTTTAAATTCAGTGAAAAAACCTATGGCGAGGATTATCTTTTTACTCTTAAATGCCCTATGGCAAAATCCTCTGATACGCCTGATGGATATGCTCTTTCCTATGATTTCGGACTTATAATTACAAAAAACGGAAAAGTGCTTGATAGCGATTTTATGACCGCCGCTTCTTATGTAGCTGTGGGTGCTGTAACAATACCGTTAGATGATGATTTTGAAGGTATGCTAAAGGTTTATACAATGAATCAGAATGGCAGAGAATTTCCTCTTGCTGTAGTCACTATCAATATATTTGAAAAAGGCGAAATAAAAGAAACCCGTTCACGCTTTTTCTCTATGAAAAACGACCTCGGCTTTACCTTCTTAGAACTTACAGATTATAAAAATCTCCCCAAAGACTTCACAATAGAAGGAAACACCATTATAGATAATGTAAACGGCAAAAAGCTGATTTTCGATTATTCTCAGCTCCATTGCAGAAAAGAAGATATATAAACAGCAGAATAAAATAGTCTGAGCCACACGGTAAACCGTGTGGCTCAATCTTATGTTCTGTTATTCATCCATAGCTATTATCTTAAAGCTGTCAAAATCAAAGTCGCAACCGGGCAGGAAGATGAATTTTACAGTAGCATTTCCTCTTATATCAGGGAGTATATGTTCTACCTCAATATAATCATCACTATAGGGGAATTCAATTATTTCCTGTGCTACAATGCCCTCTTCTGTCGCAAAATGAACGTGTACAGAGTCATTGTCGTGTCTTGTTCTTCCCTTTAAAATGAGCTTTTCAGTACCCTTTGTAAAGTCCATTCCGCTGAAGTCCATAAATACATTGTTACCAATACCTGTAACAGAATTACCAACAATTTCAAAGGTATCGCCGTGGAGCAGGTCGTTATCAACTGCGTTTATTCTTTCATAAGCCTTTTCGTTCTTTGTGAACTCAAAGCCGCCGAAATCTATACGGAAATCGTTTTTGTCAAACTCGAAATAGAGGTCCTGCATACCACAGATACGGCAAGGAAGAGTGTAGCTGTTATCTTTATAGGTCTGCCACTCAAAATCCGCCTGATAGGTAAATTCGCCTATAAGCTCGGAATTTTCTCTTTCAGGGTAGCCAAGCCATACTCTGAAATTAAAGGGAGCGTCGCTGTGCCAATTTATCATCCTTACAAAGAAGCTGTCTGTACCGTATTTGCCGAAATCAGTCTTTGTAAAGCCGATGATGTTATTGTTTCTCTTTATGTTTATACCACCGTCACGCACCTCGTCCATAAGGGAGATACTGTCATTGTAATGGCAGCAGCGGATAAACTCATAAGGATTCATCGAAGCCTGACCAAAGCCCTCGGCGGTAAATTCATATTCTGAAAGAATTTCAACCTGATTTCTGCCGTTATTACTGCTGACTCTCAGTCTGAAGCTGCCGTCACCAAGTGCCTTTAATACCATTTTGCTGTCTGTTTCTTCTATAACTGCGATGTTTGTTTCAATACCGCTGTTTGTAACAACGCTGTATTTTATATCATCCTTATAGCTTGCGTTTTCGGGCAGTACCTTTGCAGTGATTACACATTCATTGTTATCGGGAGTGAGAACTGCACCTGCCGAGCGGGTAAGCTCAATCTTTCTGATAGGCACTTCCTTGTTATCTACCACTTCGCAGATGTTTTCCTCTGTGCTGATACCCTTTCTGACTTCACTCTTTACAGCTTTTATTACTGCAGTTGCCGCTTCAAGCCCCTCGCCCTTTGCGGTAACTGTGATGTCGCCTTCCCTGGTGTCAGCCATAATATAGGCTACCGCCTTACCTGAAAAGAGTCTTCTTGAACTGCTTTTATACTGGTCATAGTCAGTGCTGTCACCGTTATCAAAGCCTGCAAGTCTGCCGCCCTCAACTGTCAGATGGATGCGGTCTCTTGCATTGTCAACAGGATTACCGTTTTCATCAACTGTTGAAATAAGGATAAACGCCATATCCTCGCCGTCAGCTTTTATTTCATTGCTGTATGGAGTGAGAATTATCCTCTTGCTGTCGCCGAAAGACTTTCTTGTGCACTCGTACTTGTTGCCATCCTTGTCATAGGCTACAATTGTGATTTCGCCCTTTTCGTAAGGAATCTGCCAGTCAAGAGTATATTCCTGTGCGGTTTTCTTTCCGCAGGACCTGCCGTTTACAAAAAGCTCTGCTTCGCCTAAGTTAGTATACGCCACCACGTCTATAAGCTGACCGTCATTGAAATCCCAGTAGGGGAAAAGATGGAGAACAGGTTTATCAGTCCATGCCGCCTGATACAGCCAAAAGCTGTCCTTTTCAATACCTGCAGTATCTATATTGCCGAAATACGCATTCTTTGTGGAATAAGGAGAAGGCTCTCCGATATAGTCAGCACCTGTCCAGATATACATACCTGCACATACGTCAATATCACGGTTCATCACTATAACGTGCTCTGCAGTTTCATCAGAAGCACCTGCTCGGCAATTACCAAGAGCGGAGCATTGTAAATCATCGTGGGTTAAAAATGCCGCACTCTTAGGGAAGTGATATACACCACGGCTCTTTACACCTGAGGTAGTTTCACTGCCGTAAATCTTCCAGTCGGGATAGGTATTATGATGCTCTTCATAAAGTCTTTCAAGATAGTTATATCCTGCAAGATCCACCTGCTTTGCACAGTTCTGTGCACCCTCCCAGGGCATATAGTTAGAGCCTATTGTAGTGGGTGCATTTTTCTTACAGTCATTTTCTCTTACTGCCTCGTGGAGCATTTTTGCAACCTCACAGCCACGGGGAGAAACGTGGGTATCATATATTTCATTGCCGACGCTCCACATAATAACTGAGGGGTGGTTTCTGTCTCTTCTTACCCAGCTTGCTACATCCTTCTTATACCATTCGGTAAAGAAACGAGCGTAGTCAAATTCGGTCTTGGGTCGTTCCCACATATCGTACATTTCGCTGTTTACCAAAATACCCAGCTCATCGCAAAGCTCCATAAAGCCCTTTGCAGGCGGGTTATGAGAGGTACGGACAGAATTTACTCCCATCTCCATCATCTTTAAAAGCTGACGCTTTGCCGCCGCCTTATTGAAAGCCGCACCAAGACAGCCTAAATCGTGGTGCAGACAAACCCCGTTAAGCTTTATGTGTCTGCCGTTTAAGTAAAAGCCTGTATCGGTATCAAAGCGACAATCACGAAGACCTACCTTCTGTGATACAGAGTCAATAACTGTGTCATTTCTTTTAAGTGCAATATCAAGGGTAAGGAGATTAGGATGCTGTGTGTCCCAGATATGCTTTTCGGGGATATCGCATAAGCTGAAACTTACTTCCGATAAAGCGGTCGCTGAAATTTCCTCGCTACAGAGTGTTTCATCAGCACCTTTAAGAATAAAGGAAACTGTAAGTCCGTCAGGCTTTACAACCTCTGCGGATATGCTTACATCAAAGCCTTTATCGGTTTTATCGGTATGGAAATATGTACCGTCGGTAGCAAGGTAGCTTTTTTCTGTTTCGATAAGATAAACATCACGGAAAATACCTGCACCGCTGTACCAACGGGTGTTGGGTGCTTCGTGACGGACAAGCACTTCTATTTCGTTTTCACCGTCTGTAAGGTAGTCTGTGATATCCGCTTCAAAGGTGGAATAGCCGTATTTCCAGTCAAATGCGGGCTTTTCGTTTACAAAAACGGTGCAGTTCATATAAACGCCCTCGAAATAAAGACGGAAGCTCTTCCCTTCTACCCTGCCGAAATCGTACTTTTTCTTATATCTGCCAAAGCCTGTTTCGTATAAAGCACAGGTATTATGTATCAGCCAGTCGTGAGGAAGCCCCACAGGGGCATAGTCTCCGCTCCAATCATTTTCTTTACTGTGGACTGCCTCAGTTTTAGCAAATAACCATCCGTCATTAAACAGTGTTTTCATATTACTTTCCTTCCATAGCAAAAATTAATATAATACGGGTAAATTTTCCTTTGTTACTGAATATTCGCTGTCATAGAGCTTTTTAAGGTCTTCTTTTGTGGTGTTTTCATCATTAAGACAGAATTCCTTAGACCAGTTCATATAGTAGCACCAGCCAATTTTTTCATTTACGACATTTTCTGAAAAGGGTACTGTGCCGGTTTCGCCTATAGCAACTATCTTGTTACAATCGGTTACCTTTATAAGATTGTTATACATCTCGCCCTGAGAGCTGTGATCCCCTGCAGGCGGATACATATCTCTTGTGATGATATCCACCACATCATCACCCGGGTAAAGCTCGCTGGTGGTAGCATTCCAGACCCAAATAAGATTATCAAGGTGATGTATCTCTGTAAAGTGATGATGCATAAGTCTGAACAGCTTTTTATGCACCTCTGCACCCTTTGCACCCCACCAGAACCAGTCACCCTCACCCTCGTGGAAGGGTCGCCATAATATCGGTATCTGCTTATCGCAGAAAGGACGGAGCAGTCCTGCCATTACATTCATATCTGAGATAAGAGCTTTGTTTTCATCTGTACCGTCTATTACCGCCTTTGAAGCGTCAAAATCCGTATTTCGTGTAAAAAAGGCTTTTGAACGACCGCCAAGAGGAGAAAACCAGTGCCACGTCATAGTGATAAGACCCTTTTTATCCGCCCATTCGTATGCTCTTTTTAGTGTACCGTAATATTGCGTTACCTCAGTCATACACTCATCGACAGTATCAATGTAATTTATATTGGGTGAATAGGATAAAAGTTCAAAGCCGAGTAATGCAGGTTGCTTTCCTGTCACCTCTTCAATATGGTGAAATTCTTCCATTGCCATAGTCTGTGTATGCTGACCTGTTATCACCTTTTTATATGTAATATCGGACAGATATTTCAGCACGTTTTTAACACATTCCTGTGCATTTTTATTGCATGGGGTAAATAACTTATCGCTCATTACAGCACCTCCGTCACAGTAGGATAATTTTAAGAAAATTGATAATATCATTCTATCATATAAACGTGGCAAAAGCAATAATAAAACGGACAGAATAAAAAGTTTTTGTTAATTCAGGATAGAGCGATAAATTGTTGGTTATAGGATTGCCGTAGGCATTGTAGCCCCAAACAGTCCGAAGGACTGTGACGTCCTTTAGGGCAATATCCCACCTGACCCCCTTTCCCCTGATGGAAATATATTTTGGCAAAAAATTTTTTGCCAAAATTGTCGCAGTTCTGCGAACTGCTGGGGGAAAAGGAGCAGTCCGATAGGACTGCGTGACTTTATGAAAATGCATATTTTCATAAAGTTTAGGCTGCCGCCCCTGCAGCAGTCTGAAAGACTGCGACGGTCTTTAGACCAATGACCTTTGCTTGGGGCTACGCCACAGCAGTCCAACAAGGACATATATTTTCCGATAAATCGGAAAATGGTCGCAGTCTTTCAGACTGCTGCGACGCCCTTTAGGGCAATAAACCACCTTTTATATCAGCGTTTGTGGGCAATCTACCGCCTTGTTTTTGATTATAAAAATGCCGTAGGGGCGACTGTTTCTTACGAAACAGTCGCGGTCTTTAGACCAACGACTACTTAGTCGCCCGAATAAATTTGCACCAACATAAACCGCCGAAGGCGGAAATGCCCGCGGCGGCGAGCCGCCAAACAACAATTTGATGGCGGTGTG
>JAZSHW010000064.1:0-7765 GCA_045533495.1 Ruminiclostridium sp. | reverse complement strand
TTCATATATTCCTGCTTTTTTAAGCTTCTCTATCGCTGAATTGTGATAAGTAGAGGTTGCAACATACATTTTTATATTGCTATCTTTAAGATATCCCGATAACTCATCAAAGCCTTTTTTCACTACGATGCCATGCTCTTGCTCGTATTTTTTCAGATACTCAGTTCCCTCTTTCCAGTATTTTTTAAAAGGAAAATCTGCTCCAAGCTCGTTATAGAAAAGCTCTGACATTGATTTGTTGTTAAGGCCGATAGATTTTATCGGCAATGTAAGATCAATATTAAGATTATATTTATCTATAATGTACTGCCATGCTTTGAGTCCTGTAGTCTCGGTATCAAGAAGAGTTCCATCCATATCGAATAAAATAGCTTTTATCATACGCTTACCGCCACAATAGCCTTACAGCCGTCAATGTGAACAGGAGCGGAAAGGTCTACCTTTTCTCCTGTGAGGATATCTACAAAGTTTCCTACTATGTTGGGATTAAAGTCAAAGCTGTTTTCGTCTGCGTTAAGAAGCGTTACGATTGTTTCTCCGTCAGCATCTCTGCGGAAAGAATACTGTCTGTTTGTAATCTGGAGATTTGCAAAACTGCCATAAGCTAAAGCTTTGCTTTCATTTCTCAGTTTGCAGAGCTTTGTAAGGAGTTCTGTTGCATCATAAATTCCTTCATTCTTGTATTTATCGTACTCGAACATAGTTCTTAACGCATCATCTCCGTGACTCTTGTCACCTTCAATGCCAAATTCACTTCCGTAATATACACCTGGTATACCCGGCATAGTGAAAAGCAAAGAGTAAACAACGGGAATATGCTTTTTATTCTTTAAAATAGTCGCAATTCTTGATACATCATGATTATCTACAAAGGAATATAAGAGTTTGCCTCTGTAAATACACCAGTTTTCATTGCCGAACTGACGATTTAAAGAATAGGAAATTTCGAACATATTAAGGTCATTAAAGCTGGAGTAAAGACCCTTGTAGCATTCGTAGTTTGTAACACTGTCCAGCATTTCAGGATTCATCCACTTATTGTAATCGCCGTGAAGTGTTTCGCCCATCAGCCAGAAATCATCTCTGAGCCATTTGCAATGACCGTGAAGCTCTTTAAGGAAGTTGAGATCCAAACAGTATGCTACATCAAGTCTTATACCGTCAATGCCGAACTCCTTTACCCAGCCTGTAATACATTCCTTGATATATTCCTTTACGGCAGGGTTATAAAGATTCAGCTTTACAAGTTCATAATGCCCTTCCCATCCTTCGTAATAAAAACCATCATTATAGCAGGAGTTACCATCGTTTATATGGAACCAGTCGCGATACTGATTGTTTCCGTTTCTGACTTCAACAAATTTACCGAACTCCCTGCCCACATGATTGAAAACACCGTCAAGAATTACTCTGATTCCGTTTTCGTGGAGTTTATTGCAAAGATTTGCAAAATCCTCGTTTGTACCAAGTCTTGAGTCGATCTTTGTGTAATCAACGGTATCATAACCGTGTGCTACAGATTCAAATACAGGTCCAAAATAAATTGCATTGAATCCCATTGATTTTATGTGAGGAATATTATCCTCAATCATTTTAAATTTATTTTCTTTATTTGCAGTAAAATTATTTATTTTAGGGCAACCGCAGTAGCCAAGTGGATATATGTGATATACACTTGTGTTTTTAAACCATTCCATTGTTTAAGGTCCTTCCTTTTGTATTAAGAATAATAGTTAAGCGTTTATAGGTTTTTTAACGCCTTTAATACTGCCTTTGCAGATTTTTCATCAGCTTTTAAAAAATTAATAGGCTCGTTTATATGCTCAAGATAATGAGCATCGGAATTTGAGATCATCATACAGTCTTTAAAATATGGATGATTTTCGCATAATTCGTCTTTATATCCGATATGTTTCATTTCAAAAGTTCTGAACTTGCTTTCTTCAGGTACCGCACCTAAATTAGCAATAAGACTGTTTGCTTTCTTTTCAACGTGAGCAGGAATCATTACTCCACCATATTCGTTTACTCTGTCATACACATATTCAAACCCTATTTTTGTAGCATTTATAAGTAGCGTTTCTTCTGTTCCGATTATGTTATCATCCTCATCAATTATCAGCTGATCACCGAATATTGCAGGTACGTTCATAATATCAAGATACTCTGAACGGACGTATTCGCCGAATTCCATAGCCGCGTTAAGCTCGTCAAAAAGGCATAAAATATGTACTTCTTCTTCACTTGTAAGTTCCATACCGAATAAGGCGGTAACTCCGTAGGCATCTGCAAGCTTTGCTACTGCGGGACAGTTTTTACAGGAGCAATGATCAGTCACCGCAATAACATCAAGGTTTTTCAGTGCAGCCATACCTACTATGTTTGATGGTAACATATCATTATCGCCGCAAGGTGATAAACAAGAATGAATATGTAAGTCGTAACTCAAATTCATCATAACATATTATACAGCTTTAAAGCTGCTTCGAATACAGGTTCATCGGTTTTATATACGGTAACGTTCTGCTGCTGTGCTTTTACAGTAGCAGGTTCGTCAAGCTCTGCACCTTCACACAGTATTATACAAGCACAGTCTGCAAGTACACTCACTGCTATTGTGTTGATATTTCCCATAACTGTAAACCAGGCACAATCGGCACTTGCTTTGCTCATTGCGAAGCTAAGCAGATCGCAGGCAAAGGGTTTTGTTATCACAGTGTCACCGTTGCCCCCATCGTTTACTAATGAAAATATATTTTTTTCTGTAAGTTCTTTTACTGTCATATTATTGAAAAATCCTTTCGATTTTCTTTACTGCTGATTATTGAAGAATTCCTTTAAAACAAAGATGCAGTCATTTACAGATGCCTCTCCCCTGACGATATCCTCTGCAAGAGACTTACAAGTAGGAGCACCGCATGATCCGCAGTCAAGACCTGGTAGCTCTGCACAAAGCATTTCAACAATCTGCATCTTATCGAAGCTTTCAGTGAAGGTTTTACCAAGTTTAAATACAGGGGTGTATTCAATAGGTTCATCCCAGAATGCACGGTCAACATAGGTTCCGTTGACATGATTTCTTGCGACCGGTAAATACTTGCAGAGCTTTTTCAGTTTTGCCTGTGCTACATAGGGGTTTTCTACATTTAGCACACCGCCTACACAACCGCCGCTGCAAGCATTAAGCTCGATAAAATCAAGTTCTCCGAACTTCTGATCTTCTAAATCTTCAAGCACTCTTATAACGTTTTCAATGCCGTCTGCTGCGAGATAACTGTCAGTAAGTAAACCGCCGGCTTCACCTCCGCTGTTTCCCCAGCCTACACCAATTCTGCCGGAACGGACAAAATCTGAGGCTAAATCATCATCATTACTCATGTGCGGAAGAAGCTTAGGGTAAACCTCTTTAATAGCTACAACTGCATCAACATCGGATTTCTTGATGCCAAGGCCCTGCTTGCAGGCTGATACCTTTGCGGGACATGGAGAAATAAAAATTATACCTATTTTTTCAGATGGTAATTTTGTTTCTTCGATAGCTTTTTTTCTTGCGAGAGATGCCGCAAGCTCTACAGGAGCGTTAAAAGGCAGAAGATGGTCGATAAGGTTAGGAAATCTTGCTCTGACGAGTCTTACTACGGTAGGACATGCAGTGCTGATAAAAGGCTTTCCTTCAGGATGCTCTTCAATATATTTTCTTGACATTTCGGATACAAGCTCTGCTGCTCCGCTGACTTCATATACATCGTCAAATCCCATACCGATAAGTGCCCTGAGAACGATATTTGCATCATCCACATTGTTGAATTGTGCATAAAGAGATGGTGCGGGTAAGGCTATTTTATATTCATAATCATTTAGTACATCAAGACTATCGTAAGATGCCTGCTTTGCGTGGTGTGGACATATTCTTATACATTCACCACAATCTATACAGAATGCGTTCTTGATAACAGCTTTTCCGTTATGCACTCTTATTGCCTGAGTAGGACATCGTTTTATACAGTTGATACACCCCTTACAAAGCGAACTGTCCAGATGTACGGAATGATAGAAGTTATCCATTGTAATCCCCTCTTTTCTTTGGAGAATTTTTAAATATTATTGTTATGTAAAATCAGATGTAAACTTTCATAGTTACGGTAGTACCAACGCCAAGCTCGGTTTCTACCTTCATTTCGTCGCTATATTTTTTCATGTTCGGAAGACCCATACCTGCACCGAAACCAAGAGTTCTTATATTATCGGGTGCAGTAGAGAAACCTGCCTGCATAGCCTGATCGATATCCTTTATACCGGGGCCTTTATCAGCAAGTACCATTGTTATACAGTCCTTGGTAATTTCAACGGTTATTTCGCCACCATCGGCGTGGATAACCATATTTATTTCACCTTCGTACATAGATATAGCAACTTTGCGTATAGCATCCGGTGGAACATTCATTTTCTTGAGCTTGCCTTTTACATCGCTTGATGCTTCGCCTGCTCTTGTAAAATCGTCACCTGATACCTTATATGTGAATTTTATTGTATCGTACATCAGTTATCACCTCCGCCACGAAGACCATTGTCGTATAACAAACCACAGCTGTTGAACATACGATGGCCTGTAGAAAGCAGAGGAATACCTCTTTCAACGGCAAGCTCTATCATAGCGTCATCGGGTCTTTTGCCTCGTACAAAAACTATACAGATGATATCCATCATTTCTGCGGTTCTTATAACCTGAGGATTGCAAAGTCCCGTAAGCAGTACAGACTGATCCTTTACATAAGCCAATACATCACTCATCATGTCGGAACCACAAGCGGTGTGAACATTCATATCTGCGTTTTCTTCGCAACAGATTATTTCTGCATCAAGTAATTTGCCGATTTCTCTTATTGTCATAAAAATTTCCTTTCAGCTAAAAAGCAAAAGATTGTTGTTTTTAGGAATAGTGCATAAGATAAAATAATACTCTTAACACCATCTTGTTTGATTATACCATATAAATTAAATTATGTAAAGTTGAAAAACTGATGCGTTTTTTGTGCAATTCTTCCAATAAAAACGGACAAAAAGAGTCCTCTTTACGACGAAATTTGAAAAAATTGTACAAAATCTACAAATAAAACATTTCTTTTTAGTAACATATTATAATAGAAATTTTCAGCGATTTGTGGTATACTATTGATATGTACTGTGACAAGTTTTTAACAGACTCACAGCGAAATCACAAGGAGGTTCTATAATGGGTTCCACAGAAAAAAAATCAGTGCCCTTTAACGGAACTGCGGAGCAGGAAAAGGCTCTGCGTGAAGTTATCGCAGCACACAAAGGTCAGCAGGGTGCTCTGATGCCTATTCTTCAGCAGGCTCAGGACATTTACGGCTATCTTCCTATCGAAGTACAGACAATCATCGCTGAAGAAATCGGTATTCCCTTAGAAAAGATTTACGGTGTAGTTACATTCTACGCTCAATTCTCTCTCTTCCCCAAGGGCAAATACAAAATTTCCGTATGTCTCGGTACCGCTTGCTACGTTAAGGGTTCCGGCGACTTATACAATAAGCTCAAGGAAAAGCTTTCTCTTGAGGATGGCGAATGCACACCTGACGGTAAGTTCTCTCTTGAAGCATGTCGTTGCATAGGTGCTTGCGGTCTCGCTCCTGTACTTACAATTAACGATGATGTTTACGGTAAGCTTACAGTAAACGATCTTGATAGTGTATTAGCTAAGTACGCCGACTAATTATGCTACCGGAAATATCTCTTAATATACTGGACGTTGCACAGAATTCAATCAGTGCCGGTTCACCGCTCACAGAAATAACTGTTGATATAGATACAAAGGCTGATACACTTACAGTCTGTATAAATGACAGCGGTTGCGGAATGGACGAGCAACAGGTAAAAGCTGTTGTTGATCCTTTTTACACTACAAGAAAGACAAGAAAGATCGGACTTGGTGTTCCCTTCTTCAAAATGGCAGCTGAAAATACAGGCGGAAGCTTCAGTATCACATCCGAAAAAGGTGTAGGTACAAAAGTAAAAGCTGTATTTGGTTTATCGCACATAGACAGGATGCCACTTGGAGATATGACATTCACCATCCACACAATTGTCACTCTTAATGATGATAAGGATTTTATCTATTCTTATTCAGTTGACGGAAACGGATATACACTCGATACAAGAGAGTTCAGAAAAATTCTTGGTAACGCTCCTTTGAATACACCTGATGTTTCGGTGTTCATAAAGCAGTATTTGGATGAAAATACTGCAGAGATAAACAATGGTGCAGTATTTTAACTCATTCAAGAAAGGAATGTAAAACTTATGAAGACGCTTGAAGAATTAATGGCTATTCGCAATAAAATGCAAGCTCAGGTTAACTTAAGAGCAGAAGATGAAAACGCAATAAGAGTTGTGGTTGGTATGGCTACATGCGGTATTGCAGCTGGTGCAAGACCTGTTCTTAAGGCATTCTCTGATGCTGTTCAGGAAAAGAATCTTGAAAACATAATGGTTGTACAGTCAGGTTGTGCAGGTCTTTGCCAGTACGAGCCTATCGTTGAAATCAACCAGCCCGGCAAGGAAAAGGTAACTTATGTAAAGATGACAGCTGAAAAGGCTGCTGAAGTTATTGAACTTCACCTTATCGGCGGAGAAGTTGTTACAAAGTACACAATCAATTCCGTAATGAAGTAATATTTTGAAAGGATAAGATAAATATGTATCGTTCACAAGTTCTTATTTGCGGTGGTACTGGTTGTACATCATCAGGCAGTATGAAAATCGCCGACAAACTTGAAGAAGAAATTGCAAAAAATGGACTTGCCGACGAAGTTAAGGTTGTAAGAACCGGTTGCTTCGGTCTTTGTGCACTTGGTCCTATTATGATCGTTTACCCTGAGGGTACATTCTACTCTACAGTAAACATCGATGATATTCCCGAAATCGTTGAAGAGCACCTTTTAAAGGGTCGTGTAGTTACACGTCTTGTTTATGATGAAACAGTTGCTCAGAACGAAATCAAATCTCTTAATGAAACAAACTTCTATAAGAAGCAGAAGCGTGTAGCTCTCAGAAACTGTGGTGTTATTAACCCTGAAAACATTGAAGAATATATCGGTGTAGACGGCTACCAGGCTCTTTACAAGGTTCTTAATGAAATGACTCCTGATGATGTTATCAAGACAGTTCTTGATTCCGGACTCAGAGGCAGAGGCGGCGGCGGATTCCCCACAGGTAAGAAGTGGCAGCTCGCTAAGGATCTCGTTAAGGATGCAGATCAGAAGTATGTTTGCTGTAACGCCGACGAAGGTGACCCCGGTGCATTTATGGACCGTTCTATCTTAGAGGGCGACCCCCATACAGTTATCGAGGCTATGGCTATCGCAGCTTACGCTGTTGGTGCTGACCAGGGTTACATCTACATCCGTGCAGAGTATCCTATCGCAGTTCAGAGATTAAGAATTGCTATTGACCAGGCTAAAGAATATGGTCTTTTAGGTGATAACATCTTCGGAACTGACTTTAGCTTTAACTTAGATATAAGACTCGGTGCAGGCGCATTCGTTTGCGGTGAGGAAACAGCGTTAATCACATCTATCGAAGGTCACAGAGGTGAGCCAAGACCCAGACCGCCTTTCCCGGCTGTTAAAGGTTTATGGCAGAAACCCACACTCTTAAACAATGTTGAAACATACGCTAACATTACCCAGATTATCTTAAACGGTGTTGATTGGTCCAAATCAATCGGTACAGAAAAGAGTAAGGG
>JAZSHW010000026.1:0-15858 GCA_045533495.1 Ruminiclostridium sp. | reverse complement strand
TCCTTATAAAATCTTCCGTCGCAGTGAGCACAATAGTGAACACCTTTCCCTATAAAATTGCTTTCGTTTTCTATGCCAAGTTCTTTTGGGTTTGCACCTGTTGCAATTATAACCGTTTTACTCTGATATACACCACTTGTGGTAATTATCCTTTTTACTTTATCCGAAAAATCGACAGATGTCACTTCTGCGTATTCTGTTTTAGCACCGAAACGCTCAGCACCATTCTGCATTTTCATACCAAGAGTAAATCCGTCTATCCCTTCGTCAAATCCAGGATAGTTATCTATATCGCCTGTAAGAGTCATCTGACCGCCTGCGGATATCTTTTCAAGGAGCAGGGCGTCAAGTCCTGCTCTTGCAGCGTAAAGTGCGGCGGTGTATCCTGCAGGACCTCCACCTATTATTATCATGTCGTAGATGTGTTCCATAAGTTTTGATATTCCTTTCTTACATAGCGGTTTGTATTATTGACTTTTCAGCTTGCGAGGAGTAAAATAAAAATATATCTGTATTTCAAGGAGAAATAAAAATGGCACGAGCAATGTTTGAACCGATATTTAGAGAAAGCTTTCCTTTCTGGAATAAAATATCAGAGGATGAAAGAGATTATATCTGTGAAAATTCCTTTGCTTTATCCTATCCGAAAGGAACAACGGTACACGATGGCACAGAATGTTCAGGTGTGTTTTTTGTTCGTTCGGGCTGTTTAAGGGTCTACATTATGTCTGATGAAGGGAAAGATGTAACCTTATACCGACTTCATTCAGGTGATATGTGTATGCTTGCGGCGTCCTGTGTGTTGCAGTCGATAACCTTTGATATACTGATAGACGCCGAAGAAAACAGCGAGTGCTATATAGTAAGCGGTTCGGTGTTTGCTTCTGTTGCGGAAAATAATCCTGATATAAAGATATTTGCTCTTGAAACTGCTGTAAACCGTTTTTCAGACGTTATGTGGGTAATGCAGCAGATACTCTTTATGAGTATGGATAAAAGGCTTGCCATCTTTCTTTCAGACGAATCCACGAGAACAGGCTCGGATGTTATAACGCTTACTCACGAACAGATCGCAAAATATATGGGATCTGCCCGTGAGGTCGTCTCCCGCACGCTTAAATATTTTTCAAATGAGGGAATTGTGGATGTGTCCCGAAAGGGTGTAAGAATCCTTGATATGAAGAGGCTGAGAGCCTTAGCCCTCTAACATTGCTAAAATCTGTGCTTTGGGTCTTGCACCCACTGATTGATTTACAATTTCACCATTTTTCATTACTACCAGCATAGGAATACTTGATACATAGAACTGCTGAGCAAGCTCAGGATCATCGTCTACATTGATTTTTCCTACAAGATATTGAGGATTTTCCTCTGCGATTTCTTCGACTATAGGAGATACCATACGGCAAGGACCACACCAGTCTGCGTAGAAGTCGAGCAGTACAGGCTTATCGCTGTTTTTAATTTCTTCAAAATTGTTTATGTTTACTTTTAATACTGACATATCGTTTACTTCCTTTCTGTTTTGTGTCTATCGGAAAGTTTATTTAACTTTCTGATTATATTATACCCATAATTTGTACTTTTTTCAGTGACAAAGTCACAAAATTATAAAAACCGCTGTTTTACCAGCGGTTTCTTTTTTACAGCATATTTGTTTTAAGCTTCTTTTTCTCTGAATGTCTAATATAGAGCATAAAGCAGATACACATTATTACCTGGAATATAGAAGAACATGGTGTAGCAAGACCAATCTTAAACAGGGAAGTGTCAGCCAGACTGCTCATAATCAGAACAATAGGAGCTCTGACACCGAAGGCTCCTATAATTCCTTGCAACATAACGAATAAGGTGTTTCCGCAACCGTTGAAATATCCGATAAAGCAGAAAAGGATTGCAGTAAATAATGTGTCTATAGCGTATGCTTTCAGATAATCAAAGGCTTGCAGGATAACATCCTTTTCTTTTGCAAAGATACCTGCAAGTATATCTCCTTTGAAAAAGGAAAAAGATCCGATCACAAGAGCTACACATAGTGAAGTCAGAATGCCGTATTTTAATGCTTTTACCGCTCTGTCTTTACGGTTAGCTCCGATATTCTGGGCTACAAAGGCGGAAATTGATTGAGAAAATGATGACGGGACAAGCATTATAAAGGCACATACCTTATCCGCAACGCCTACGCCTGCTGACGCAACTACATCTATTGAGTTCACTGCAGTTTGTATAATAAGGAAAGATATCCCCACAAGAAACTCCTGTAAAGCGATAGGAGCACCGAGCTTTAATTCACGCAGTATTATTTTTCTGTCAAAACGGATGTATTTCTTTTTAAAAGTAAAGGGTAAGGATTTCTTTCTTATAATAAGCAAAGAGATCACAACACTTGTTGCCTGAGCAATTATTGTTGCAAGAGCCGCACCCTTTGCACCCATTCCTAAAACTGCAATAAAAAACAAATCGCCTGTAATGTTTATGGCACAAGCTATAAGCACTGTGATAAGGGGTGTTCTGGAATCTCCGATACCTCTGAAAATAGCTCCGAGCAGATTGTACATACATATAAAAAGTGTACCTGCTCCGCATACGGTTATGTAATCACAGGTTTCATCAAAGGCTTCTGCAGGTGCTTGGAGAAGTTCTGCGAGCTGTCCTGTAAGCAAAACCAGCAGTAAAGAGATGATTGTACCGACAAATAAAAATAACACAATGCCTGCACCTACTGCTTTTCCTGCATCCTTATGATTTTTCTCGCCTATTTTCTGACCGACATATACCGTAATTCCCATTGAAAAACCAGTGATTATCATTGTTACAGTCTGCATTAAAAGACTTCCTGTAGCAACTCCGGATACATCAGCAGTGTTTGCAAATTGCCCTACTACAAGAAGGTCTACACCACCATAAAGTGATTGCAGGAACATTGCAATAAATACAGGTACTGCAAATTTTATTAATGAACTGAAAACCTTGCCATTTATAAGGTTGTTTGCTTTTTCCATTTATACCTCCAAAATAAAAAGCCGGACAAGGAGACAGGTATCTCAACCTGTAGCCTTATCCAGCATTACATTTCTTAAGAATGCTTTGCCCTCCGAGCCAGCACTATGTATGATAGCATATTTTCAGGGAAAAGTCAAGGGGGGAAACCTTTATTATTCGTAAATGTAAAGTAGGTGAGTTTTATTTTTTTCACACATAAGATAACTCCACCGATTAAATCGGTGGAGTTAAAATCACATCTTACTGAATTTTAGTTTTTTCAGTTCTTCGCAGACCATATCGGAAATTCTCTGGAAAGCGTGCTGGTATGTACAGGGCAGACCATTTTCACATCTTGTACAATTATATTCTCCATCAAGACAACGACTGAAACGATATATGCCTTCCATAGTTTCAACTACATCATAAACAGAGAGCGTGTTAAGATCAGCTGTAAGCTCATAACCGCCTTTTGTGCCTTTGTATGATGTAACTATTGCTCCTGAGCTTAATTTTCTGAGAATCTTCATTGCAAAGTTTGATGGCACATTTGTGTTTTCAGAAATTGTTGTAGCGTCAAATCTGCCATTGTTTTTTGCAAGAAAATCCACTATTCTGATTGCGTAATCGGTTTCTAATGTTATATGCATTTAATCAATTCCTTAAATTAGTGTATCAGTTGTCAAGAAAATCCTTGAGCTTTTTACTTCTTGAAGGGTGTCTGAGCTTTCTGAGTGCCTTTGCTTCTATCTGTCTGATACGCTCACGTGTAACATTGAATTCCTTACCAACTTCTTCAAGGGTTCTGGGTCTGCCGTCTTCAAGACCGAAACGAAGTCTTAACACCTTTGATTCTCTGTCTGTAAGCGTGTCGAGAATATCGTTAAGCTGTTCCTTAAGAAGTGTTCTTGATGCAGCTTCTGCAGGTGCGGGAGCATCCTCGTCAGGAATAAAATCGCCTAAGTGGCTGTCTTCTTCTTCGCCGATAGGAGTTTCAAGGGATACGGGATCCTGAGAAATACGGATGATTTCACGAACTCTTTCTACAGAAATACCAAGCTTGTCAGCAATCTCCTTGGGTGTTGCTTCGTGTCCATTTTCGTGAAGAAGCTGATTTGAAACCTTCTTTACTTTCGTGATTGTTTCTACCATGTGAACTGGAATACGGATAGTTCTTGCCTGATCAGCAATAGAACGAGTGATAGCCTGTCTGATCCACCATGTAGCATAAGTAGAAAACTTGTAGCCTTTTTGATACCCTGACAATTCTACTGCTTTGATAAGACCAAGGTTTCCTTCCTGGATAAGATCAAGAAACTGCATACCTCTGCCTACATATCTTTTTGCAATACTTACAACAAGTCTTAAGTTGGCTTCGCTAAGACGTTTTCTTGCGTATTTATCGCCCTGAGACATACGGGTTGCAAGTTCTATTTCTTCTTCAGATGAGAGAAGGGGAACACGACCAATCTCTTTGAGATAAATTTTTACAGGATCGTCAATGGCAATGCCATCGTTTGAAAGTGAAGTTTCAAAATCATCGGGATCAGTGTAGTCAAGTGCTGTATCGAGCTCGTCATCTGCTGAAAAATCGTCTATGACTTCAATGTTGCTGTTTTCAAAATCTTCATAAAGTTTGTTGATTTCATCAGCGTCAAAATCAAGTTCTTCGAGAGCATCTGTAATTTCCTTTGTAGTGAGTTTACCATGCTGCTTACCGTGATTTATAAGATCGTCAATTTTCTTTTCTGCCATAATTGTTATTACCTTTCTTTTTTTAGTTGTCCTTTAATTTATTTGTCGTCCTTTATTCTGTTTGCGTAAGCAAGTAATTCAGATGCGGACATATCTTCAAGTTTTTTCTGACTTTTTTTCTGTCGGAATTTCAGAAGATTATTTATATAATCGTTAAGACGGTCAATACTATATGGTAGGTCATTGCCATCTTTTATTATTTTAGCAATCGCGGATATTTCTTCAGGTTCATGACTTTCGCCTAATACCGCCAAATCTGTACTTTCTCCTCCATCTATGAGAATGCAAAGTTCCATAAATAAACGTCGGTTGAATTCAGTCGGAAAATCATCAGGTGTAATTTTTTCAGAAATCTTCCTTTTGAAATCAGGGGAGTGGAAAAGGTATGCTATTATTCCTCTTTCTGCCTGAACTTCAATTGGGTATTTGGACGCTTCAGGATTAACTTTGTCTTTTTTGGAAGATCCTGAAATGATTTCCTGCCGTTCAGCTTTTTCTCTTGCGTTGTTCTGCTTTTTCAAAGCTTGCTCTACGGCGGCTTCAATAGTAGCTCTGCTTATGTCACTGTATGTGGAGACATCCGCTATATATACAGCTCTGTCTATTGAACTATGAACAGTTGAAATAAAAGTAACGCATTTTTTCAGAAAATCTGCTTTTCCTTGAGGATTACTTATATCTGATGTTGCTTTTATTTTATCAAGTTCGTATTCCATCGCAGGTGTTGCTTTGTCAATTTGTAGAGCAAAGGCTTCACTACCGAATTTTTTTATGAATTCGTCAGGGTCTTTCGCTCCCTTTATTTGTAGGATTTTTGCGTTTATTCCAACTTTATCAAGAATGTTTATTGCTCTTGCAGTGGCCTTTTTGCCGGCATCATCGCTATCGTAGGCGAGTATTACTTCTTTAAAGCTCTGATTAGCTATCACTCTTGCGTGGCTATCAGTTATTGCAGTTCCGCAGGTTGCTACAGCATTTGTAAAACCTGCCTGATGCATTGCTATGACGTCAAGATTACCTTCGCACATTATAAGATTTGTTTTGCCCGAATTTTTAGCATGGTTCATACTATAAAGGTATGTACTTTTATTATATACGGGTGTTGCCTTTGTATTAAGGTATTTTCTTGTATCGTCACCACCGATTACTCGGCCTGAAAAACCAACAATATTTCCTCTTAAATCAAAAAAAGGAAACATTACTCTGTATCTGAAAAAATCATAAGTATTGTTATTTTTTTGTGATTTAACGCCAAGTGATGCTTCTGTTATTTCATCATCATTGAATCCGTGTGAGTTAAGATGATTTCTCAACAAAGACCAATCGTTAGGAGCGTATCCAAGTCCATAAATTCTGATTGTATGAGTGGAAAGTCCACGACTATACAGATAATCAAGTCCTTCTTTCCCTTGGGGAGAAAAGAGATATTTGTGGAAGAATTTCCCCGCTTCTCTGTTCATTTCAAGGATTCTTGCACGAGTTTTTGCACCTTCATCTCCACCATCCTCCGGCATCGGTATACCGGCACGTTGGGCTAAAAAGCGGATGCTTTCCATATAGTCCAGGTGTTCGTATAAACGTATAAAATTTATTACATCGCCTGCCGCACCGCAACCAAAACAATAAAAGCTCTGTGTTGCCATATATATGTGACAAGAGGGCGTTTTTTCTGAGTGGAAAGGGCAGTTACAAACATAGTCTGTACCTGATTTTTTTAAAGGAACGTATGAAGAAATGACGTCGTATATATCGTTACTTTCTCTTACTCTTGAAAGAAAATCTTCCGATAATCTCATTTTTCTTCCTTTCTTTAATAAGACCAGCTTTTAGGTATACACAGTTCTTTGAAATAATCTACCGCAAAATCATCTGTCATACCGCTTATAAAATCGCAGATTGCACGTTCTATACCATCTTGTTTGGCAATCCTTTTAAATAAATCGGGGAGGGCGTCGGGAGATTTAAGAAAATAATTATACAAATAATCAATGACAATACGTGCTTTGCCTTTTTCTTCGTTGGTAGTTGGAGCAAAATACACTTTTTCGAACATAAAAGCCCTGAGTTCGTCGTGTGCTTTCTGAGTTTCGTTGTCATATTTTATAATATCTGTGCTGTTATTTATGATAGAAGAGATGAGAGTTGTTATTCTCTCGCTTTTTGTTGCACCTAGAATTCTTACCGGCATTTCAGGAAGATCTTCCTGTTTTATAACTCCACCTCTTATTGAATCTTCTATGTCGTGATTTATGTAAGCTATCTTGTCGCTGAATTTTACTATCTGTCCTTCAAGAGTCTTTGCAACAGTGTTCGTGTGACAGATGATTCCGTCGATAACTTCTTCTGTAAGATTCAGACCTTTGCCGTTTTTTTCTATTACTTCAACTACACGTTTGCTCTGAAGATAATGTTTAAATCCACCGGGATAGAGTGCATCAAGTACTCTTTCACCATCGTGACCGAAAGGTGTGTGACCAAGGTCGTGACCTAATGCTATAGCTTCTGTAAGATCTTCGTTCAATCGTAAAGCTCGTGCGATTGTCCTTGCAATCTGTGAGACTTCAAGAGTATGGGTGAGTCTTGTTCTGTAGTGATCGGATTTAGGAATCAGGAACACCTGAGTCTTATGTTTTAGTCTTCTGAAAGCGTTACAATGAATTATTCTGTCACGGTCTCTCTGAAAATCTGTGCGGATGTCGCAAGGTTTTTCGTATACTTTTCTGCCTTTTGTGTCAGTGCTTTTGCAAGCATAGTCTGACAGGGTGTTTTTTTCGATTTCTTCAGTTATTTGTCTTGGTAATTTATTCATCAAAATCACTCCCTGACATAAAAGCTTAAAAATAAGTTTCGCAAGTGAAATTTATTCGGAAAAATATCACTTGCGATTTTCTGTCTATATATACTTGTGTTTGCAAAAAAAGTCCTTTTTTTAAAATTCTTTATATCCTTTGTCGATAATTTCTATCTCTATTTTACCATTACATTTATCTATCAGTTTTTCTTTAAGCTTATCTGTATACTCTGATTTAACATCAAGAAATACGCTTACATTGTCGGCGTATTCAGTGTTTCTGATTATTGCTTCGAATTCTGATGCTATGGCAGGTATGGCACCGTAAAAAGTATAATCGACAGTAATCTTTAAGCTGTCTGCAATTTCCATTGTAAGAATATCAGCTGCATCAAGAGCAATAGATGCCCCTTTTGAATAAGCTCTAACAAGGCCTCCCGCACCAAGCATTATTCCTCCGAAATATCTTGTTACAACGCAAGCGATATCGGTAACGCCGGTTTTATTAAGTACATCATAAATAGGAACGCCGGCAGTCCCTCCGGGTTCTCCGTCATCACTATGGCGGGCAGTATTGTTATCCCTTAATATATAAGCATAGCAGTTGTGAGTTGCTTTTCGATGCATGGCTCTGATTTCGTTTATGAAATCAATGGCTTCCTGTTCTGTTGCAACAGGGCAGAGATATCCTATAAATTCGGATTTCTTTTCGATAAATGATGCTTCGCATCGGTTTCTGATTGTTTTATAGCTCAAAGCCGACCTCCGCTGCTCAGCTCTTGTTGTTTCTGAGTGCACTGAGTGTTTTTCTTACATCGGCAATGTTGCTTGTAAGAACATCTTCAAGTCTTGTAAGCATACCATCTACATATACATTTGTAGCATTCTTGATTTCCTTTGACTTTGACTGTGCAGTGGTAAGTATATCGTGAGCTCTTTGCTGAGCCTGCTTTGTAATAGCCTCTTCGGAAATGAGCTTATTTGCCTGTTCTTCGGCTTTTCTGAGAATAGAATTCGCTTCTGCTTTGGCGTCGTTGATAATTCCTCTGCGGTCATCAACAAGATGCTGAGCCTGTCTTATTTCTGTAGGGAGGTTAAGTCTTATCTGCTTGATATATTCTCTGAACTGTTCTGCATCAACACTTACTTTGCCTTTCATAAGAGGGAGTTTTGTTGCCTGATCAAGTGTTTCGTCCATAGAATCTAAAATTTCTTCAATGCTCATTTTTTTCGTTCCTTTCTGTGTCGGTTGATTTAGTCCTTCTTAAGTCTTGTTGTAATTCTGTCAAGTATGCATTCGGGCACAAAGTCGCTGACATCGCCGCCGAACATTGCAATTTGCTTTACCATACTCGATGAAAGATATGTGTTTTCACTCTTTGCTGTAAGGAAGATGGTTTCTGCCTTATAGCAAAGCTTCCTGTTTGCCTGTGCCATCTGGAATTCATATTCAAAGTCAGAAAGTGCTCGCAGACCTTTTACAATTACGTCTGCATTACGCTTATTAAAGTAATCAATAAGCAGACCTTCGTGACTGTCTATTTCTACATTGGTAAGACCTTCTGCCTTTACAACCTCTTCTAAAAGCTGTTTTCTTTCTTCTATAGAAAAAGCTGAGGGCTTTGAAGGGTTTACTGATACAAGTACCACAAGCTTATCAAAAAGCTTTGAAGCTCTTGAAATTATTTCTAAATGACCATAAGTCACAGGGTCAAAGCTACCGGGATAAATTGCAAGCTTCATCTCTTATCATCCTTTCGGGTTATTCTTCATCTTCCTGAGGCTTACGATATATTGTAAGCCCGGTTTTTCCGTGCTTTTTTGTTTTTACTATCACAAATCCGTTTACTTCTTCGGGGAGTCTGCAGTCAATTTCATGTTCACACACGATTACGCCATCCTCGGACATTATGCTTGTAAGGGCGGGTAACGACTTCTGGATAAGTTTTCTTTCGTATGGTGGGTCGAGAATAGCTATATCAAAGGTTTCTCTTGTTGTTCTTAAAAATGCAGTGTTTGGCATATTGATAATATCTGCCTGCTTTTCAAAGCCGACATGCTCTACATTTTCCTTTATAAGCTTTATTGACGTCTGACTACTGTCAACGAAAACAGCTTTTTTAGCTCCTCGGCTTATTGCTTCAATGCCAAGCTGACCTGAGCCGGCGAATAAATCAAGTACAGTTCTTCCTTCTATTTCAAACTGAATGGCACTGAATATAGCTTCCTTTACGCCATCGCTTGTAGGTCTTACATCGTAGCCTTCGGGAGCTTTCAGCTTTCTTCCTCTGGCACTTCCTGTGATAACTCTCATTTGTATGTTCCTTTCTTAAAAATTCTCTTCTATATATTTTGCTACTTCTGCGGCTTTTTCTATGCTTATTTTTGCTACAGAAGCTATTTCTGCTATTTCGGCATTTTTAAGCCCCTGCTTTGTTTTGAAATGTTTTATAAGGGCAAGGGCTTTTGCTTCTCCGATGCCTTTGATTTTGGTAAGTTCCAGTTCATAGGTCTTCTTTTTGTGCTTTTGTTGCTGGAAGGAGAGGGAAAAGCGGTGTACTTCATCCTGTATGTTTGTAAGTAGATCGAAAAGTTTTTTGTTGGCATTCACTTGTATTTCTCCGCCACTTGCCGCTATTGCCCTTGTGCGGTGCTTTTCGTCCTTTACAAGACCAAAAAGCGGAATACTTACATTAAGCTTGTCTAATATCTGCTGAACTGCATTAACGTGACCTTTGCCACCGTCAAGCAGAATAAGATCAGGCAGGGGAGTAAAAGCCTCATCACCGTCAAGGTAGCGTTTTAATCGTCTTTCAAGAACCTCCTGCATACAAGCATAGTCGTTCTGACCGATTACAGTTTTGATAGCGAACTTTTTATATCCTGCTTTATAAGGTCTGCCGTTGCGGTATACTATCATACCACCGACTCGGCTGTCTTCTCCAAGATTTGAGATATCGTAGCTTTCTATTATTGTAGGAATTTTTGAAAGTCCGAGAAGTGAGGCAAGATCTTCAAGAGCATTAAGTTCTTTAACTGTTCTGCCTACCTTCATTGAAAGATATTCTGATGCGTTGGCTTTGGCAAGAAGGATTTTTGAATATCCCTCGCCACGCTTCGGAACTGATATACTTATTTTTTTGCCTGCAAGAGCAGTAAAGTATTCGCATAATAGCTCGTTGTCGTCTATTTCTATGTCAATGTATATCTGCTTTGGAATAGCGTCTGTTCTTTTAGAATAGTATTCTACAAGAAAATCTGATCGCATCTGTGAGCTGTCATATTCATCACCAATATAGAAATTTTCCTTATCGGTAATTTTGCCATCACGATATTTTATTACCGCTATGCTGGCAAGCTCTACATTCTGAGCAAGGGCAACTACATCGAAATCGTAGGATTTGTCAGACATAATATCCTGACCGTTTTGCATTTTCTGTATTGCATTTATTCGGTCACGGAGCTTTGCCGCTTTTTCAAATTCAAGATTTTCTGCCGCTTCGTTCATCTCTGCAGTAAGCTGTTCTATACTTTGCTTACTGCCGTTTTTCATATATTCAATGGCTGAATTTACAATGCTCTGATATTCAGCTTCTTTTATTTTTCCTGTGCATACTCCCATACATCTTTTTATATGGAAATTAAGGCAGGGACGTTGCTTTCTGAAATCTCTCGGAAATACCTTATTGCAGGCAGGAAGCATAAATATCCTGTTAGCTTCTTCCACTGCCTGTTTTGTAGTATATCCACTGGTATAAGGACCTAAATATTCTGCGTTTTCATCTTTACAGTTAAGAGCGTAGCTAATACGGGGGAAGGGTTCTTTTGTTATCTTTATATAATTATAGCCCTTATCGTCCTTTAAAAGTATATTATATTTGGGGTTGTTCTGCTTTATCAGACTGCATTCGAGTACAAGAGCGTCCAGCTCTGAAGGAGTTACGATAAAATCAAAATCATAGATGTTTTCGACCAGCTTTTTTGTCTTTGGGTTATGGTTTTCTATGGCGTGAAAATAGGTAGTTACTCTGTTTTTCAGAGCCTTTGCTTTACCCACATATATGATTTTTCCCGTTTTGTCCTTCATAAGATAAACACCGGGGGACAAGGACAGCTTATTTGCCTTGTCTCGAAGATATCCAAGACGCTGATTCAAACCCTTTACCTCGCATATAATATAATCTATTTTATTCTACCATTTTTTCTGTCGAATTACAAGAGTTTAGGAGAAAATAATTGATGTTTAATAAAAATGTTCAATAAACATACGTAAGTTATAAATTTACAGCACAAAATTTTCGCGAAAAAAGTTGGATAGTAATAAAGAAGTAAGTCCAGAGAAGCTTCGGTTTCTTCTCTGGACTTAATTTTTATTTCATCTTTTAATTGGAATTTATAGCATTCACAGCCGTTCAATATTTCCGAGGCTGAGTTTATATATTTCTCCATAAAACTCAGTCGTTTTTCTTGAACATACAATAAAGCTATTATCACACAGCCCATAAATTGTGTATTTTTTGGACAAATCTATTAATTCATTCGATACTTCGTTTCTGATAAAATGAGGTTCTACAGAAATATTTACACAAGCAAGACCGTTATAAATTTCCTGTTTAGAGTGCCCACAAGATAAAGTACATATTGATGTTACGGCCATGTTAATAGATCCTGCACTCATGCCTATGATAATTCCATCGTGTTGTTTTATAACTGTATCTAAACCGTATTCCTGAAAATATCGGAACTGTGTGGGAGTATCACCACCTGACAACCAGATTACATCAGCTTCTGCAACCTTTTTTTGTGCTTCGTCAGCACTCATTCTTCCGTCTACAACGTATGCTTCTTCAAAATGAATATCAGCTTCTTTAAACATATTCAGAAAGAAGTGAAAATACTTATCTGTCTTTTCGTGTAATTTTTTAAATTCAGATGCAAGAAAAGCAAACTTATTTTTTTTACTTATCTTTTGTCGAAACACCTTAGCAGTTTCTTCATTAAACCCATTATTGAACATACTTGTCAATATATATGTGCTCATTTTGCACCTCCACAAATTTTATTCATCAAAACGATTATAGCAAATATATCATTAATAGTCAATGTCATAAGTAATGCAAAGCCCCTTTTGACATTGTGTCAAAAGGGGCTTTATAATACCTTCTATATGGCTACTGAGCTAAGTCTGTGGGGTTAGCTTAATCCTTATTTAACAGATTGTTTACACCATAAGATAAAGTCAGGAGACTGTCACCGAGGTGAACATTTTCTACTATGATACCGCTGTAATCAATGTTGATATCGTAGTGTGAGAAATTCCAGAAGCATTTTATGTTAAGTGCGATAAGCCTGTCTACGATTTCCTTTGTGACTGATTTAGGGATGCACAGTACGGCTATTTCGGGATTGTGCTTTTTGCAGAATTCTTCAAGCTTTGAAATATCAGTGATGGTAAGATCGCCAAGAGGCTGATTTTCAATATTTTTATTTGAATCGAATATTCCTACAAGCTTACATCCGCTTTTTTCAAAGTTGATGTGTACCGCAAGGGCAGTACCGAGATTACCAGCACCTATAAGAATAGCCTTTCTGCCTTTATCAACACCGAGTATTTTTCCGATCTCACATCTCAGTTCTGCCACATTGTATCCGTAGCCCTGCTGACCGAAACCACCGAAGCAGTTAAGATCCTGTCTTATCTGCGAAGCGGTAAGCTTCATTCTTTCGGATAACTCACGGGACGAGATCTTAGAAATGCCTTGTTTTGAAAGTTCTCCTAAAAAACGGTAGTAGCGAGGTAAGCGTCTGATTACCGAGTTGGAAATATTACTGTTTTTTGGCATATCATTACCTCCTTATGATCTTAACACATAAATTTCTATTAAAGCATTTCCTTCAATCTGTTATTGATTTCAAGAAGGAAGTCCTCTGTGTTTACCTTTTTCTTGTTTTCAAGGTTTGAAAGGATATAGAGGTCGCCTGTCATTACACCGTCTTCAATAGTCTTTATTGTAGCCTTTTCAAGCTTGTCTGCAAATGCTGAAAGTTCTGCGTTGTTGTCAAGCTCGCCGCGCTTTCTTAAAGCACCTGTCCATGCAAAGATGGTTGCAACTGAGTTTGTGGATGTTTCTTCACCCTTTAAGTGCTTGTAGTAGTGGCGTGTAACTGCGCCGTGAGCAGCTTCGCATTCGTATACGCCATCGAGAGATACGAGCACAGAGGTCATCATACCAAGGCTACCGAAAGCTGTAGCTACCATGTCGGACATTACGTCACCGTCATAGTTCTTGCAGGCCCAGATATAGCCACCGTCAGAACGGACAACTCTTGCAACTGCGTCGTCGATAAGTGTGTAGAAATATTCAATGCCTGCTGCATCAAACTTTTCCTTGTATTCAGCGTCAAAGATTTCCTGGAAGACATCTTTGAAGGTGTGGTCATACTTCTTGGAGATTGTGTCCTTTGTAGCAAACCATAAATCCTGCTTTGTGTCAAGAGCAAAGTTGAAGCAAGCTCTTGCAAAGGAAGCAATACTTGCATTGATATTGTGAAGACCCTGAATAATACCGTCAGAACCGTTAAATGTGTGGATAAGCTGTCTTGTTTCGTTGCCGTCCTTGTCGGTTACAACAAGTTCAGCCTTGCTGCCGTCAGCGACCTTCATTTCAGAGTTCTTGTAAACATCGCCGTAAGCGTGACGGGCGATTGTTATAGGCTTCTTCCAACCGGGAAGGAGGGGAGTGATACCCTTTACGATGATAGGAGCTCTGAATACTGTACCGTCAAGGATGGCACGGATTGTACCGTTGGGGGACTTCCACATTTCCTTTAAATCGTATTCTGTCATTCTCTGTGCGTTGGGTGTAATTGTAGCACACTTTACTGCAACACCATACTTCTTTGTAGCATTTGCAGAGTCTATTGTAACCTGATCGTTTGTTTCGTTTCTGTGTACAAGACCTAAATCATAATAATCTGACTTTAAATCAACATAAGGACAGATAAGAACGTCCTTGATCATCTTCCAGATTATTCTGGTCATTTCGTCGCCATCCATCTCAACGATGGGAGTGGTCATCTGAATTTTATCAGCCATTTTTGTTTCTCCTTTATTTTTTTATTATTTGAGAGATTCTCTTGTGTAGTCAAGAAGACCGCCTGCAAGCATAATATCCTTTGTTCTGCCTGTAAGTTCGCAGAGAACAGGGATTGACTTGCCGTTTGTCTTGTTTACTACTGTAAGCTCTGTAACACCGTTTATAACAGCTTCTCTTACACCTTCAATAACGAGCTTGTCGCCTTCAGCGATATTTTCGTAATCAGCTTCGTTTACAAATGTAAGGGGAAGGATACCGGCGTTTATAAGGTTTGCTCTGTGTATACGAGCAAAGCTCTTTACAAGAACAGCCTTAACACCAAGATAAAGAGGAGCAAGTGCTGCGTGTTCTCTTGAAGAACCCTGACCGTAGTTTACGCCACCGACAATAATGCTCTGTCCCATGTACTTTGCTCTTTCAGGGAACTTTTCATCACATACTGTAAAGCAGTAGTTTGAAATAGCAGGAATGTTGGAACGAAGAGGAAGAATCTTCGCACCTGCAGGCATAATGTGGTCAGTTGTGATGTTGTCGCCAACCTTTAATGAGCAACCGCAGTCAATTGTTTCCTGGAGAGGAGCTGTTTCGGGGAAAGGCTTGATGTTGGGACCACGGAGAATTTCTACGCTGTCCATATCCTTCTCGTCAACAGGAAGTGCAATCATATTGTCGTTGATGATAAATTCTTCAGGAAGCTTGAAATCAGGCATTTCACCAAGTGTTCTGGGATCTGTAAGTACACCTGTAAGAGCAGATGCCGCTGCAAGTTCAGGAGAAACAAGATAAATCTGACCATCCTTTGTACCGCTTCTGCCTTCGAAGTTACGGTTGAAGGTTCTGAGAGAAATGCCCTTTGAGTTGGGTGACTGACCCATACCGATACAAGGACCGCAAGCACTTTCAAGAATTCTTGCACCTGCATCAATCATAATTGCAAGCGCACCGTTTTGAGCAAGCATATTGAGCACCTGCTTTGTTCCCGGAGCAATGCTGAGCGACACATCAGGATGAACTGTTTTGCCCTTTAAGATGTGGGCAACCTTCATCATATCCTGAAGAGATGAGTTTGTGCATGAACCAATGCAGACCTGATCTATTTTCATTTTGCCTATTTCGTCAAGAGTCTTAACGTTATCGGGCATATGGGGGCAAGCTGCCATTGGAACAATTTCAGAAAGGTTGATATCTATAATTTCATCATAAACTGCATCATCATCTGCTTTAAGCTCTGTC
>JAZSHW010000083.1:0-12485 GCA_045533495.1 Ruminiclostridium sp. | reverse complement strand
ACGACAACATAAAAGGTATCCTTATGTTGCTTGTGGTTTTTGCTCATATGTTATTACCGTATCAGTCTGATAAAGTAATAGACGTAACGTTTGATTTTATCTATATGTTCCATATGCCTGCCTTCATTTTCTTGTCGGGATATTTAGGTAAAAGTGAGAAAAGCTGCAGCTTTCCATCAATTATAAAGCTTATATTCCTATATTTTATCTTCAACAGTATAATGGGATTTATATACGGATTTGATTCGCTTATTGTACCGCTTTATTCCTTTTGGTATCTTCTTGCTCTTACAGTATGGAGACTCACAGCAAAGTATATAGCAAAGTTCAAGGATATTGTTCTTATACTTGTATTTGTAGCTATGATGGCAGGCTTTTTCCCTACCCTTGATAATACTCTTTCGATAAGCAGAATAATCTGCTTCTACCCCTTCTATATGGCAGGTTATTTATATTCCGAAGAAAAAATGCAGACAGTTATAAGTATGAAGCTATCTGATAGATTACTAAAGGGACTTCTGTTTCTTGCAGGTGGCTTTGTAATCGGTTTTTTCTGTCGGAATTACTTCGGATACACAGACAGATCCTTGATGATGGAAGGGTATAGTGTACCCATGGATGCGGCAGGTAGGCTTGTACTTCTTGCTATAGCCGCTGTTTTTATTTTAGCGTTACTTTATATAACACCTCGAAAAAAGCTACCTTTGTTATCTGTCCTTGGCAAAAATTCTCTTTGGGTATTTCTTCTTCACAGACCGATAACACTTCTTATAACAGACAATATGCCGTATAGCGATTCGCTTATTACAATAGCTGTCGCTGTAGTTTCAACCGTTGTTATCTGTTTTGTTTGCGGAAACAATTTTGTTTCTCGTTTTCTTAATAAGTTTCTTAATCAGGGCTGTGAAATGTTCACCACCGATAAAAAAGGCTTTTCGGTGGCAAAGCTTGTAGCAGGACTTGTAGCGTTCGGATTATGCTTTATTGCAGTATGGGGAGTTATTCCAAAGGAGCGTCCTTCCGTCGACGAGGAAAATGATAATTCTGCATCCGTTACCGATATTATTTATGACGTTATGTCGACTCAGCAGAAGGAATCCTTTGATAGCGCTTTAAGAATAACTTTTTCAGGAGACCTTATTCTTCTTGAAGATCAGGTAAAAAGAGCTTACGATGGAGAAAAATATGATTTCACCGATGTTTTTCAGTATGCAGAAAAATATATTTCGTCAGCGGATTACGCTATAGGGGTTTTTGAAGGGCCAATGGCAGGTGAAGAAGTGGGCTTTACCACAAGTAATTATGACGACGGGAAATATCTTTCGCTTAATTTCCCTGATGAATTTGGCGTGGCTGTTAAAAATGCGGGTTTTGATATTGTAACAACTGCCAATAATCATGTTCTTGATAAAGGCGAAGAAGGTGCTTTACGAACACTTGATAAGCTTGACGAAATAGGACTTGACCATACAGGTTCATATCGAAATGCCGATGAAAAAGAAAAAGAACGGGTAAAGTTAGTAGAGTGTCAGGGTATAAGATTTGCCATACTCAGCTATACGTACGGCAGTAACGGATATTCTATCGACGAACTTACAAGCGGATCATTATCATACATTACATCTGTAATTACAGGTACAGAAGGAGAAGTGTTCGATTCTCTCAAGGCACAGGTTGAAAAGGATTTTGAAAAGGCAAAAAGCCTTGAGCCTGATCTTATAATAGTCCTGCCGCATATCGGCACGCAGTTTTCTAATGAAATAGATGCAGAGCAACAAGCGTGGTTTAAAGTGTTCAGGGAATGCGGTGCGGATATAATATTAGGTGATCACGCTCACGCAGTTGAGCCTGCACGCATTGAGGAGTATAACGGCAAAAACGTTTTTGAAGCATACTGTCCAGGAAATTTTGCAAATATTTACCGCGAAAAACAAGGCGATACCAGTATGCTCGTTGATGTATATATCGACAGAGAGACCAAGAAAGTTATAGGTGGCGGCGTGATACCGCTTTACACCCAGGCTCCTGTTGATGGAAATTACAGAGCACTCCCAATATATGAGATGATGTACAATAGCAAGCTTCGTCAGCAGCTCAGCACGGATGATCTTGAAAAGGCAGCATCATCAAATGAGATAGTAACGTCTGTTGTTTTCGGACACAGTATGGATATAAATTCATTGACAGAAATTATGTATTTCAACGAAAACGGTTTTTTACGTTGCGTGAATGATACGCTTGAGCTTACCGAAGAAATGAAAAACGGAACTTTGTACAGCCTGATGGATAAAGTTGATAAAATCTGTTTTATCGGTGACAGCGTTACCGAAGGAACTAAAAACGGTGGTTGTCCCTGGTATGAGCCGATAGCTTCCTGTTTTCCCAATAAGGAGATTTATAATCATTCAAAGGGCGGATGCACGATATCCTATCTGATTGATACCGCTGACAGCATTCCTGCTTCTGATCTTTACGTTATTGCTATTGGTACAAATGACGTCCGTTACCGTGATGGAAAAACCTGTGCTATGACCTCTGAAGAATTTGTCAGTCGTGCACAGCAACTTAAACTGAAACTCCTGGAGAAAAACAGTAAAGCAGAGATTATCTTTATTGCACCCTGGTACTCCACCGATGGTGATACAGTATCATCCCTTTCTTACAGCAACAAGCTTTCGATGAATAATCAGTATTCTGATGCTCTTCAGAAATTCTGTGCCGAAAATAATTGCAGATTTATAAACGCAAATCCTTTTATTATCGAAAAACTTACATATTCGCCTGACAGGACTTACCTTCTTGATCACATCCACCCGAATGCAGGTGTGGGAGTGGTAATGTATTCGCAGGCTGTGTTGTTGTCAGATTAATTATATCAGTAATTTCGGCAATAGTCAACAGCGTCATATTGCAAAAAAAGCCTCCCGTTTATACGGGAGGCTCTGATGTTAAAGATTATTCGCAGCAACCGCAGTCACATTCGTCATCTTCGAGACTGCTTAAATCCAATTCAAGATTTTCGCCGCAGTTAGGGCAGGGAAGTGAACCTTCCTGAATAACATCGAAATCAACTGTGATTGAGTTGTTGCAAGCGGGACATGTGATTTCATACATATCATCGTATTCATCATCACAGTCACAATCGCAGCAGTCACAGTAATCGTCTTCGTCGCCGTATACTTCATCTTCTAAGAGAGAAACAGCTTCTTCAACGTCTGTCATAACGTCTGCAACATCGTTTAATTCTTCGTCAATATCAACTAAAGTAAGAGCAATATCATCAAGCACGTCAATGATAGCATTGATCATCTTACCTTCTTTAGTTGTGTCTTCAATACCAAGACCTTCTGCAAGGCCCTTGAGGTAGGAAACCTTTTCTGCAACTGTCATAGTAATATTCTCCTTTGCAAATTGAATTACTTGTTTACACGTTCCATGTATTCGCCTGTTCTTGTGTCGATACGGATGATTTCGCCGATATCGATGAATAAGGGAACACGGATTTCTGCACCTGTTTCAAGTGTAGCGGGCTTTGTAGCGTTTGTAGCTGTATCACCCTTGAAACCGGGATCTGTCTGAGTTACTTCGAGTTCTACAAAGTTAGGAGGTTCTACACCGAATACCTTGCCCTTGTAGGAAAGAACTTTACAAACCATGTTTTCCTTAACAAACTTGAAGTTATCGTCAAGCTCGCTGGGGTTGATGGGCACCTGTTCGTAAGTTTCTGTGTCCATAAAGTAGTATAACTCACCATCGTTGTATGAGTATTCCATATCCTTTCTTTCAACAAAAGCTGTAGGGAACTTAGCTGAGGGGTTGTATGACTTTTCAACCACAGAGCCTGTGATTACGTTTCTTACCTTTGTTCTTACGAAAGCGGCACCTTTACCGGGCTTAACGTGCTGGAATTCAATAACCTGCATTACGTTGCCTTCTTCTTCAAAGGTCATACCGTTTCTGAAATCGCCTGCTGTTACCATATTTAATAATTCCTCCGTAAATTTAATGGGGTTTATCCCCTGATATTCTATACCCTATTATTTTACCTTATTTTGCTCTTAATTGCAAGCCCTTTTTATAAAAATTTTAATAATTTATTAAATATCGCTCATTAAACAGCAAAACCCTCACATATTATTGTGAGGGTAAATATAATTTTTATGCTTTTTATCGTAACATAGATGTTTTTTTATAAAATCTTCCTCATTGCGATTGCTTTCCAGCCGTTAGGTCTTATAGCGGAATCTTCATCAGTAAAGCCACATTTCTGATAGCACTTGTATGCACCAATATTAAAATCAAATACAAACAGCGTTACTTCTGAAATGTTACATTGGTTTTTAAGATGTTCTAAAAAAGCTGACATTATCTTTGTGCCTGAGCCTTTATTTGTTATCGACTGATCAATAACAAATCTACCGATAAGCACTGAATTTCTTTGCTCGTTCCTGTCTATAACTTCAATCGTACCAGCCATTCTGCCATCAAGATGTGCTTCATAAATTTCTGCACCTTTTTCGAGTCTTTCAGTTATCTGTTCTTCTGTCAAAGGAAAGCTGTATCCTGCTCCTGCCCATTGCATAAGGAATTTTTCGTCCTTATCCTTGCACCAGCTGACTATTGCTCCTATGTTTTCTGCTTTAAGCCTTTCTATTTTTACGCTTTCGCTCATATCTATTCCTTTTTATTCCGACTCTGTAATTTTTGCTTTTACAGTAGCAAAGCTGTCTGCAGAGATTTCATAGCCCTTGTCGGTTTGTTCGCCGTAGGGAACATAATAATCGCAGATTTCATTTGTGTAATTGAAGGAATATAAAAGAGCTTGCTTCTTCTGCTCATAATCCTGTTTAGTGATATTTGTCTGTGTAAAGTTTATAAGGAAGTGTGAATACTGCTCAATATAACCTTCCGACAGATTGTGGAAGTTCTGATTAATAAACTCTGTATATGAACTACCATGTACCTTGCAGGGATACTGAACATCCTTTACGCCATAATCGGGGAATGTAAGGTATGCGTGCAACTGTCTTCCCGTAAAGCTGCTTGTGCCCTTGTTGATGATAGTCATTGTCTTATCATCTTCATTTTCGTGCTTCAATTGAGAAGGTACAGTTATAGTTGTGTTACCTGCCATATCGAAAAATTCGATAATAGTAGATTCGGTAAACTTTATATATTTGCTTATCTTTACACCTGTAGCATCAGCTATGAGCTTTGTAGCCGCTTCCGCTCCGCCGTTCAGATAAGCTTTATCAAGGGTGTTGCCTTTCATATATGAGTTTTTGAGATAGGGCATAAGTAATACAGAGTTTGTATCTCCTCTGTATGTGATAGTCATATAGTAGTCAGGTGCACCATCTGCATCATCGCTCAGCATAGCGAGGATTGTGAAGTTATGTGCCTTGTCAGGTTTGAATACCGTTCCGTTATTCTGAGATGTGTTTGTGTCTCCTCTTTTCTGAGAGTCATAAAACATATTCAGTAAGGCGTTTGAAACTATATATACAATTACACCTGCAACCAAAAAGGTAATAAGATATATGTACCAGTTGCTCTTTCTTTTTGTCAAAGTTATCATCCTCCGATAAGTAAATGGTAAAAAGACTTGAAATTTAATCTGAAAAATAGTACAATATAATAATAGCACAAATAAAAATAAATTACAAGGGATTTTTTTCTTTTCCCTTGCATTAAGATAAAGAAGGTTTTATGTTGAAAAAATTTCTTAAACGTGCCTGGGCAGAAATCGACCTTGACGCACTCCGTTACAATTACAGTCAGATAAAAAAGCTGACAGGAGATAAGGAAATGCTTGCAGTAGTCAAGGCAAATGCTTACGGTCACGATGATAAAACAGTCTGCCATACCTTAGAAGAGCTTGGGGTAAAATACTTCGGTGTTTCAAATCTGTGGGAGGCTGAAAAGCTGAGAAATCAGGGCGTAAAAGGAATGATCCTTACTTTTGGTTACACAGATGAGGATTATTTTGATGAACTTTTATCCCTTCAGATCACCCAGACTGTCGGTAGCGTGGAGTATGCCGAGGATCTCAGCCGTTATGCTCTTTCAAAGGGTGTAAAAATGCCTGTACATATCAAAGTCAATACAGGTATGACAAGAGTCGGAATTGAAACAGAAGAAGAGCTTAACGCTATCCTTTCTCTTGAAGGGCTTTCCTGTAACGGTATCTACACTCATTATGCAGTTGCTGACAGCGATAACGAAGAGGATATCAGCTATACGAATAATCAGTATAAAAAGCTGATAGCACTTGCAAAGGATAGAGGAATACTTATCCACAGTCAGAACAGCGGCGGCATTTTATATCACGGTGGATTTGAAGGCGATTTAGTGAGAGCAGGTGTTATCCTTTACGGCAATGCACCCAATTATCCTCTTTCAATGCCTGTAGATTTAAAGCAGGTAATGACGATAAAATCCGTTGTATCCCAGCTTAAGAAAATAAAAACGGGGACTGAGATAAGCTACGGCAGAACCTTTAAAGCACCAAAGGATATGACGGTAGCGGTTATTCCGATAGGTTATGCGGACGGCTATTTCAGAGGTTTTTCAGGAAAGGGTAAAATGCTTATAAACGATACTCTCTGTCCTGTGCTCGGCAGAGTGTGTATGGATCAGGTTATAGTTGATGTTACCGATGTGCCTGATGTAAAAGTCAATGATATCGTTTATGTGTATTCTGACAAATGCAAGGAAACGGGCATTGATTACAATGCTGATATCTTGGGTACTATCGGATATGAGCTTACCTGTGCAGTGGCTCTTCGTATTCCGAGAGTTATCATTTCAGGCGGAGAAGTTGTTGAAGTTGTAAGATATGGGCTTATATAAAATTTAACACTCAAAACTAAAATTTATCACTAATGCGGGTGACTATCAGTCACCCGTTTTTATATTTAAAAATAGAAAAAGCAGAAGGCAAAGCCCTCTGCTTTAATTTATAACGTTTTTATTATGCACCGAATATTTTCAGCAGTACGCCTGCCGCTACAGCAGAGCCGATAACACCTGCAACATTAGGTCCCATAGCATGCATTAAAAGGAAGTTTGAAGGATTCTCCTTTGCACCTACTGTCTGAGAAACTCTTGCAGCCATAGGTACTGCGGACACGCCTGCAGAACCGATTAAGGGGTTTACCTTACCGCCTGTTACAAGATACATAACCTTACCGAAGAGTATACCGCAGGCTGTACCTACACAGAATGCAGCAAGACCAAGTCCTACAATGATGAGTGTCTTGAATGTAAGGAAGTTTTCCGCTGTTGCAGTAGCACCAACTACTATGCCTAAAAGGATAGTAACGATATTCATAAGCTCGTTGGAAGCAGTCTTTACAAGTCTGTCAACAACACCGCTTTCACGGAATAAGTTACCGAGCATCAGCATACCAACAAGGGGAGTAGCATCGGGAATAACGAATGCAACGATAAGTGTTACTGCGATAGGGAATATGATTTTTTCTCTCTTTGTAACGGGGCGTAAGCTGTCCATTTTTACAAGACGTTCCTTCTTTGTTGTAAGCAGCTTCATTATAGGAGGCTGTATAATAGGAACAAGTGCCATGTATGAGTATGCCGCCACCGCTATCGAACCCATAAGCTGAGGGGCAAGCTTTGATGTAAGGAATATCGCTGTAGGACCGTCCGCACCGCCAATAATACCGATGGAAGCCGCTTCTTTAAATGTAAAGGAAATTTCGGGTATACCTGTAAAGCTTAAGAAGCAAGCACCAAGGAAGGTTAAGAATATACCGGCCTGAGCAGCCGCACCGAGAAGTAAGCTCTTGGGGTTTGCAATAAGCGGACCGAAATCTGTCATACATCCGATACCAAGGAAGATAAGCGGTGGGAATATCTGTGTTTTTACACCGATATAGATTATATCAAGAAGTCCACCGTGATGTAATACCTCTCCGTAATTTACGCCGTTGAGCGCAACTTCTTCCGTCATAAAAAATTCGGGGTGGAATACATCCGAACCGGGTATGTTTGTAAGCATCATACCAAAGGCGATAGGTAAAAGCAATAAGGGTTCAAACTGTCTTACTATAGCAAGGTATAAGAGCAGGAAAGAAACTGCAAGCATAAGACCCTGCTGAATTGTTATATTGCAGAAGCCTGAGTCGAACCAGAGTTCTTTCAGGGTGTTCAGAAATACTTCGATGATCTCCATTTTTTTTCTCCTTTAAGTTGTTTTAAATCAGAAAGGGCGTGTGTTATCAACTACGCCTGCAGTACCCCAGCTTGATCTGGGCTGTTTTTCACTGCGTCTGATCTTCTTTATAGCATAGGTCTTGCCGTCCTGCTCGCTGTAAGCGGCAATTGCGGCGGAGATAACTGCGATGATTTCGCTGTCATCCTCCTCATACACCTCTTCTTCGACAACCGTTGCAGGTGCTGCAGCAGGAGTCTCAGGAGCTTTCTCTTCTGTCTTTTTCGCTTTTTTCTTGCCGATGTTGCTGAAAAGGCCTATGAGATAAATAAATCCGATAAGTATGCCTAAAATCAGGAAAACAACTACAAGACCGGTGATTACAGATGCCCACATACCGCTCAGGTTCTGAGAAGCATATTCTTCTGTAATGATCGCCATTGTACGAAGTAAATTATCCATCCTCACATATTCTCCATTCGTTAATTTTGCTTTAAAGTGTTTCTTATCTAAAAGAAACACAAGATTAATATTATTATACTACATTTCTCCGACAAATTCAACTATAATTTTGCGATTTTTTTAACAATTTTTTTATTTTATCACTTTGATAGTAATTTTTGCTGTTTCTTAACCCTTTTAAGATATGTTGTCTGTGTTTACATATCGAATAATTTGTGTTACAATTAAAAAGATGATATAAAAAGGAGATACATATAATGGAATATCTGTTAAGCGACAGCGTAAGACTCTCTGAAGATGAAAAATCAGTTGTTATAATAGACCAGACAAAATTACCTTGCGAAACGGTATATCTCACTCTTTCGCAGCCTGATGAGCTTTATGATGCAATTAAGCTTTTAAAGGTGAGAGGTGCACCTGCCATAGGGATATTTGCAGGTTATTCTATGTACGTTTTATCGCTCGCTACAGATACAGATGATATATCTGTTTTTCTGAGCAAACTGAAAGAATATGAGAGTTTTCTTGATAGCAGCAGACCTACGGCGGTAAACCTCAGTGCCGCTACAAAACGAATAGTAAAAGTGGCAGAGAAACATAAAAACCTTTCTGTAAAGGAATTAAAAGAAAAAATAAAATGTACCGCCATAGCGATACACGAAGAAGATATAGAAATGTGTCGTAAAATATCTGAATACGGACTTACTCTTGTAAAGGACGGCTTCAATATTCTGACCCATTGTAACGCAGGGCCGCTTGCTACTTCAAGATATGGTACCGGACTCGGTACTCTTATGCTCGGCAAGGAAAAAGGGTATATTTTTCACGCTTTCTGCGATGAAACAAGACCGCTTTTACAAGGTGCAAGACTTACCGCCTATGAGCTTAACCAAGTCGGAATTGATGTCACTCTTATCTGTGACAACATGGCAGGATTTTTAATGAAGCAAGGAAAAATAGACGCAGTATTCGTAGGCTGTGACAGGGTTGCCGCCAATGGTGATACCGCCAATAAAATAGGCACAAGCTCCCTTTCTGTACTTGCACACTATTATAATGTACCCTTCTATGTTTTCTGCCCCTCATCAACAATTGATTTTTCTGCGAAAAGCGGTGAGGATATAACGATAGAATATCGTGAACCTGATGAAATACGCAGTATGTTTTATAAAGAGCCTGTAGCACCTGATGTAAAATGCCTTAATCCCGCCTTTGATGTGACAGACGCAAAGCTGATTTCTGCCATTATAACCGAAAGGGGCATTTGTCGTTATCCTTATGAAAAATCCCTTGCGGAGCTTTTTCTTTCTTAATCGAGGATTCTGAAATAGCTTTCGCCTAAAGGCTTTATATTCTTAACCGAAAGATTTTCAATAATTATATAATGACTGTTTTCTATTGACAATATCATTCTGTCGATGCTTTCTTCATAGCCTTCCGCTTCCATTTCGACAGTACCGTCAGAAAGATTTTTTACCCATCCGCCGACACCGTAGCTTGTGGCTGAGTGATAGGCACGATATCTGAAACCAACCCCCTGAACTCTGCCATAAAATATAAAATGTTTTCTGATTTTATCCATATTTTACCTCGACAGCTGTGAATTTAAAAATAATCTGTTTACAGTATACATCCAAAGGCGGTTTTTGTAAAGAATTATCTTGCAATTCTACACGATTTATGATATAATTTTAATATGAAATAATACAGTTTCAACAGGAAAGAAACGGTGTTATTTATTAAATGCTTTTACATACAGAAAGGATGGATGATTTATGATTATCACAGTATCAAGACAGTACGGAAGTGGCGGCACAGAGCTTGCAAAAGAGGTTGCAAAAAGACTTGATATTCCTTTCTATGATAAGTCCATAATTGATATGACCGCTAAAGAAAGCGGATTTGATCCCGACTTTATCAAACGTACAGAAACTTCAGTGACATCAAGCTTGCTTTACAATCTTGCAGTAGGCAGTATTTACGCTCAGCCTCTTACAGACCAGCTTTATGCGGCAGAATGTAAGGTAGTGAGAAGCGTTGCGGCAAAGGGCGATGGCGTTATTGTCGGTAGATGTGCTGACTACATATTAAGAGAAGATCCCAATACAATAAAGGTGTTTGTTCATTCTACAGATGCTGACAGAATAAAACGTATATGCGAACGTAAGGGCGTTTCAGAAGATGAAGCAAGAGAGCTTATGAAGAAGAATGACAAAAACCGCAGTAAGCACTATAAGTATTATACAGACAGAATCTGGGGTGCATCTCAGAATTATGATCTTTGTATCAATATGGCGTTGTGCGGAATTGAAAAAGCGGCGGATATTCTTGTTTCACTTATAAAAAAATAAGTATTTATATGAATAATTCAACGGCTGTCATAGGCGAAGTTTTGACAGCCGTTTTTTAAGGAATGATTTTCATTGGAATTTATTATGCTTTTATCGGCTGTTATAATAGTACTATGTATAGTCGGTAATAAACTATCAGCAAAAATCGGAGTACCGGGTCTTATTGTGTTCTTGGGACTTGGTATGTTGTTCGGGAGTGACGGACTTTTAAAAATCCCTTTCAGCGATTTTGTTGCAAGTGAAAAGATATGTTGTATCTGCCTTATATTCATTATGTTCTGCGGCGGTTTCTCGGCAAACTGGGAGGCTGCAAAGCCTGTAGCCTTAAGAGCAGGTATACTGTCATCCCTTGGCACGATACTTACAGCTCTTGTCACAACGCTCGGCTGTCATTTCCTTATAGGTATAGAATTAAAAGAAAGCTTTCTTGTCGGAGCGGTAATATCTTCTACTGATGCGGCTTCTGTATTTTCTATACTCCGTAGCAAAAAACTTAACTTAAAGGGTGGCCTCGCTTCCTTACTCGAAATCGAAAGCGGTAGTAACGACCCCTTTTCTTATATGCTGACTATTATCGCTCTTGCTCTTATGGGCACAAGTGATATATCAGGTCTTGGCGTTACTGCACTTTTCCAGGTGCTTTTCGGTGTTCTTTTCGGATTTGGCATTGCCTTTATTGCAGTATGGTTCTTAAGAAGAACAAAAATCGCAGTAAACGGATTTGACACTATTTTTATGATAGCGATAATTTTCGCCGCTTATGCGGCACCTACAATGATAGGAGGAAATGGCTATCTCAGCGTTTACATAGCCGGTATATTTATAGGTAACAGTCCTATAAAGCACAAAGCTGAGCTTGTGCATTTCTTTGACGGCATAACAGGACTTTGTCAGATTCTCCTGTTCTTTATTTTAGGTCTTCTGTCAAATCCCTCAGAACTGCCTGAGATAATTATTTCAGCCCTTGTAATATTCCTGATACTCACTTTTGTTTCAAGACCTGTGGCTACATTTATTATATGCTCAAAGGGTTACACCAATAAGGAAAGGTTTTTCGTTGCCTGGGCAGGTCTCAGAGGTGCGTCATCCATCGTTTTTGCTATTACAGCGGTAGTAAGCCAGTCTTATGGAGATACCAAAATATTTAATATAGTGATGTGCGTCTGTCTTATCTCAGTTGCTTTTCAGGGAACATTGCTCCCTGTCTTTGCAAAAAAGCTCGGTCTTATTGACGACGGCAGCAGTGTTATGAAGACCTTTAACGACTATCAGGACGAAACTCCTCAATTCAATATGATGAGAGTTTTTGTTTCAGATGATCACGAATGGTGCGGTAAGAAGATATCCGAGATAGCACTGCCGGAAGAGTCTTTAGTGCTGATGGTAAAGAGAAAAGAAACTACTATCGTTCCTAAAGGTGAAACAATAATAGAATCCGGTGACGATGTAATAATGAGTATCCCTTCCTATTATGACAACGACGACATTGCGTTGAAGGA
>JAZSHW010000131.1:0-45229 GCA_045533495.1 Ruminiclostridium sp. | reverse complement strand
AAATTACTCTGTAAAGTCTGATATCAACACCATCACGCTTTGCATTTTCTGCGGCGGCGGGATGAGGTCTTACGTTAAAGCCTACGATGATAGCATCAGATGCACGGGCAAGCATAACGTCGCTTTCTGTTACAGCACCTGCGGCACTGTGAATGATCTCGACTCTTACTTCTTCGTTTGTAAGCTTTGAAAGTGACTGGGAAACAGCTTCTACAGAACCCTGAACATCTGCCTTTACAATGATCGGAAGCTTCTTCATAGAACCTTCTTCAATCTGTGAGAAGAGGTTATCAAGGCTTACCTTCTTGTAAAGCTTGAACTGTTCTTCCTTAGCTTCAAACTTTCTCTTTTCAACAAGCTCTCTTGCAAGTCTTTCGTCTTCTACTACCGCAAAGTCATCACCTGCACTGGGAACTTCTGAAAGACCCATAATTTCAACAGGAACAGAAGGACCTGCTTCCTTTACAGATCTGCCCTTATCGTCTCTCATAACTCTTACTCTACCGAGTGCTGTACCTGCAATAATGATATCGCCTGAGTGGAGTGTACCTGACTGTACGAGGATAGTTGCAACAGCACCTCTGCCCTTGTCAATCTTAGCTTCGATAACAACACCCTTTGCAAGCTTGTCGGGATTAGCCTTGAGTTCAAGCACGTCTGCTGTGAGATTTACCATTTCAAGCAGGTCATCCATACCCTCACCTGTCTTTGCAGATACGGGAACACAGATGATATCGCCGCCCCATTCTTCACAAACGAGACCGTGTTCTGTAAGCTCCTGTTTAACCTTTTCGGGGTTAGCTGTGGGCTTATCCATCTTATTTATAGCTACGATAATCTGAAGATTTGCAGCCTTTGCGTGGTTGATTGCTTCTACTGTCTGGGGCATAATACCGTCATCAGCCGCAACAACGAGGATTGCGATATCAGTAGCTAAAGCACCTCTTGCACGCATTGCAGTAAAGGCTTCGTGACCCGGAGTATCAAGGAATGTGATATCTCTGTCTCCTGCCTTTACTCTGTAAGCACCGATATGCTGTGTGATACCGCCTGCTTCACCTGCTGTAACGTGAGCATTTCTTATTCTGTCAAGGAGAGAAGTCTTACCGTGGTCAACGTGACCCATAACAACAACGACAGGTGAACGGGGCTGGAGATTATCGTCTGTATCTTCAACCTCTTCAAAAAGACGCTCTTCAATAGTAACAACAACTTCCTTTGTTACCTTTGCACCAAGCTCTTCTGCTACGATGCAGGCTGTATCAAAGTCGACAGTCTGGTTTATTGTAACCATTACGCCAAGACCGAACAGCTTTTTAATAACTTCAGCCGCTGTCACCTTAAGACGCATAGCAAGTTCGGATACAACAATCTCATCGGGAATCTGAACCTCAAGCTGCTTCTTTCTTGCTCTTTCGAGTTCAAGACGCTTCATCTTCTGTGCTTCAGTTTCCTTCTTCTTGCTGAACTGCTGCTGTTTGTTCTTCTGTGACTTCTGAGAAATCTTCTGTTTTCTTGAGTAGTTGTCGTTCTGCTGTCTGCCACCCTCGTGACTTGCGATAGACTCATACTTTTCGTTATATTTATCGAGGTTTACATAGCTACCTCTTGTATCAACGTGCTTTGTAACCTGTTCACCTCTCTGAACAGCTTCACCCTTGACATGCTTTGTCGGAGGTGCGTTTGTCTTGATATTTGAAAGATCGATGGCAGGCTGAACGGGTTTTGCTTCCTGCTTTACAGGTTTGTTTTCTCTTCTGTCAGACTTATCCTGTCTGTCATTCTTATCAAACTTTCTGTCGCCCTTGTCAAACTTTCTGTCGCCCTTGTCGAACCTATCACCCTGAGGCTTTCTTTCAGACTTTTCAAATCTGCCCTCAGTCTTTGCAGGACGGTCGCCCTGAGGCTTTCTGTCGTCTCTTGCAGGTCTGTCAGACTTTTCAGACTTTGCAGGTACGTCATTCTTCTGAACAGGCTTTGCTTCTTCCTTCTTTTCAGTCTTAACCTGCTTTTCGGCCTTTACTTCTTCCTGTTTTGCAGACTTTTCTGCCTTTGCAGGCTTTTCAGCCTTTTCTGCCTTAGCGGGCTTTTCTGCTTTTTCAGTTGTTTCTGTCTTAGCAGGCTTTTCTGCCTTTGCAGTTTTTTCTTCCTTCTTTGCGGAAGCAGACGCAAAATAAGCGTCAAAATTCTTTACCTGATTACTCTGCGAGTATTTTTCAAGCACGATTGTAAGCTCTTCTTCTGTAAGAGAAGCCTGTGCTTTTTTCTGCACGTCAAAGTATTCCTGTACTGTTGCGGTAATGTCGGCAACAGCTACGTTAAGATCTTTTGCAAGCTCGTTTACACGATATTTTTTATCCATTAACAAATCCCCTTTAGGTCAAATATTAAGTTTTTTATTTCAACATAGTGAGGCTACCGAATAAGCCCTCATCTAAGATTGCGATGATTCCTGTTCTTTTTCCGAGAACAGATCTTATTTCTTCCATATCAGCATCTGATTTAAACAGTCTGACATCATATTTTTCGCAGATAAAGGTTATCTCCTTAAGTGTTTTTTCGGAAATATCCTTTGCAAGAGCGACTCCGCACACCTTTGACTTTTCGCTTTTAATTTCGTCACATACGGGATCAAAGCCGTATATCAGCTTTCCTGCTCTGCGACATAGTCCAAGGGTACTCAAAAACCTTGTCATAAAATGTTTCCTTTCTTATTCGCCCTTTTCAAGCTGTTTCAATAAATCAAGATATATCTCTTCGGGTACTGCACATTTTAAAGAACGCTCAAGTCCCTTTCTCTTCTGTGCAAGCTCCAGACATTCCTTACTGTGACATACGTAAACGCCTCTGCCCGATTTTTTTCCTGAAAAGTCGATACATATTTCGTTTTCGGGAGTATGGACAACTCTTATCAGCTGTTTCTTTTCCTTCATTTCATCACAGCCTGCACATTTTCTCATAGGAATTTTTCTGACTGCCAAAGCGACACTTCCTTTCATTATATATTTAATGCTGATTTTTTATCCGTTATTACTCGGAGTCCTCACTGCTGCCTTCAAAGAAGCCGCTTTCGGGACGGATATCTATCTTATAGCCTGTGAGCTTTGCTGCGAGCTTTGCATTCTGACCCTTGTTACCGATTGCAAGTGATAACTGGTTATCGGGAACGATAGCTGTGCAAGCCTTCACTTCGGGATCAGGTATTTCTACCTCGATAACATCACTGGGCTTTAATGCCTGTGCAATAAATTCTGCAGGGTTTTCGCTGTAGAATACCACGTCCATCTTTTCTCCCGCAAGTTCTGCACATACCTTGCTGATTCTCTGTCTGCCGGGTCCTATACAAGCACCGAGAGCGTCAACATCGGGATTGTTGCTGATAACTGCAACCTTTGAACGCATACCTGCTTCACGGCTGATTGCCTTGATTTCTACCGTACCGTCAAATATTTCAGGTACTTCTGCTTCAAATAAACGCTTTACAAGTTCTTTTCTTGTTCTTGATATCTTAAGTGCGGGCTTGTGGTCTGTCTTCGCTACGCCAAAGACATAAACCTTTACCATATCGCCTACATTCAGAACCTCACCGGGAATCTGTTCCTTCTTGAACAAGGGAACTTCGTTACCGTTAAGATCTACTGAAACATTGCCTGTCTTGGGGTCTGTACGGGTAACAGTAACCGTAACCGCTTCGTCCTGAAGTCCGCCCCACTGTTCTACGAGCTGTTCTCTTTCTACTTCCTTGATACCCTGCTTTATAATCTGCTTTGCAGACTGAGCTGTGATACGGGCAAAATGTTTTGTATCAACCTTGATAGAAACCACATCGCCATATTTTAACTTTCTGCGTGTGTGTTTTGCCGCTTCTTCAATTGCAATCTGATTTGCAGGATCTTCAACAACCTGGGCAACCTCCTTGCGGATAGTTACATCAAACTTGTTCTTTTCGAGGTTGATGTCAAACTTTACGTTTTCACATCCCTGAAAATCCTTCTTGATAGCATTTAAAAGAGCTGTCTGGATCTTTTCGATAAGTACCGAAGGTTCCATACCCTTTTCCTTTGCAAGCAGTGTCAGTGCTTCAAAAAGTTCTGTTGTGCCAGCGTTAGCCATTTTTTGTTATTCCTCCGTAAAATTATTTTCTGATTTGCTTTAAACATATCCTCTGTTTCAAGAAATATGTGTGTTTTTATTTCATAGATTAAGAGCTATTCTTCTGCACTTAGCAGTATTGAAGGAGATATCCCCCTCGTCGCTGTGCAGTAAAAAATCGCCCGTACTGCCGTCATAGGACATAAGCTCGCCGTTAAAATAAACCGTCTTGCCGTTTTCATCCTTTGTTGTTACCTTTATCGGCTGTCCCGCCATTCTTTCAAAATGGAAGGGCTTTCTCAGAACTCTGTCAAGTCCCGGTGAACCGACTTCAAGTATGTCGATAAGCTGGAGACAAGGCAGCTTATCCACCGCTTCGTTCAGCGGAGCGGTTATTTCTTCGCACTGTGTATCATCAATTCCACCGTTTTCATTATCAAACAGTATCTTCAGTGACCACATCGCACCCTCTTTTTCGAATATGACATCCCACAGTTCATAGCCGTATTGCTCAATTATCGGAGCAACAGCCGAAAGAACCTGCTTTTCAACATATTCTGCCTGATTTTTCTTTCCGCCTTTTTCCTTAGCCAATTATCTTCTCCTTATCCGCTTCGTGTTGTAAAAATACCCATATATAAACTAAAGACCGAGATGAACTCAGTCTTTAGCCTAAAATATTCTACTTTGGAATTATACCACTTAAAACGCCGTTTGTCAAGGTTTTATGCGAATTTTCCCGAAAAATTCCTGACAATTATATTTTTTCGCAGATCACCCTGTTTTTTCCGCTGTTTTTGGCTTTATAAAGCAATGCGTCAGCGGCGTCAAAATACTCGGCATAGTTGCCACCCACTTCTGACCAGGCAACGCCGATACAGCATCTTATCTCATACTTTTCTCCTCTTACAATGGTATTGTCAAGCTTTTTAAGATAGCACTCGAATTTGTCGATTACCTTTTCTTCTTCGTATCCTGCAACATAAAGGATAAATTCGTCACCACCGAAACGCCCCACTATACCGTCAGGGAAAGAAGCGTTAAGATCATTGGCTACCGATAAAAGCAGCTCGTCACCAAAGGAGTGTCCGTGAGTGTCGTTATACGCCTTGAAGTCATCCAGGTCGACTATTGCAAAGAATTCCTTTCTGCCCTTGTTTTCTTCAATAGCCTTCTGTATCTTTGTAGCGGACGTCAGCTTATTGTATACACCTGTCGTTGAATCATATTCGATAAGCTTTGTCGTTCTCGCCTTTTCCTTTTCTTCATCATCTACATCGTCTATTCTGCCGATAAGTCTTACAATACTTCCGTTACCATCGGCAATGCTGAGGTAGGTGTTATTCGCCCATTTATAAGACTGCTGGTCTATTATCGTTGTGCGGTATCTCAGCGTTCCCTTCTGTGCCTTACTGCAGGCTCTTGCAAGGGTACTGAAGAAAAGCTCTCTGTCCTCAGGGTGTATAAGATGCATTTTCTTTGCGTAAGAAGAATAACTGTGTATCTCTACAGGAGCTATCCCCCCGTCTGCCGCTCTGTAATTGAACGTCATAACATCATTCTTGTTGTCATATTCAAAATAAACAGATTTTATCGCCGCATCCTGAAGCATCAGATAACGCTCATAATTTATTGTATTTTCAAGATATTTCTGCTTATCAAGAGTTACATTGGTAACAACGGCAAGAGCTACTACGCCCTTAGTTTCAATAAAATCCACAGGTCTTGCACTTATATGTATCCAGTTATCATTGTCATTTTCGTCTTTGCCAAGCACTTCTATAGACATCGGCTTTCCCTTAAGGAGAGTCTGCTCGCTCATTACGATAAGTGCCATTTCATCCCTCGGGCAAAGAAAATCGGCAACGTCAGAAATATACTGGGTCTTTGACTTTTCTCTGTAGCCTAAAACACCGCAGAGAGTATCATTATGATAAATGATATTGGCACTGCCGTTTACAAGCTCCAGCACAATGACGCCGCAATCAAGTGCGTCAAGCACCACATTGCCCACCATATCCCAGCTGTAACCTTCCTTTAGTCTGCTTTTTATATTCTGTAAATTTCGGTTTTTAATTATCTCTTCCATCTTATCTCCCACAATAAAAAGGCTCTCACAAGAGAGCCTTTTTAATTCTGATTTTTTCTTGCTTCCTGCACTTATTTGATATAAAATTGTTGCATGAATTTAAGACATTTAACATATTCGCTTGCAATAAGCTGAGAGTCTACGCGATATTTTTCCACGAATGCATCTACTTCATTCCAGTTTGCACGCTCGTAATCCTTGACAAATCTGAAAATATCACCGAAGAGACCCTCTTCACCGAACAGACCGTTCTTGATATTATCGGTTACGGGCAGCTCCTTCAGTATACCCTCTACTTCTTCTTTATTGGTAGTTCCCACTACAATAGACATAAGTCCCATAAGATAAAGCTCTTTTCTGTTAGGGTATGCACCCGGAACTATCTTTGAGATGCTTTCGCAGAATTTTGCTCTGAAAAGAGCAAGCTTTATAAGCTCATCAGGAGTGTCCTTCTGAAGTCTTTGCAGACCAACAAGATATATCCACTCCTTAAGCTTATCAAAGCCTAACAATACCAGTGCCTGATGAATGGTGGATATTTTGTTGCCTGTACCCGCATACATAATATTTATAAGTCTGAGCAGTCTTATCGCAAGTACTGCGTCAGTAGAAATAACTGAAGCTATTTCTTCATAATCAGGCTCAGGTGAATACACAAGTCCTAAAACATGAAGGAAGGTTCTTGCCATGGGAGTGTTTGTTTTCTGTGTTATAAGCAAAGGCTTTGCAAAATAAAATCCCTGCATATAAGAACAGCCCATATTCTTGGCATACTCAACCTCAAGCTGTGTTTCTACCTTTTCGGCAAGCATTATTTTATTTTTTCTAAGACACATTTCTGCGGTCTTTTCCATTGCATCACGAGGGCCACGGAAATCAAGCTTTACAATATCCGCAAGTCTGAAAAGTGCATCAGTCGAGGGAGAATATTCATAATCGTCAAGTGCGATGGTATAACCCATATCCTTAAGCTCTGCACAGCGTCTTACAACATCCATATCCGCAAGAACGCTTTCAAGCACCTCAACTATAAGTATATCCTTTGATATCATCGTAGGAACGCCACGCTTGATAAGATTGCTTGTAAAGTTGACAAAGGCCTTTTTTCCATCAAGATAGGAAGTAACATTATCCACAAGAAATGCATTATTTATGACATCTGCTGTACTTACGTCGCCATTGTCACCCGTATATTGGTTGACACTTGCCTGATTTCTGTAAAGCAGTTCATATCCATAGGTCTTGTTGTTCAGATCAAATATCGGTTGTCTGGCAAAGTATACCTGCTCCACAGAATCATCTCCATTCGTCAAAATTACAATAACTGTAAAAAACTGATAGTAATGTATAGTTATCTGACTTTATATTACTACATTTTTGCCATTTTGTCAACGATTTGACCTGATTTTAGTTGTAACAGAAAATTTTTTTGTAACATTGCACAAAAGTTACAATATTTTCACAAAAAGAAAAACTGTTGTCTGAACAAGATGTTCAGACAACAATCCCATAGACAACTGATGTGCAAACCCGCTACACACAAGGTAATTATATACAACAACAAAGCCAAAAGAAAGCAGTTATACCCTTCAGGGCATAAACAACGGGAAATATCTTCATCAGCATACCGCCTCAATATCTGAATCCGCCGATAAATTTAAGAGTAAGTGAAGCTCTTTCCGACCCTTTTTCCATTGATCTTTGTATATCGCCACTCAGGAGATATTCAGCTAAAAAGCCTGCGGCATAACTATCACCGCATCCTGTGGTATCTGTTACAGTGTCAACTTTTACTGCTTTACAATTGTATCTCATTCCATCTTTAAAAGCAACGCTGCCCCTTTCGGCAAGGGTTACAATAAACAGCGACTTCTTGTACTGTTTTGAAAACTCCTCTGCCTTTTCAACAACCTCATCATTGCCGCTTATAAAGACAAAATCTACGAAGGGCAAAAGCTTGTCCCAGTTTTCGTAATCCCGTCTTATATCAAAATCTGCCGCTAAAGGAAAATAACTCTCCTTTTTACACTCAATAACCTCACTGAAATTCGGGCTGTGTGTTGTCACCTGTACTAAATCTGCAGATTTTAAAAGTTCCTTATCGCTTTCAGATAGCTTATAATCCATCATAACTCCGCTGTTCCAGGAATCTTCCTTATAATACCTGTCACCCTCTTCGGTAAGGTAAGTGCGATTGTAGGCAGTCTTTCCATCAATTATATACACGTGGGATCTGTCTATCTCCTTACCCTCCATAGAGCGTAATATCTCTTTGCCGTATTCGTCATTTCCTACAGCACCTATTATATATAAAGAAAGGTGGGGATGATGACAACAGTTTGCGGCGAAATTCAGCGTTTCTCCGCCTGCTGTGACCTTATTATCAAAAACATCCGCACATAAGCAGCTGAGCGTTACTACCTTTTTTCTTTTCATATAGTTTTTGTTCTTGCTCCTTTAGTTTAAGAATATAGTAATATGATAATGATAAATCATTCAAATTTTCTTGTCAAGGGATATAACTGACATAATATTTTTCTTTGTGCCAATTTATGTCACATAGCCTATAATCTATTGACAAATTGTCGGAATTATGCGAAAATAGTAATATAGAAATTTACTGAAAAGGAAAAGGATATGGGAGTACATAAACGTATCAAAGCGGCAGGTGCATCTGCTGTATTCATTACAAGCATATTATCTCTGCCTGCAGCGGCGGCTATGAACCCCTATGACTGGGACGGACGGACACAGCCTGCGGCAGACCGCACCTATTACATATCAGACAATATAACAGTAAACGGAAATTTTTATCTTCCGCAGAATAGCACCATAAAGCTGAAAGACGGCGGAAGCATAACAGTAGCCAAAGGCAGCAGCTTTGAAACAAAGGGTACTGTAAGCGTAGAAAACGGTGCATCCTTTATCGTTGCAGGAGAGCTGAATATCGCTGATAGTTCAGACTTTAACGTAAAGGGCAGTTTTTCAAGCGGAGAGGATTCAAAGCTTTCAATAAAAGGAGATATTCTTTACCACGACAGCTCAACAGCTTCCTTGAACGGCACTACCACAGTTGCTGAAACAGCAGGCTTTACCGCTGACGGAGATATGCTCTTATCAGGAAGCTTTGATAACAGAGCTGCCAAAAGCACCTATAACGGCACAGTTGACGTAGCAGGCAATGTAAACCTTTCAGGGCTTTCAGTCTTTAATGGTACATTATCCTTAAGCGAAAATGCAAGCATCACAAATAAAGGTACTATCACCTTATCAGAAACCTGCCGATATTTTTCAGACGGAAGCTTTGTAAATTCTGAAAACGGCTCAGTTACCGATAAAAGACGATTGTTTGACGATGACGCAACCAGCGTTTCAAGACTGTCTCTTTATACAGGCACTACCTTAAAGGGTATAGATGTTTCCACCTGGCAGGGAGACATAGACTGGGCTAAGGTAAAGGCATCGGGTCTTGTGGATTTTGCCATTATCCGCAGCAGCCGAGGTCCGCTCAGCGAAGAACAACCTATGATAGCGGACGATAAGCTCCACAATAATATGGTCGGAGCAATGCAAAACGGCATTGATGTGGGTGTTTACCACTACTGTTACGGTGAAACTGTAGAGCAGGTAAAGGAAGAAGCAAGATTTGTTTTAAGTCTTGTTCAGGGGTATGATCTCACCTTCCCCATTATATTTGATATAGAAGATGAGTGGTATCAGAAAAACGGATATACAAAAGAAATGCTGACAGATATGACTATCGCATTCTGTGAGGAGATAAAGAAGGCAGGATATATGCCGATGGTTTATTCCTACGCATCCTTCTTTAAAAGCTCTCTTGATATGGACAGACTGTCAGAATATCCTGTATGGGTGGCACACGTAAACACAGACAGTCCTGCATACGATGATACTTACTTTATGTGGCAGTATTCCTGGGAAGGAAAAATTGACGGAATTGAAGGTGACGTAGACCTCGATTATGCCTATATTGATTTCCCGAGCTATATAAAAGAGAATAATCTCAACAATCTGAGATAAGGAATTTTTAAAATCTCCGCTGTGTTTTTCACAGCGGATTTTTAAAGAATTCCGCATCGTTAAGCCAAATGCAACCATCGGTTGCATAAAAAATTTTCATTTGAAAGCTAAAATGTATAGCGCAACCAAAGAAAAAATGCTATAGTAAGGACACAAGAGAACGTTCCTGAAATTCTTAAAGGCTTAAACGACAGAAAGGACATATATTATGAACATTGAAGTGGCAAACAGACTTGTGAATTTAAGAAAGCAGATGGGATTATCCCAGGAGCAGTTGGCAGAAAAGATCGGCGTCAGCAGACAGGCAGTATCAAAATGGGAAAGAAGCGAGGCTTCTCCCGATACAGATAATCTTATTCTTCTTGCAAGATTGTATAATATATCTCTTGACGATCTTTTGAAAACAGATGATGAGATACCTACATACGAAAAAGAAAGCTCAGAAAAAAACACATCAGAAGCAAACAACAGCTTTGACAACGAAAACTCCTATACCGATGACAATGGTTCAGACAATAACAGCTACGACTGGAGCAAAAAGGATGGAATAAACGTTCACGCTGATAACGGCGACAGAGTTCACGTGGGCTTTGACGGAATTCACGTGATAGACCACAAGGGCACATCCGTTCACGTGGGACTTGACGGTATCAGAGTAAATGAAAATGCAGGCGACAATGTGACAGTTGACAAAAACGGCGTTTTTATAAACGGAGAAAAACGGGATGTGGCTGAAAAGATGAAAAAATCTGCTCTTATCACTCTCCCGATAGCCTCTATATGCTTTATTGCATTTTTAGGGCTTGGCTTTTCTATGAACGGTTGGTGGTACAGCTGGCTTTGCTTACTCTTAATCCCCTTCTTCAGCGGCATTATAAAGGCTATCGCCTTCCGAAGAGCAAAGCACCTGCACGAAACAGTTACCTTTGGCTCAGTAATAGTATTTTTAGGTCTGGGACTTTTTATGAACGGCTGGTGGTACAGCTGGCTCACACTCTTACTTATCCCGATACTGACATCCCTTATTGACGCCATAAGAAAAAGAAAGCTTTCTCACTTTGCCTTCCCTGTGCTTGTTGTTTTTATTTATCTTGCAATGGGTATGTTTATGAGTTTATGGCATCCGGGTTGGGTGATATTCTTCTCTATTCCCGTTTACTACTGGATAGCAAGTCTTTTTAAAGGATACAAAAAGTAACTGCTGTGAATAAAACGATTGTTGCTGATAGCATAAAAATTCACCCGTGAAGATTTTCTCTTCACGGGTTTTGCTTTACGTTTAAATTTTCACTGACGGGTTTTAAAAATCAGAAATTTCCATTATTCCAGCCCCAATCAGCTGTGGAAGAATATTTTACGTAAATTCTTGAAGGAGAAATTTCAAGAATACTTTCGAGTGCATTGCATATCTCAGCAGTAACCTCGCTTAAATCGGAGCTTTTTGCTGTGCCTAAGATATCAACGTCTACCATTGCACAGGGCTCGTCTGTACCTTTGAAGTAAAGGCTGTGCGAAGGCTCGATACCTACCATAAGCCACGCCTCTGATTTTCCGGGGATTGCTGTAATCGCCTTACCCATTGCGGATTTTACCTGAATCTTCTTTTCATCGGATACAGAAACATTTGTTTTTACATTGATAAAGGGCATAATTGAATACCTTCCTTTTCTGAAAATTTTCCTTGTATTACACAAAAAGCCGTATAAACGGCTTTTTGTCATATATGATATCAGTTTTTCTTTTCCATCAGCTCTGCAAGTTTTTTCTTTCTTGCCGCCTTACTCTGATACATTGCCACATCCGCTTCGGTCAACAGCTTATTTACATTGGGATTTTCGCTCATAGGTGCCAGGCTGAAACCGATACTCGCAGTTATCGGGAAGGGCTTGCCGCTGACCTTATTCATCGCTTCAAGCTCCTGGCAGAAGATAACAAGCTTTTCGGTTATTTCACGTTCATCGCATCTTGCAAGACCAATGACATAGAACTCATCGCCGCCTGCTCTGACGCAGATAGAATTTATATCGGTTATCTTCTGAGCTGCTGCACAGACTGTAGTTATACTAAAATCTCCATCCGCATGACCGAAATTGTCGTTGACATATTTCAGACCGTCCATATCAATGACGTATGTAAAAAGAGTATCCTCAGGCTTTGCACTCTTCATCATCTCTTCAACCTTTATGTTCATACCACGACGGTTGAATGCACCTGTCATCTCATCACGGATAGAAGCGACTGTAAGTCTGTTTCTGGTGGATATCATTTCGAGGGAGTTGTTTACAAATCTCACCCAGTTACGATGTACTATGTTGAACTTCTTCTTCTGAAGAAGATCACATTCAATAGCCACATAGCCATAGGTTTTTTCTTTAAAGTGAAGAGGAGCAAAATAGAATACCGCAGGCTCATCTCTGTCCTCCCAGAGTTTCGGAAGCATCTGACCTGTTTCAAAAACAATGCTGTCCTTATCCTCATAAAATCCTGTATCCGCAATGTGAGTTGCGTGAATTACAAGCTTCATTTTCTTAGGATAACCCTTTACAAGAGTTGTATCAGGGTCAAGCCAGTCCTCTCTGAGACACATTGAAAAGGTTCTGTAGGGTCGTAAATAGTATGTATCAAGATATATAGCTTTGAGACATTCCACAGGATTGCTTGCCTCTGCTTGTCTTTCGGATATATACCCTTCCATAAGAAGACCTATATTTATATCGTGTAAGGATTCCTGATCGGTGAAGTCAACATTTTTAAAATAGAAGGACTCTTTGAATCTTCTTGTAGAATGTAAGAAATCGGGTCGGCATCCGCAGCTCATACCCTCGTGTACAACTTTTCTTGCATCGGGAACGTAGGGAATGATCTCCCTGTCAGGTTCGATAATGCTGACCAGCTTATCAACGGCATTTGCCGCCGCCTGAGGCGAATTTGACTCACAAGTGGTAACAGACACTTCGTTTAATGCCGCCTCCTGTGTGGCGTCAAAGCCTGTTACTATAACATCCTGCGGCACTCTGACACCGCCCTTTATAAGCCTTTTTACAAGACCTATAGCCATGTGGTCGCTGGCGCATACTACTGCATCGGGCTTTGGCACTTCGCCATTTACGATTTTGTCGCCAAGCTCCATACCGCCACTATACCAGAAGTCACCATAGAAAATCTTGCTGTCATCAAAGGGTACACCGTTATCAGCAAGAGTATCCTTAAAGGGCTTTTCTCTTTCAAGAGATACAGGATAATCCTTCATACCGCTTAAGAAATATACATTTTTGCAGCCGTGGTCAACTATTACGTGCTCGGTTATTCTTCTTATCATATCATAGTCGCTGCTCTGCTCAACTGGATAGTCGCCAAGAGGCAGATAAAGTGATATGACAGGTTTTACACATTCTCTTTGCAGTCTGTCTAAAATTCTTTCTCTTACATATTCTGTTTTATCTTCTGTAAGAGAAACCGTATCAACTATAATTCCGTCAAATTTATTGAAATCTATAAGCTCGTATATATTGAGCTCGCCGTCAAGATATCCTTCGTGCAGACTGCATACAGGTAGCATAGAAGAAAATACAGCTACATCGTATCCGTATTTATGGCACTGAGAAAAAACGCCTTCAAACAATCTGTTTGCATATAAAGATTCCGGCACTGCCTGAATGAATGCTATCTTTTTTCTGTTCGGCATCTTTCTCACCACCTTCAACATTTATAGATATTAATATTTTACCATATTATTTTATCTAAATCAAGTAAATTTTCTCAATTCATCACAAAAGTGCTGACGTATTTCAATATATAAAAAATCCCCCACAGTTTCCTGTGGGGGAAAAGCTTATTCATATCAGTCCGGATTAGCCTAATACAATTTCAACTGTGTGTGTACCGCCGTCAAATGCAGGGATAATATTGCTATCTACTGCCTTGCCGTCAACTACTACGGACTTAATGCCGTGAGAGATGTGGTCGGGGTTCTTTACAGTGATTTCATAGGTTGCACCTCTGAATAAACGAGAAGCTGTGAAGCCGTCCCATTCGTGAGGAATGGAGGGATCAATCTTAAGACCGTTATATTCGGGCTTGATACCTAAGATGTACTGGGATACAGCTACGAAGTTCCAAGCGGCTGTACCTGTGAGCCAGGAGTTCTTTGCTTCGCCGTGACGAGGAGCATCCTTACCGGCAATCATCTGAGCGTATACATAAGGCTCTGTGCGGTGAAGATCAGACATTTCTTCTCTGAACGCGGGAGCAATCTTTGAATAGTATTCGTAAGCCTTATCGCCTCTGCCCACTGCTGCTTCTGCACAGATGATCCATGCATTGTTGTGGCAGAAGATACCTGCATTTTCCTTATATCCGCCGGGATATGTGGAAATTTCGCCGTATTCAACCTTATATGTTGTGAATGCAGGGTTGTTGAGAACAAGACCGTGATCAGAGTTCAGATACTTGTCAACGCTGTTGAGTGTTGCAATATCGTAACCCTTGTCCTTACCAAGACCAGCCATTACGCACCAGCCCTGAGGTTCAATGAAGATCTTACCTTCTTCGCATTCGTTAGAACCAACCTTGTTGCCGTTGTGGTCATAAGCTCTTAAGAACCATTCGCCATCGTAGCCGAATTCTTCTGTAGCCTTTCTCATCTTTTCAATTTCAGCCTGAGCCTTTTCAGCTTCTGCCGCATCGCCCTTCAGCTTGCACATTTCTACATATTCGGGAGCGATTGCACAGAACATACCTGCAATCATAACAGATTCTGCTACCTGGCTGTAGAAGGGAGGCTCTGTGAACATTTCCTTGTTGTTATATGTCTGGAAGGATTCACCGGGCTTGTTGGAGAAGCATGAGAGGTTGAGACAGTCGTTCCAGTCTGCACGGCCGCTTAAAGGAAGTCCGTGAGGGCCAACCTTCTTGACAACGTGATAAAACGCTCTCTTCATGTGGTCGAGCATTGTAGCTGCAAGTTCGTCCTTGTTTTCATAAGGAACCATTTCATCGAGGATAGAAACATCGCCTGTTTCCTTGATGTATGCAGAAACTGCAAGGATCATCCACAGAGGGTCATCATTGAAGTTTGAACCAAGCTCGTGGTTACCCATCTTTGTAAGAGGCTGATACTGGTGATAAGCACCGCCATCTTCGAGCATTGTAGCTGCGAGGTCGATAAGTCTTTCTCTCGCTCTTTCGGGAATCTGGTGTACGAAACCGAGGAGATCCTGGTTGGAGTCACGGAAGCCCATACCTCTGCCAATGCCGCTTTCGAAGTAAGAAGCTGAACGGGACATATTGAAGGTAACCATGCACTGATACTGGTTCCAGATGTTTACCATTCTGTTGAGCTTTTCATCGGGAGAATCTACGCTGTACTGACCAAGGAGGCTGTTCCAGTGTGCACAGAGCTCTTCAAAGAGCTTGTCAGCCTTTTCAGCTGTATCGCACATAGCGAGCATTTCCTGAGCCTTTTTCTTGTTGATGATATTCTTCTTGCTACCACGGCTTGTAATGATTGTGCTGTTGTCATCAAGGTCTGCAGCAAACTTTTCTTCAAATGCATTTTCAACATAACCGAGGCAGAATACATAATCCTTGCTTTCGCCGGGATTCAGTTCTACTTCGATGTAGTGAGAAGCAACAGGTGACCAACCGTCAGCTACTGACATATTGGGCTTTCCTGCAAATACAGTCTGAGGAGCGTCAAAGCCGTTGTATAAGCCGAGGAAGCTTTCTCTGTCTGTATCAAAGCCGTTTATAGGAGCATTTACGCCATAGAATGCGAAATGATCACGTCTTTCCTTGTATTCTGTCTTGTGGTAAATAACAGAACCGTCGATTTCAACTTCGCCTGTATTGAAGTTTCTCTGGAAGTTTGTTGTATCATCGTTGGCATCCCATAAGCACCACTCGATGAAGCTGAAGAGCTTGATGCTCTTTGCAGCGTCTGTTGTATTCTTTAATGTAACCTTCTGAATTTCGCCGTTAAAGTTCTGGGGTACGAAGAAAGTAACCTTAGCTTCAATACCCTTTGAAGAGCTGGCAATCTTTGTATAACCCATACCGTGACGGCATTCATAGCTGTCAAGTGTTGTCTTTACGGGTGACCATGCGGGGTTCCAGATGTGACCGCCGTCATTGATGTAAAAATAACGTCCGCCCATATCAACGGGAACGTTGTTGTAGCGGTAACGTGTGATTCGTCTGAGTCTTGCGTCCTTATAGAAGCAATAACCGCCTGCTGTGTTCGAGATAAGTGAGAAGAAGCCCTGTGTTCCGAGGTAGTTGATCCAAGGATAGGGAGTCTTGGGAGAGGTAATGACATACTCTCTGTTGGTATCGTCAAAATAACCGAATTTCATAGAATCCTCCTGATTTTTTTGGTGTAAGATGAAAAGAAATTACATCGTTACAGACAAATTTCTTAAATTCTATTATATAATATTTATCTCAATTATGCAAGGTTTGTAATCGTTTTTAAGAAAATATTTTTTTATTTACACGTTTTAGCTTGGCTTTTTGCACAAAGCAAAGTTGCTTTTTAGTGCAATTCTTACAATTTGGAAATTTCCTCTTGTTTTTTCTTTACAGAACCATTTTAAAATGTTATAATAATATTGTATAAACCATAAATTATTCAGTTTTGAATATCCGAGACAGGAGATGAAATTTATATGAAGTATATCGAATATCGCGAAAAAAGAGAGCACGGAACAAAGGAATTTCCCTGTGCCTGCTATCACGTAACAGAAATACACCCAAGATACAATATGATTCACCATTGGCACAATGAATGTGAGCTTATCCTTGTGCGTCAGGGTAATTTTCAGCTATCAGTCGATGGCAAGGAATATAATCTGACAGAGGGGGACTGTGCACTTGTCGTCGGCGGTTCTTTGCACGGCGGTACTCCTGAGGGCTGTGTGTATGACTGTCTTGTATTCGATATGACAACACTCCTCAAATGCAGTCAGACCTGTGCTCTTGCAATGCAGCCTATTCTTAATCACGAAAAACGTCTGTCCCCTGTGTTCAGAGGCAACAGCGATCCTGCACAGTATGCAAGAGATATCATTGACACAATGCTGAAAAAATCAAACGGTTATGAATTCTTTGTTCAGGGTAAGCTTTTATGTATGCTCGGCTGTATTGTAAAGACGAATACCTATTACGCCGAAAAGGACATCCCTGCATCCGATATAAAGAAGATCCGCAAGTTCAAAAAGGTAATCGCTTATATTGAACAGCACTATCGTGAGCAGATAACCTTAGAGGAAATGGCAAAGCAATGCGGAATGAACAGAAATTATTTCTGCCGTGCCTTTAAGGAATATACAAAGAAAACTCCTATTGAGTATCTTAATTATTACCGTATTGAATCTGCCTGCGAGCAGATAGTCGGTACAGAAGAAAAGCTCATTGACATTGCAATGAACTGCGGCTTCAACGATTACAGCTATTTTATAAAGGTATTCAAGAGTCAGAAGGGTGTAACACCAAGAGATTTCTGCAGAAAAAGCTTTTAAACGTTAATAACAATAACCCGCTCCGAATAATCCGAAGCGGGTTTATCTTTATTCTGTTCAGTCGTTATATCCGACTATGCTGATAAGTCTTATGTCCGTATAACCATAAGCGGTCAGGGGATAGTCCTTTCTGTCGGTGGTGTTACTGTTTATAAGTATTTCTGTCACATTGCCGTTATCATCATAGATCACCTTTGATACCACAACACTGTGACTTGCCCAGCCGTCAACCACATACTGTAGAATATCGCCCGGCTGTGCGGAATAGATATTTCCATCTGTTTTTGCTACCAGTCCTGAACCTGTATTATTATTGCAATATTCATAGAAATATTCCGTTCCTGACCAGGAACCCGATCTGCCGTATTCCTCCTCATAGTAGCTCATTTCATCGCCGTACCACTTCCACTGGGCATTATAATCTCCACTATAGTCCATCGGCACGCCGCCTGCTAAAATACACTGAGAGGCATAATTCTGACAGTTGCCGCCAAAATCGGAATAGTTGCTGTAATCGGGATTACGCACTACTTTATCTTCGCCCACCCACTTGTAAGAATACGCTACCGCTTTTTCTCTGTCATACTTATTATCAGCGATCGCATCCACTTTAAAGCTGTCAGGTGATGCATTGTATTCTGAAAGGTTATTACTCTGAGATAATATATCCTCATCCGCATTTATCTTAAGCTCTTTTAACGTACTGCGGATCACCGCATTGCTGTCAAAATCATCAGGAAGCGTAAGCTCCTTAAGATAATAGATGCTGAAATCATAGCCAAGCGTCTCTACCATAGGCTTTTCGAAAAGCAGGTTTACATCGGTATCCTCTGCCATCTGAGAGAAAAGAAACTCTCCGTCATTTCCTCTTATCGCCCTTGCCTGCACTGCCATATTGCAGGAGTAAGAAACCTCTTCGGTAAAATTAAAGGACAGTGCATCATTTATATAATAGTCGATTATATATTCATCATCATAGACCTGAACGGAGATTACATTCACGGTAACATCCGCATTGTAAAATCTGAGATCGGCAGTTCTGTTCTGTCTTATATAGATAAGATAATCAAGCGTTGCGTTGTTAAAATCGGCATACATCTTACCATACTTGTTGCTCATATCAAAGTACTTATTAAGCTCTGTTACTTCTAAATTACCAAGAGCTTCATATCTTGCCTTTGTATAATCCGTTATCAGCGTCTTTATCTTATCGGGTAATTTTATAGTCCTGTCCTTCTGAAGTGTTACCTCTACAGTAAGCTCCCTTTCAGGCTCTGTTACGATATCACTTTCAACAGAAACTTCATCACTTTCTGTAACGATTGCAGAGGAGCTGATCTCATCACTTCCGCCCGTATTTGATACTATGATGGCTGTTACTACTGCCACGAGGATAATTGCAAGCACGCCTACCGCAATCCAGCCGGCAGGTGTGAGCGAATATCTGCTTTTTCTTTTTGCTTTGTATTCCAAAAGATTGCTCCTTATTTTTTATTACAATTTTACCTTTACTGCCTTAAACCTTCCTTAAAAGGAAAAGTTATTTCCCGTCGCCCTTCTGCACTACTCTGCCGTCTTTAATAACGGTACCTTTTTTTGCGTAGGGGTTATTGACGGTTTTTGATTTGTCGGGAAGGTCGCTGTCCTGCCCTATAAACCAGCCCATAACAAGCATATATATTATCATCCAGCCAAGCCAGATGCCGAGGGCAACGAATGTAAGCCATAACGGAAAGCCGAAGGCAAAGTGACAGATAAGAAGAAGTACAGCGGGTATAGCTCCGTCAAGGTTAATCAGAATATTAATTAACAGACATATAAAAAATCCGCCTTTGTGACTTGTCCTTCTCATAATAACTCCCCCTTTCTTTTTACAAAGAAGATTGTAACATAAAATGTAAATAAAATCAATAGCCGTAATATATAACGACAAAGCCCCTGCAGAAAAATCCGCAGAGGCTTTCTATATTTTCAGAGGGTTATTCTCGTCGTACTCGTTTATTCTTCTGCATCCGAGGATACGCCATCTTCTCCTTTGCCAAGCACTACAGCACCTGCAATAAAACCAATAACCACGACCGCACCAATACCGCTGAAGAGTAACCATCCGGGCATTGCATTACTTTCTGCCGACTGTACAGGCTGTACCTCTTCAAGCATTGCCGCTTTTGCAAGGCTTCCGTTTTCGCTGGGTGCTTCTGCAGATACGGGAATAGCCGTAATTATAAGCATAAGCGCCATAGTTAATGCAACTGATAATTTTTTAAAGATCTTTTTCATAAGTCTTCACCATTCCCTTCTCTGTATTTCGGATAATGCAAATATCCGATTTGTTGTGGTAGTTTCTTATCTTACAATTTTAGTATAACACAGAAATTTTCATAGTCAATAATTGTTACAAAATTGTAATCGCTTTGTAACCAAACTGTAATAAATTTGTAACCGTTTTGTAATCTAAAGCAGGAAAAACAAAAGCCTCCCTTGTGGGAGGCTTGATGTTAAAAAACTTACTTTGTCTTCTTTGTTGCTGTCTTCTTAGCGGGAGCCTTCTTTTCTGCTGCAGGCTTTTCTTCTGTCTTCTTTTCAGCAGCCTTAGCTGTTGTCTTCTTAGCAGCGGGCTTCTTTGCAGTTGCCTTCTTTTCTGTCTTTGCTGCAGCAGACTTTGTTGTCTTGCGTGTCTTTTTTACAGCGTCAATAATGCTCTTGAACTGAGCAGTCTTGTCAGCATCACCCTCTACCCTGATTGTGCCAGCTGTAAGTGCTGCAACGGGGTCAAGCTTACCGTTTACAATCTTTAAAAAGTCATCTGCACCTGCAACGATCTTGCAATCAAAATCGTAGTATTCGTAAGGCTCTACAAAAAGTTGCTTGTCCTTAAGCTCAATGTAGAATGCACCTTCGCCTTCACCTACAATGTCAACCTGCACTGCAAGGTGTCCTTCGATGTTGCTTACATCGCTCTTCATAATTGTCTTCTTTGTGGTTTCAAAAATCTTCTCGTAGGTCATTTTCTTATCCCTTTCTGTATTCTGTTTCAATAAAAACATTATAGCAACCATTTAATGCTATTTAACCATTTGCATTATATCATAAAAAAACCTGATTGTAAAGCGTTTTGCAAGCTTAAAACATCAAAAGGGGATATCGTCTAAAAGATATCCCCTTTTATTGTCATTTTTTGTTGTAAATTACTTGTAAAACGCGAGTTTTAAGGCGTAAACAAGCAGGTTTTGTTATGGCTGTCAGGAGTTGCTGTTCAGAAAATCCTCTGCTTTTTTAAGTATTTCTTTGTCCTGTTCCCAGTTGAGTTTTTCCATAGCCTCATTATAGGTTAAAAGCCAGTCGCCTATTACTTCTTCCTGCTGAATGGTCACAGCCGCTTCTTTTTCGAAATATCCGAGGAAGAAAACTGAGGTCTTTTCGGTATCTTCAAGTGTACGGAAAGTATATTCAGCTCGAAATTTGTCGTTTAGTATAACTTTTAGTCCGCATTCCTCATATATTTCACGGAGTGCGTTTTCCCGCTCTGTTTCGCCATATTCTATATGTCCTTTAGGAAAACCGATGTGTCCGCTCTTGTTCTTTATAAGAAAATACTTTCTTTCACCATTATCCTCGGTATATATCACCGCACCTGACGCTTTTTCGTAAAGTGCATAGACTTCGGATTTATAATACTGTTCCTGAAAATGAGTTTCGTGAACGATATTGCATTCATAGCAGACGTCTGTTCCGACAAGTGCCTCAGGTACTGCCACCCATTTATCCTCATTGTCATCAAGACGGTGGATTATACCGATTATAACACATTCAGCCTTTTGGACAGGCTCATTTACTCCAAGCAGATATACATCCTGCTCTTCGCCGTCACCTGCCATAAGACCCTCAATATAGCCGTAATTTATGGGATATATAAGTCCGGGATGCTTAGGGTGTTCTGTTCCTATTGGTCTGTCCATAGTAACAGTGACCTTTTTACCCATATAGCTCATATCACCCTGCAGCATTACCTTTGCCATATTTCCTCCTACTGTTTTCTTGCAAGCTCATATTCATCATCAAGTCTGAAATAAGGACAGTTATAATTATCCCCTGTCAGAAACCTTCTCATTTCGTCCTCATCAAGATTGACAAGGCAGGAATAACATTCGTAATCCTCATCATAAACGTAGTTTACACAGTTATCGCAATTTGTCATATTATCACCATTTTGTAATATTAGCGTCGAATATTACACATCGTTAAAGATTGCCTTGCCCCATTTCATAGAAATATCAAAGGCGGTTACACTGTGAGTAAGTGCACCAAGGCTTATGATATCCACACCGCTTTCAGCAACTGCACGTATATTTTCAAGTGTTACGTTGCCGCTTGCTTCAAGCTTTGCTCTGCCTGCAGTTATTTCTACAGCCTTTTTCATATCGGCAGGACTCATATTGTCAAGCATAATAACATCTGCACCAACGCTGAGTGCTTCACGAAGCTCATCAAAGTTTCTTGTTTCAACTTCAATCTTCAGCATGTGACCTGCTCTTTCACGCAGTGCCTTTACCGCATTTGTGATACCGCCATAAGCGTCTATGTGATTATCCTTGAGCATTGCGGCGTCAGTCAGGTTATAACGGTGATTTTTACCGCCACCCATTACTACTGCATATTTCTGTAAAGGACGGAGTCCGGGGAGAGTTTTTCTTGTATCGCAGATAGAAGCGTTTGTACCTTCAATGAGCTTTACACATTTGTTAGTATATGTAGCGATCCCGCTCGTATGCTGAAGGATGTTGAGTGCTGTTCGCTCCCCCTTTAAAAGCATTGCAGTGTTACCCTTGAACTGAGCTAAAATATCGCCCTTACGCACCTCGTTACCATCTTCGGTATGGCGTATAATTTCAATTTTGGGATCGAGCAGCTCGAAAACTCTGAGTGCTATATCAAGTCCTGCGACAACCCCACTCGCCTTTGCTACGAAATAAGCCTCGCTGACATCAGCAGGATCAATAAGCAGATCTGTTGTGCTGTCGATATAGTTAATATCCTCATTAAGTGCTGTTTTTATGATATCGTCAATATAAAACTGTAATAATTTCATTATATTTCTCCCTTTTCCTTTCCTTCCTTTACAACCTCGCTTAAAATTATGTAAGCTACCGTTGCAAGGGATTTTGCTTCAATATAATCAGGTGTTACTTCATAACCACCGTTACAGAGCATATCCTTTATTTCTGTAATTCTGCCGATATCCTTTGCCGCTTGTTCATAGTCAGGTACAACAAAGAATGATCTCTGCATTATTCTTCTTACCTCTGTGCGTATACCGCTTGGTAAGGACTTACCCTCAGGAGCAGGATAATCAAATTCTCTTTCTCCCTTAGCGGTAGCCGTGAAGTTCTTATTGATATCCTCTGCTATAAGTCGGCTGAATACAAGAGCTTCGAGTAAAGAGTTACTTGCAAGTCTGTTTATTCCGTGTACGCCTGTATGAGCACATTCGCCTGCGGCATAAAGTCCCTTTATTTTAGTAGCACCGTTTCCGTTTACCGCAATACCGCCCATAAGATAATGCTGACACGGATATATCGGAATAGGCTCCTTAGTCATATCATAGCCTTTTTCAAGCACCTTGTTATATATCATCGGAAAGCGGTTTTTGATAAATTCACTATCCTTATAGGAAATATCAAGATAGAAATTATCACTGCCCGTTGCCTTCTGTTCCTTTAAAATGCACTTTGACACTACATCACGGGGAGCAAGCTCTTTTCTTTCAGGCTCATATTTATGCATAAAGCGTTCCTTGTTGCAGTTTAAAAGATATGCTCCCTCACCTCTTACCGCCTCAGACACTAAAAAGCATTCTCTGTTTTCTCTGTCAGCATAAGCTGTGGGATGGAACTGCACATAGTTTAAATGCTTTATTTCTGCACCTAAATTATAGGCAAACTGTATGCCGTCACCTGTAGCGATGGCAGAATTTGTTGTAAATTCGTAAACTCTGCCTATTCCACCTGTTGCAAGTATCATTGCTTTTGTGGTATAATAGGTATGCTCACCACCCAGCAGTACATCTGCATAAAAATCATCACCCTGCTTTTCAAGTCCTAATAGGTGGGCATTTTCAAGTATAGTTACATTAGGCAGCTTTGTTACATTTTCGATAAGCGAGGTTACTATCTCATAACCTGTGCTGTCCTTATGGTGTGCAATTCTGTTACGGCAATGTCCACCCTCTAACGTAAGATGGATCGAGCCGTCATCCTTGCGGTCAAATTCCACACCGTAGTTTACAAGATTTTTTACATCCTTAGGACCCTGCTCCACAAGTATGCGGAGATTGTCCATATCATTCTTGTAACCGCCTGCAATAAGCGTATCCTTTATATGTAACTCGTAATCATCGTTGCTATCGTCCATTACAGCAGCTACACCGCCCTGAGCCAGTGCAGAGTTGCAGAGTGTAAGCTCTCTTTTGGAAAGCATCAGTATCTTCATACTGCTGTCTAAATTCAGTGCCGCATATAGTCCCGATACGCCACTGCCGACGATAATTACATCATATTCCTTGAAAAGCATCAGAATTACCACCTTTTATATTTTAAGTAGATTGGAAAATGTATGAACGAACAAATTAAAAACGAAAATGAAAAAATCACCCGTGCCGTACTTGCCGGCATAGATACCGGCGAATACGACGCAGAAATATCTATGGATGAACTGGAAGAGCTTGCAAAGACTGCAGGAGCAGAAACCGTCTGCCGTCTTATCCAGAAGCGTCCCACCATTGAAAGTGCCACAATTTTAGGCGAGGGCAAAATTGCCGAACTTGCCGAAATGGCAGAAAAGCTCGAGGCCAGCCTTATCATATTCGATATGGAGCTTAGCTCCAGTCAGATTAGAAACATTGAGGATATCACAGGTGTGCGTGTAATTGACCGCACAATGCTTATCCTTGATATATTTGCAGGCAGAGCAGTAACCAACGAGGGTAAGCTGCAGGTTGAGCTTGCTCAGCTCAAATACCGTCTGCCAAGACTTATGGGTATAGGCACTTCTCTTTCAAGACTGGGTGGCGGTATCGGTACAAGAGGTCCCGGTGAAACTCAGCTCGAAACTGATCGCCGTCATATAAGAAGAAGAATTGAAAAGCTCACAGAGGAGCTTCGTGAGCTTGAAAAGAGAAGAGATCAGGCACGCCGCCGCAGAAAAAAGGACAGCGTTATTGTAGGTGCTATAGTAGGCTATACAAATGCAGGCAAATCCACTCTATTAAACGCACTTACAGGTGCTGATGTACTTGCCGAGGATAAGCTGTTTGCCACCCTTGACTTAACCTCCCGTGCGATTGAGCTTCCTGACGGTCGCTCCCTTACCCTTGTGGATACGGTAGGCCTTATAAGAAGACTGCCCCACCATTTAGTAGAAGCCTTCAAATCAACGCTTGAAGAAGCGGCAAATGCTGATATAATCCTTCACGTCTGTGACGCCTCCGATGTGGAAGCGAAGGAAAAAGCTGATACCACTTTATCAATCCTTGCCGAACTCGGTTGCGGAGAAATTCCTGTTGTCAATGTATTCAACAAGTGTGAAAGATTGGAATATGAACTGCCTGAAGATGAAACAAACGTCTGTATATCCGCAAAGGAAAAGAAAGGCTTTGATAAACTGCTTAAGGCTGTCTGTGACAACCTGCCCGACAGAGTATCCAAACTCACTCTCTGTATCCCCTATGATAAATCCGCACTTGCGGCGGCTCTCCACTCTCACAGCAAGGTGATAAGCGAAGAGTACGGCGAAAGCGGAATACTTGTCACAGCCCTTGTGGACAAGCTCCACCTATCCGAATATCAGCCCTATGTAACTGAATAATTCATCAGACCGTCTGCGTATGCAGGCGGTTTTTATTCTGCCAAAGTTACCTCTGTACCGCCGAAGGGTCTTATTGAAAGAACGTGACAGCTGTCTGCACCGAATACCTTTTCGATATCAAGCTTGAACTGCTGAAGCATATTGAGGGGTACAAATGCCTGGATTGTTCCCGCAAAGCCGCCGCCGTGTACTCTGCAGGCACCCTTTCTTGAAAGAGCACTTTCTGCTATATTGAGAGCAATACCGACTGCCTGATGTGTGTGGTCGGATACTGCGAAGATGTTCTGTAAATACTTGTAGCTGGAGTTTCCGCTTTCGTTTATTGAACCCAAAAAGTCTTCAAAATTCTCATTTTTAAGAGAATGTACCAACTTGTCCACTCTGTTGTTTTCAGCAAAGAAGTGAAGAGCACGGAGTACCGCACGGTCGCCGTACTTCTGTCGGAGTATTGCGGTATTCAGTATAACATCCGCTCTTGCAATCTCTCTTAAAACCTTTGCAGAGAAGTATTCTGCAACCGCTTTCATTTCATTCGGGATAGCCGCATACTCGTCTGTAAGGTCAGCGTGGTCAGCGTTTGTATCTATAATGCATAATGCGTGACCGAACTTTGCAAAATCCACAGGGATATTTTCGATAATGGGTGCTGTGGGATCCTTGAAGTCGATAGCTACAAAGCCACCCACTGAGCAAGCCATCTGATCCATAAGTCCGCTGGGCTTGCCGAAATAAACATTTTCTGCATACTGAGCTATCTGTGCGATCTTTACAGGATTTATAGCTCCGCCATTGTATAACCCTGAAAGGATAGTTCCTACTAAAACTTCAAAAGCCGCGGAGCTTGAAAGACCTGAGCCCTTGAGTACGTTTGACGTGGTATAAGCCTTAAAGCCGCCTACGTTATAGCCGTTATTTTTAAAACCGGCCACAACACCTCTTATAAGAGATACTGAGCTGTTTTTCTCGTGCATTCTTATATCAAGGTCATTTATATCTATTTCATCTGTAGGAAAGCCCTCGGATTTAAGAATTATCTTACCGTCATCTGTAGGCTTTACTGCTGCGATAACGTCAAGATTTACACCAGCCGCCAAAACCTTTCCGTGATTGTGGTCGGTATGGTTGCCGCCTACCTCTGTTCTGCCGGGAGCAGAGAAAAATCTTATGCCGTCAGCCTCTTCTCCAAAAAATTCGCCGAAAGCAGCTACCGTCTTTTCGTATCTTCCCTGCTGGTATTCTACCGCTCCCGCACCGTAAATCTCGCTTAAATTGTGGATAGTTTTCTTTTCCATTATGTTTCCTTCCTTGTTTTGTCTTCCGTTCTTATTTTAATCATCAAGCTCTGTATAGAACATATGATATTTCTTCGTGTTATGAAAGCCTACGCTCAGTACAAGTCCGATAGCCACAAAAAGACAGGCTACCGATGTACCGCCTGCACTGAAAAACGGTAGCGGTATTCCTATTACGGGAGCTACACCAAGCACCATACCTATGTTTATCGTCGCATGGAACAGTATAAGTGCAAAAACTCCGACGCAGATAGACCGACCGAGCAGATCCTTTGCCGCACTTGCCGATGACAGTATTTTAAGCGACAATGCCGCTAAAAGTCCGATTACCAAAAGACATCCAAGCAGTCCCATTGCCATACCGATATAGGAGAAAATAAAGTCATTATGGATCTCAGGTACATAGGTGTAATTACCTCCTGAGAGCCCCTGACCTGTAAGTCCTCCTGAACCTAAGGCAATCTTGCCAAGCCTTTGCTGCATATAAATTCCGAGTGCTTCCTCTTCCTGAAGTGCCGTATCCCATAATATCTGGAAACGCAGTTGCTGATGTGGTCGCATTATATAATTCCACAACACATATATCATAGGCGGTGCTGCAGCACCGAAAAGTATAAGATACTTCCAGGAAAGTCCCGCCGCAAATATCATACATAAGAACACGAACAGGAACACCATCGCCGACCCATCATCGCCCGTCAGGACAATAAGGAAAGTAGGCACAGCACCATGAATGCACAGCAATATGAAATGTATCGGTTCATTCAGTCTGTCCTCTACCTTTGAAATGTGGTAGGAAAAGGAAAGTATAAAGGCAAGCTTTAATATTTCCGAGGGCTGAAATTGTATAAAGCCCAGATTAAGCCAGCCTATATCATCCGCACCCTCGTTCTGTACACCGAGGGAGGTAAAAAGCAGTGCAGTAAGTATCAGTGCCACGGGTGCATAAATAAACCATAGCTTTGCTATAAATTTATAATTTATTCCCGCAATGACCAGTGCCACAACAAGTCCTGCCAATGCGGCAATAAGCTGGGTCTTATACTGGGATGCGGTAACATCCGCACTTATGTTATTCTGATAAAGCGTATAGAGAATAAACACTGCAAAACCGCTTATGGCACACACAAGAAGCAGCAGTATCTTATCAATACGCTTTATATATGTTTTCACTTGTGATAAAACATATTTCATATCGTCACCTGACAGGCTTATAGCCTTTATCTATAGAAAATCCGAAGATCCATCGCATAATTATACAGTATTTATTATACCCGCATCTTTGTCAATTTTCAAGCGAATTTATGACAAATATTCAGATTGTGGCAATTTTTAAAATATAACACAAAAAGCCGAAGATCTGATTACAAATCTTCGGCTTTTTTTACAACATTTTTTTCATACTTCCCATAAGTATCTTTGCCGCTTCATCACTCCATAACGGCTTTGAACAATAATAGCCCTGAACCCAGTCTATGTTGTGATCGGTTGCCGTTTTGAGCATTGTTTCGTCCTCAATGCCCTTTATGCAGACGCTTATATTTTTACAATGGGCAAGCTCAATTATGGAATTAACAAGCACCCTGTCAAATTCCTCTTCCTCAGAAGACAGAAGCACGCAAGGGATATTAATAATATCCACGTAGGAATTTTTAAGAATTTTAAGCGATATATCCTCTGTGCCGTAGCTGTCAATGGCAACGCTTATACCGACAGCCTTAAGGTCAGTCAGAATATGAGTACTGTCATTATAAGATACGTTTGCCTTTACAGGAATTTCAAGTATCAACGACGATGCAGAAAGTCCGCTTAACTGCAACGCTTTTTTTACCTGTGCCACGATGGCGGTGGATTGTATCTCGCTCGCAGTCAGATTAACGCTCACTCTGAAATCGGGATTTCCGCTCTGCTGTATTTTCTTACAGAAAAGGCAGGATTGCTCCAGCACCCAGCCGTCTATCAAAGCTGAAAGTCCTAAGTTTTCGAGCAATGGGAACAGAGTAGAGTTCGGGATATTGCCGAACTTTTCATCATTCCACCTGACAAGACTTTCGCAGTATATAACTCCGCCGTTATCAGCTGAAAAGGCAGGCTGAAATTTCAGCGAAAAGCCCTTCATTCCATTATCAAAGCTTTCCTTTATTCTTGTTTCAAGAGTTGCCGCAAAGGTGCGGGTCTTTTCAAGGTTGCCTGAATAGAAGGTGTAGCTGTTTCGCTTGAATTCTCTTGCTCTGTACATTGCAACGCTTGCCGCCTTGCATATCTCCTCAGAGGTCTTGCCGTTGAGCGGATAATAGGCTATACCTAAACTGCAATTGATGTTAAGCTCATCACCGCCGAATTTCCACGGCTTTGAAAATTTATGTATCAGCATCTCAGTAAGACGTTTAGGCTCATCACCTGTACAACCTGCTAAATTCAGCATAAAAATAGCATTTGTAAAATAATATACCCCTAAATTCTTTATCGGGAGTGTTTTAAGATACTGTGCCACACTCCTCAGCAGCATATCTGAATAAGTGTGTCCGTTTACTGCCGAAAGATTTCTTGTATTGGTAACCTTGAATGCAATAAGCGAACCTTCAGTTCCCTTACGCAAAAGTGTACCTAAATCCTTATTGAGCTTTGCACGGTTAGGAATATTGTATATCGCATCATAAAAGGCAAGCTGACGCATTTTATCCTGGGATTCTTCCAATTTTTCCTGAACCTTCATCTGCATTATTATTGATGAGATTATCTGTGCGATATTACGCAGCTGTTTCTTTTCCCTTTGCTTCCAGGTATGCTTTTCTTCAAGGGTTTCATAGGCTAAAAGTCCGTCAAATTCGCCTGCGTCAAAGAGCTTGAACACAGCATAGGATTTTACTCCCGCCTTTTCAAGATCGTTTGTTTCTTCATCTGAAAAGCTTGAAGAAAGCTCGTTCAGATCCCTCATAATATTGGGGTAATCATCGGGCGTAATAGTAACAGCAGAGGTTAAGGTCCTGCTGTCCTGTTTATTCTTTTTCCATATATAAACTTCCTTATCAAGAGCAGAAAGATCTATAACGGACACTCTGTCAAGCTTAAAATAGTCACCGACAAGAGAAATAACAGATTGCAGGCTGTCCTTTGCAGTCTTGCTTTCCATAATAATGGCATAGATATTGTTGAGCAGTATCTGCTCCTCTACGTTTTTACCAAGCATCTTGTTTGCATTCTGAGAGTTTTCCATCTCGGTCATTACAACAACGATAGCGTTAGCCATACGAGAAACCGTACTGAACAAAGTTTCCCACAGCATTATATTCTGACTGAGCAGTTCCTCAGTCTTGGCGGCAATTATCCAGTGTCCGCTTATCTGATGATTTATTCTTATTGACTTTTTCTTCGTGTATTGGTACTTATTGTCCGATTTTTCGTACTGAGAATCGGTGGCACATATCACCTTGCCATCAGATGAAACTATAGCAGAATAAAGCCCGCTTTTTGTAAAGGGGATAAGCATTTCAGAAAGATATTCCTTTTCAAGAACATCCGACAGCTCTATTGAGTTTTGTCTCAATTCAGACAGCTTTACAAAGCTTTTCTTTCTGAACTGTTTATAGACAAGGTCTTCACCTGCCGATTCAATGTAGGTAGAAACATCGCCCATCTTGCCTTCGAACTGTATTGCCTTACCCGATTCTGAATACACGGGATCGCAGGACAGATAAAACCAGTGATAATCGCCCTTTACCTTAAAACGACAATGAACCTCTAATTTTGCTCTTTCACCGTTTGACACATCGGTGAACATTTCGGTTATGGGAGGTATGTCATCAGGGTTTATCATCTCTGTAAGAGAGGAATAGCTTTTTTCTGTGGGCTTACCTTTGTTTATAGTGAAAGGAAAGTCGGGAGATATATCTATAGTGATGTCTAAAAATTTCTGATTGCCTGTTTCAAGCTCCAACTTCTTTCGCCTCCTTAGGCTGTGTGATAACGCATAGTGATATTTTTTTAACAATTATAGGCGTTAATATTACGCTGTAAATAAAGCTTTTATAGATTTTATAAACTATGTATTTTAAAGCATAACTACCCTTGAATAGCGGTACGCACTTATGCTCATACTACTCCTGATTATATTGTTTATAGAAATTGTACCATAATTTTTAACAAAAATCAAGCCTTTTTGTTAAATTTGGCAGAAAGGTTTGTGAAAAAGGAAATATAAACCTGTGATAATCTGCTATAAACGTCGTCTTTATAAGCAGTAAAAAGCAAAAGCAGATAATATTATACCACTTTTGCTCTGCCCTTTCAGGCGGATCTTGTCGTCTTTAAAAAGAAAAAAGATAATATTCTGTCAGAAAATGCTGAATTTTCACACAGTTTTTACCTTTTACCCTTTACAAATCCTTAAAAATGGAGTATACTTTAAAAGATAAATAATATCGAAAGGACTTTCGGATCTTGGAAAAATACAATGACATTCTCTATATAGTTGTTCCCTGCTACAACGAAGAAGAGGTTCTGCACGAAACCTCAGGCAGACTTAAGGAAAAAATGACATCTCTCATAAACGACGGAAAGATATCCGATAAAAGCCGTATCATATTTGTAAATGACGGCAGCCGTGACAAGACCTGGGAGATAATCGAAGAGCTTTATAACTCTGATGAAATATTCGGAGGTATAAGCCTCAGTCGTAACAAAGGTCATCAGAACGCCCTGCTTGCAGGTCTTATGACTGCAAAGGAACATGCTGATATCACCATATCAATGGACGCAGATCTTCAGGACGACATAAACGTAGTGGACAAGTTTGTTGACAAATATCACGAGGGCTGTGATATAGTTTACGGTGTGCGTTCTTCAAGAAAGACAGACACTGCTTTCAAGCGTGGTACTGCAGGTATGTTCTATAAGTTTATGAAACTACTTGGAGTTGACATAGTAGATAATCACGCCGACTACAGACTTATGTCAAAAAAGGCTCTTGAAGCTTTGTCAGAATTCAAGGAGATAAATCTTTTCCTCAGAGGTATTGTAAAGCAGATCGGGTTTAAAAGCGATATTGTATATTATGAGAGAAGTGAACGCTTTGCAGGTGAGTCAAAGTACCCCTTAAAAAAGATGCTTGCCTTTGCCTTTGACGGCATCACCAGCTTTTCAATAAAGCCCATCCGTCTTGTAACTGTTGTGGGATTCATTGTATTTCTTATAAGCATAGGCTTTATAATCTATTCTATAGTTCAGAACATTCTCGGCAACACTCAGGCAGGCTGGAGCTCACTTATGTGCTCTATCTGGTTCTTAAGCGGTATTCAGATAATGGCTATGGGCATTGTGGGAGAATATATTGGTAAGATATACACCGAAGTTAAGGCAAGACCAAAGTATATCATTGATAAATTCATCAAGCACTAAGCGGCGGCGTTTCGCCGCTGAAAATTCCTGCCTTTTATCATTCTCTGCTTTGCAAGGAAGGGTGAACGGCAGGGGTTCAACAAAGTAATCTATAAAATTATGAAATCCATCGCAGATTTTTCCGCGATGGATTTCTTGTTAAAAGTATCAGTACGTCTATTAAGTTTTATAACAACCTGTCGATATAAAAGATAGAGGTATATTATATACACTGATCGAGTAGCGGAGGTGCCTTATGAAGATACTTACAAATCTTTCAAAAGCCGAGCTTAATTATCTGACAAGTCAGCCGACAGCAAAAGCACTTATCGAAAAGAACGAAAAATACGCTGTAAATATACCTAAAGGTGATGCAAAGCGTGCGGCAGAGTTTGTTGCAAGTCGTCAGAAAGAAAAAACTGCGGACTCTGTGCAGTTATCGGATGCAGGACTTATCAGCAGATTGTTGAACATAAAGATTTAAAACTATAGCCACGCAGAAAAAACTGCGTGGCTGTTTTTATCAATTATTCTGATTTCAGGTTTGTGGGCATAGCTAAAAACCTGATTACATCCTTTTAAATTCCGTCACCTTTTCATCCCTCATAAGCCAGCCTAAGTCATACTCAAACAGCACGCCTAATCTTGCTTCTGTACCGTTTTTATAGGTGGTGTTTATAGTGATTTCGGTAAACTTTGCCGCACGGCAGATAGCCGAGGGAAGAGCTTCGCCTTTCATAAGTGCTGCTGTCAGCACGGAGCAGAAGATATCACCCGTACCGGGATAGTTTGCAGGGATATGATTCCAGTCCACTCTCCAGAATTCATCTGTTTTATTATCATAACCGATATTTGAAAGAACTATGTCATCATTTTCTATAAGCGGAACACCCTTTAATACTGCCATCTGCGGTTTTTCTGCCAGTCGTCTGAGCCATTCCTTTGCTTCATCAGCAGAAAGCCCTTTCGGATAATCCTCATCAAGCAGTATGGAGGCCTCTGTAAGATTAGGGGTTATTATATCCGCCTTGCTTGTAAGCTCTCTCATTCTTTTCATAAGCTCTTTTGTGCAGGTCTTATAAGGCTTTCCGTTATCGCCTAAAACGGGATCGACAACTTTTAACGCATCCTTATAGCCTTCAAGATATAAAAGACATCCGTCAACCTGTTCAGGAGACGATAAAAAACCGCTGTAGATACAGTCGAATTCCACCTGAAGCTCTTTATAATGATTATAGCAATCTGTAATATGTTCTGTGAGATTTCTTATCACAATATTATCAAATCCACCTGTATGGGTTGACAGTACCGCTGTGGGAACAGGCACCACCTGAATACCTGTAGCAGAAATGACAGGTATTATAACCGATAAAGCACACCTGCCGTAGCCTGACAGATCGTGTATAGCGACGACCTTTTTATGCTGTGACATATAAAGCTCCTTTCCGTAAAGTAACATCGAAAAATATTTTAGCATATTTTTTTAAAAAAGTCGATAGAATTTTCTCAAAAACAGTTTAATTTCTTGCTTTTAGATAATAAATGCAAAGTAATAGCTAATTACTATCGGCAATTATTACAACAAATATAGCTTTAATTCAAGAGAAAAATAATTACGGAACAGTAAAAGTTCTGAAAGGAGTTTTCAAAATGACTAAAAAAACATCTTCAAATATGAAGTGCATCGGTGCGGCTATGGTTGCAGGCGGTCTTGCCTTTGCAACGGCAAAAGCCGTAACTTCATCAAAGAAATATATCGCAAAAAAGGCAACAGGAAAAGCTATAAAAGCGGTAGGCTCTATTATAGAATCTTTCCGTATGTAAGCGTACAAATTTCAGGTAAGAAGTAATAAGTAAGAAGTAATAGGTGTGGTATCAATTGCCAAAGGCAATTGATGGATTTGAAAAGCGTTCAAATTTCAATTTAAAAAATTTAAGGAGCTGTAAAACAGCTCCTTTATATTTTCTGTCCTTTTATTTCCTTTGACCACTTTATATGCATAACCACTGCATTTGCTATATAAAGTGCCCACATAACAAGAGTTGCTATACTGTCTGTACCGTTTGCAAAGGCAAACGCCCACATTATAACTGTCACTATATCAACTACCAGCCATATCATCCATTGCTCAATGTACATCTTTATCGCAATGTAGAGTGCCACTACGGAAGCTACCGTGCTGAAAGCATCAACATACGGCATATTGCCGCCAAGCAGACTCAGTATAATACCATAAATCACGGTGAGTACTGCTATTACAGCTGCAAGAATCATCCTTCCCTTTGCTGTCATTTTAAACTTTTTCACTTCGTGGGTTTCGGTGTTCATATTCTTTTTCCACTTAAAAAAGCCGTAGAACTGCATCGGCAGATAGTAAAGGACATTAAGCATAACTTCGCCGTAATATTTTGCGTTATATGAGATCCATGCATAAAACACGACATTTATAAGCCCGAAAAAATAGGACATCAGCTTGCCCTTACCTGTGCAGACAACATTGGTAACACCTGCAACCGCACAGATTATACCGATAACGCTATCCCCTATCCATAAGGATATGGCGATTATCACCGCAACACAAAAGCCGAGCCATATAAGCTCCCACTTTTTCCAGCCTCTGAATTCTTCCTTTAAAAGCTCCATTCTTATCTCTTTCTGCGGTCACGGCCTGACTGTTCATAAAAGGCACGCTTGTCAGCGTACATAAGATCATCCGCCGTTCTCAGCTGAGAATCAATGTTGTTATCACTGCCCATCCAGGAATATCCGATAGCTACGCTTATCTCGTTCTCCCACAGGTGCTTCTTTTCTTCTTCCATCTTTGCATTGAATTCTTCTTCAGGCATATCAGCACAGATGATTGCAAATTCATCACCGCCGATACGGTAAGAATCAGCACCAAATACATATCTTATAGTACTTGCCGCATTGAGAATAAACCTGTCGCCTGCCCCGTGTCCGTATTCATCGTTCATTCTCTTAAGGCCGTTCAGGTCGAGATATGCAACGCCAAGGGATGAGGGGGGATTATTCGAATATTTACTAATGACCTGATTGAACTTGTTACGGTTGTAAAGCTTTGTAAGACCGTCCTCATAGCTCATTCTTTCAAGCTGTGCCTTTCTTTCTCTCTTTTCAAGATTTTCCATAATAAAGAAATTAACAGAAGAAAGAAGGGAAAAATCGTGATAGTTTTCAGTAGGGTTATCTACGCCAAAGAAACCGATTATTTCGTCATTTTCGATAAGAGGAACAGCAATAAGTCTGTGAACATCCTGCATTGCAAGAATTTCATAGGTGCTTGAGCCTTTTTCAACATCATCATCTAAATCAGAAATGAAGAATGTACCCTTTTCTCTGAACATTTCGAGGAAGCAGTCAATAGAATCAATCGGCACATCCTGAAGCTTTTCTATCTCCTTTGTAATACCTTCCGCCGCATATTCGTATGTATTGGAGGTGGATTCACCCTCATAATCTATTTCAAAGGTGTATGCTCTGTCTGCGTGATAATATTCAGTAACAGTACGGAGTAAGTCGTCCATTGCCTTATCAACATTATCATCATCCGATAAAGCCTTTATGCATTTTAAAAGGGTGTCAGAAGTGAAGAGCTTATGCTCTGTTTCTTCTTCAATCTTTTTGATTTTTGAGTGTTCGAGAATTGTCAGCGTTATATATGTTACCGCCACAAGCACTATAACTATGATATGTAAAACAAAATCCGCCTGTGCTACCGCAAAATATGCAGCTGATGCCAAAAGGGCAAATATAATCTTTAAAACGATAAGGTTCTTTTTCATCGAGATACATTTCTCCTTAAAATATATGTATTATTATTTTAACATAAATCGGCAGGAATTTCAACCCGTTTCGGAAAATTGGGTTAAGGCGGTTCAAATTGAAATTTGACGGCGGGTTGACGGTTTGTGTTTATGTATCATAACGGGTCGTCGAGGACATACCCTAAAGGGTGCCACAATCCTTTGGATTGCTCGTCGACCCCTACACGCAATCCGCAACGTTGCGGGGAAAATTGTAGGGGCAAACTGTTTCTTACGAAACAGTGACGGTCTTTAGACCAATGACTCCTGGACGCCCCGCCGCCGAAGGCGGAATTGGGTGCGGCGACTCGCCGCTAAACAGCAATTTATCGTGCAACTATTATGTAATTCCGCCGTCCCACAAACCTATGCATACCACAACGATATCCAAAGGCGGAACCGTCAGCGGTCACCGACCGCCAAACATCAATTTAACAAGCAGTTGAAAAAATTTAAAGCAAAGGCAACGCCTCCGCTTTTTTACACACAAAACTCACCCCGTACCTCTCGGTACGGGGTGTACTGTTAATCAGTAATAATAAAATCTTCCTGTTAAAATAAAAAGTAAAAGTCTTTTTAAAAACGAATATTTGGGTTTTCGTTTCACATTTATAATAGTCTTTTTTATTTTACCACAGCCCTCACAAAGATCCATATCAAACCCATCTATATCCTTTTCCGTCAGATGCGTATGATGTAATCTGTTGTAACATTCAAGACAAAATTCAGCCATAATATAATACCTCGCAAAGAAAAAATTTCTACACCAACATTTGTTAGTATATTGTATATTATATTTCGTTATACTGAAAATGTCAAGAACATTTGTAGGTGAGAAATATGAGAGAAATTTTATCAAAACGACTGAAGGAACTGCGAAAAGAAAAGGGCTTATCACAGATACAGGTAGCCATTTACTGTGATATTACTGAAAAGACCTATCAGAATTATGAGCTTATGACAAGAGAACCAAGACTTGAAATTCTTATAAAAATTGCAGATTTTTATAATGTTACCCTTGATTATCTTGTAGGCAGAAGTGATAAACGAATATAGAAATCTACACCCCATACCTTATGCGAACACCTTGTTGTGCGTCGTCCTGACGCACTTTGCGTGTTCGCTTTGCGGCATCCTTGCCGTTCGTACTCCTATAATGGCGTTTTTCTTCATACATTTTTCTTTAAACGAGTACACCCCATACCTTTCGGTACGGGGTGTACTGTTTTCATTATACATTATTCAGCTGAAAAACTGTCCTTTGATAATCCGCATACAGGGCATACCCAGTCGTCGGGGATATCTTCCCACTTTGTGCCGGGAGCAATTCCGCCATCGGGATCGCCTACCGCAGAATCATATTCATATCCGCAGGGACATACGAACTTTTCCATATTCTTAAATCCTCCTTATATTACTTGAAATATCTGTTTAAAAGACCTTCAAATGCCTTGCCGTGTCTTGCTTCGTCCTTTGCCATCTCGTGAACTGTGTCGTGGATAGCGTCGAGGTTTAATTCCTTAGCTCTCTTTGCTAAATCAAGCTTACCCTGTGTTGCACCGTGTTCAGCGGCTACTCTTAATGTGAGGTTTTCCTTTGTGGATGCACTTACAACATCACCTAAAAGCTCTGCGAACTTTGCAGCGTGTTCGGCCTCTTCCCAGGCTGCCTTTTCATAGTACATACCGATTTCGGGATAACCCTCTCTGTGAGCAGCTCTTGCCATTGCGAGATACATACCTACTTCTGTACATTCACCTTCAAAGTTTGCCTTTAAGCCTGCGATGATTTCTTCATCTGTTACTGCCTTTGCAATACCTACCTTATGTTCGTCAGCAAATACCAGCTTGTCTGTTACTGCCATTTCCGAAAACTTGCTGCCGGAAACCTTGCACTGAGGGCAGAATTCGGGAGCCTCGTCACCTTCATGTACATAACCGCATACAGGACATACCCATTTTTTCATAATTATAAATCTCCTTTGTAATTAAATATCAATTCGAATTTTTGAAATCAGTAACTGTTACTGATTTCTTGTCTTTATTATACACTAACAAAATTCAAATGTCAATAGTTTTTTGTGAAAATTTTCTGAAAATAAAAATCTTTATTATTTTTAGCCTTATAAAAATTGAATCTCCTCCTGACCTGTTGGTCAGGAGGAGAGCTTATTGGTATTAAATTTACTGTGCTGAAGCCTCAGTATCAGCGGATGCTTCTACCTTTACTGCTTCGTCTGTTGCTTCTTCTGTCTTGGGGTTCTGCCATTCGTCAAACAGCTCCATAACTCTGTCATAGGTTTCACCGCATACGCCCGGGAGCTTATCCTTACCGCCGTAAGTCTTTGCCGCAAGACCAAAGCCCTTGATGAAAGCATCTCTTAATGTATCTGCATATTCTACATTATCACCGCTGAGGGACTTTGCAAACTCGAAGATTCTCTTTGCGGTTGCTTCTGCACCCCAGTAATCTTCAGTTTCTGTTTCTGCACCTTCTACACCTTCGGGCTTTTTACCTGTGATTTCTTCAAGCTGTTCCTTAAGTGCACCTGAAAGCTCAATTACATTCTTCTTTGCACCGTGCTTTTCAGCCTGATGTGCAATAAGATTTTCTACAACGCTTGTAAGGTGATCAGCCTTTGTCTGTGCTACAGAACCGTTGAATTTTACTTCAGAGTTCTCAACATCCTTCTTCTGTGCTGATTTCTTTGTATATGCAGGTGTGAACATCTCATCGCTCTTTACATACTTGTCGGCGTTGTCAGATGCTAATGTGCTGTTTGTCTTTTCTGTTGTTGTCTGAACATTGGTCTTAGCTATCGTTGTCTGGTTGATAGCCGCCTGTTCTGCTACCTTTGCTATTTCCATCGTGATCATTCCTTTCGTTTTATGTAAGATAAGCTATTATCTCTCATATTTTATATCGGCTGGATATAAAATAAGTTTAGCATATTTTACTGCAAATTGCAAATTTTTTCATAAAATTTTTAAAAAACTATTGACAAACAAGCCCGAAGTGATTATACTGTATATATAACACATAAACAGTAGAAGTGGTTTTCCAAAATTTTACCCTTTATTGATTTATGTGAAGAAATATGCTATAATACATAAGAAAAAACACAAAAGGAGACAAAACGGTAATGTCACTGCAGGTTTCAAACATCTCAAAACAATACGGCAACTTTACCGCACTTAAAAGTTTAAGCTTCAGTCTTAACGAGCCCGGCGTTTACGCTTTACTCGGTACTAACGGTGCAGGTAAAACCACAGCAATACGCATAATCCTCGGTATGTTATCCAAAAATGGTGGTGAGGTATTATGGAAGGGCAAGCCCCTCTCCCCCGTCACTGAAAAGGTAGGCTATCTTGCAGAAGAAAGAGGCTTATATCCTAAATTCAAGATAATGGAACAGCTCCATTATTTTGCAGAGCTTAAGGGTATGAAAAAACCCGATATCGACAAGGCCATAGACTACTGGTTTGACAAGTTAGAGCTTAACGAATACCGCACAAAGAAAGCTGAACAGCTTTCAAAGGGTAATCAGCAGAAAATTCAGCTGGTGGCTGCTCTTATAGCAGATCCTGAGCTTCTTATCCTTGATGAGCCTTTAAGCGGTCTTGACCCTGTAAACGCCAATCTTTTCAAGGAAGTAATAAACGAACAGATAGCAAAGAAAAAATACATTATAATGTCCTGTCATCAGATGCCCGTTATAGAAGAATTCTGTAACGATATAACGATAATGCATCACGGCAACGCAATACTTCAGGGCAATTTAAACGAAATAAAGAAAAGCTACGGCAGAGTAAATCTTTCTGTAAAGGCTGACGGAAATATCCTTCCCTTAGCTGAAGAATGCGGTCTCACTCCGATAGCAGTCACACCCTCCAATATAGATTTCAAGATAAAGGATGAAGCTCAGGCAAAGCAGCTCCTTAATAAAATAGTAGCCGCTGATATTCCTCTTGTACGTTTCGATTTAAGAGAACCGAGTCTTCACGAAATATTTGTAGAACATATAGAAAAAACAGAGGAGGCGGAGAAATGAGTACACACGGTTGGCAGAAGGTTTTTAAATTCACATTTATTCAGCAGCTTAAAAGCAAGGCATTCATAGTAAGTTCCATTCTTATCTGCACTCTTATCCTTACAATGATGGTATTGCTCGGCTTACTCCCTACACTTGCAGGCGGAGATGATTCTTCTTCAGGTGTGACAGGGGATGTCACAATAAACAAGGTATTTGTTATAGATAATTCAGGCATAACAAAAGCCGAAGACTATACAGACACTTTCAAATCAATGAATATCGAGGTTGTTACAGCCTCTGACGAAACTCAGGCCGATACCTTCAGCGATACAGTAAAGAATGGTACAGCCTGCCTGCTCCTGACTCTCGAAAAAGAGGAAAATTACATTTCCATCTATGCAGGTCGTCCTGCTGATGATTCTGTTTCATCAGGAGAAGCAAACAATATTGCCGCTATAGCAGAAAGCGTATTCAACTATAAAAGACTTGAAAATTACGGACTGGACGAAGGTCAGATTTCAACTGCCCTTGCTCCCACATCTAAGGATACATCTATAATAGGTGAAGAAACTGTAAACCCCATAGTAGAAGCTATCAAATCGATGGTTCCTATGCTTTCTTCCCTTATACTGTTTATTCTTATAATCGTATACGGACAGCTTGTTGCTCAGTCCATCGCCCTCGAAAAGACCTCTAAGATTATGGAGCTTTTACTGACATCTGTAAGACCTCTTGCAGTAATTATCGGTAAGATACTTGCTATGGGCAGCTTATCTCTTATGCAGTTTTTGATGTTTATATTATCAGGTGCTTTAGGCGGTGCAGTAGCAGTCCCTATGCTTATGAACTACGCAGCATCCTCCCTCACTCCCGCATTACCCGGCGGTGCTGTCGGTGGCGGTGCGGCAAACGAAGCAGGCACAAATTTTATAAACGAGCTTATGGGCTATATTGGAGAAGCACTCAGCGGTTTCAATGCAATAAGCATTGCCTACATCGTTATCGTGTTCCTTATAGGCTTTATCTTCTTTGCACTTATTGCAGGACTTATCGGAGCAAGTGTAAATCGCTCTGAAGACCTTAACGCTGCAATGCAGCCCTTTGCACTTATCGGTGTTGCAGGCTTCTATCTCGCCTACTTCCCTTCAATATTCGCTCCTCTCGAAGAAGGCGGACAGAATATATTTATGACTCTTTCCTACTACCTGCCTATTTCATCACCCTTCGCACTGCCCTCTGCAATGCTGACAGGAAATATGAGTGCGGTAGAAGGTGCAATATCAATACTCATACTTATGGTATGCACAGTCTTATTTGCTCTTCTTGTTGCAAGAGTTTACGAGCAGGTAATAATGCACACAGGCAACAAACTTAAAATCACCGACATCCTTGGAATGGCAAAAAACAAATAATCTGAAAAGGATATCATTTTATGCAGATCAAAGCACTATCAACTTTTGCAATATCACTTTCAGCCACTGCGGTTTTCGCAGTGGCTAATGTGGCTTTTGCGGAAGGTTATGAAAACAAGGATAATATTTCCTCAATCTCTGTAACAGCAACAGATACAGCCTTAGATCCCTCCGATATAAAAACTCGACAGGTATGGGATGTGCAGAGTGAGGGCTTTGTTACCGCCACATACTATGACATTTATGATTACAGCAACCTTACTCTTACCGTAAACTATCTTACGGGAGAAGTAAAAAGCTATACAGGCAAAGAAATAGCTACCCTTTCTGCTAAAACCGAAGCTCCCTTTATCATCTCCGATAATCAGAGTGAAGAAACGTGGACTATGGGTACTCATACTGTCACCTGCTATTTTGGCGGTAAATCATCGGATATCAGCTTTACTGTTGAAGAAAGCAGAATAAAATCTGTTACAGTAACTCCGCAATATGACATAAAATTCATATACGGACTTGACGGTGAAATTGTAACGACTTCCGATAGTAACGGAATAATATCTGAGATCTGCAGATACCCCCTTTCCGAGCAGTATTACGAAATCAGCATATCCTATGTTGACGGCAATACCGCAAGATACACAAATGCCGAAATTGAAGATAAAAAAATCCACTCTCTGAAATTTGTCCAGCCTGATGGTATTCTTGACATCGGTACACATACGGCAAGCTGCTATGTGGACGGAATAAAAGCGGATTTCAGTTTTGAAATCACCCAAAATTCCATTCAGGAAATTTCCCTTACTTTGCCCGACGGCAAGGACACACTCACCTTTTCAAAGGACGGAATTACAGACACTGATAATAACGGAAAGCTTTATCCGAGGTTTTTCTATGACGTTTCTTCTATAAAGGCAAAAATCACCTATAAGGACGGCACTACATCAGAAATGCCTTCAGGTCAGCTTTGCCGTGATCTTCAGGATAAGCTTATATTTGAAGATAAGCAGAAGTCAGCACCATGGCAAACGGATAAGATAACACTGAATGCAAGTATAAGGAATATCCCCTGTACACTGACATTAAATATAACTACTGAAAGCATCAGCAATTTAAAGGCGGAAACATCTTCTCCCTTTTCTGCAAAGCTAAGCTGGGACAGAGTTTACTCCGTCGGCTATGAGATTTGGAAAATTAACGGAAAGACCTCCGAAAAAGTAACTGATATTCCCTTCGGTACAGAAGCTGTTACAATAAATTCGCTTTCACCCGATACCCGCTACACATACGCTGTCCGCTCATACATCTTTGATGAGAAGGGCGAAAGAAAATATACCGATACTGTGACAACTGAATTTACTACTCCTTCGTGGAATGCAAATATAGCCATCAGCGACTATAATTCAACTGACGACAGTATCGAAATTTTCTGGAACAAGTCAAATTCAGCAGATGGATATGTTATAAGCGTAAACGGAAAACAGATCGCAACTACAGATAAGGATACAGACAGCTATACCATCGACGGACTGACTGATTCAAGCCTGTACACTATAGGTATAAAAGCGTATAAAGTAACAAGCAATTCTACTTTTTACAGCAAAGAAATCTCTGCAAAAATATATACCATCCCGTCGCTGATAAGCGGGTTCAAGCCTTCGTCAAGAACCACGACCAGCGTAACGCTAAAATGGGATGCAAACATAAACGCAAACGGTTACAAAATCGAACGATATATTAACGGAGCGTGGAGCAAATTAAAGGTCATTAACTCTCCGCAGACCACATCGTATAAGATAAGCGGGCTGACGCCTACTGAAACTCTTGACCTGCGTATAAGAGCATTCAAGATAATAAACGGAAAATATGTATATGGCGATGCAGTATCCTACAACACTCTTTCAAGCCCCTCGGCAGTCAAGAACCTTAAGGAAACTACCAGAACCTCTGCAAGCTCCACCATCAAATGGACTGAAAATACATCGGCTGACGGATATATCGTAAATATCTACAAAGACGGAAAATGGGTAACTGTCGGTAGAATTACCGATAGCAGAAACACTACCTTTACGGTAAAAAATCTGACCTCTGCCGCATCACATAATCTTTATGTAAAAGCTTACAAAAAATACGGTCAGTCTATCGCCTACAGCTCACCCACCAAAATAACCGTATACACTAACCCGACTGCTGTAAGCGGATTCAAGACATCTTCACGAACCACATCAAGCGTTTCAGTAAAATGGAATCTTCATACAAAGGCGGACGGTTACATAATAAACCGTTATGAAAACGGAAAGTGGGTAAGGATCAAAACCTCCTACTCTCCTTCCACTACCGCCTTCACAATAAAAGGGTTGTCGCAAGCTGAAAAACAAAAACTGTATATAAAAGCATTCACAATAGTAAACGGCAAGTATTTATTCAGTGCTCCCACGAAGCTTGACACCCTTTCAAACCCCGTTACTGTAAAAAATCTGCATTTAGTAAAACGCACATCATCAAGCATCACGATAAAGTGGGATAAAAACAAATACGCTGACGGTTATATAGTAAACCGCCTTGAAAACGGAAAATGGGTAAGGGTAAAAACGATCCGTTCCGCTGACACGACCTCCATCACAATAAAAGGCTTGTCACCTGCCGAAACACAGAATCTGTATGTAAAGGCCTATGCAACCATAAACGGCACATACGCTTTCAGTGCTCCGCAAAAGCTGAGCACCTTTACCTGCCCTGCTACTGTGAAAAATCTGCGGACAACGAAAAGCACAACATCGAGCGTCACATTAAAATGGGACAGAAACGAACAGGCAAGCGGCTACATTGTAAACATCTATAAAGACGGCAAGTGGAAAACCATAAAAAGAATATCAGGTAAAGAATTTGTTTCCTATACTGTAAATGGACTTTCAAGTAAATCACAGTATAAATTATATGTAAAGGCATACAAAACAGTCGGTAGCTCCACTGCATACAGCGACGCTGTGAAAATAACGGTAAATACAAGATGAATCAGTTCTTAAGGAAAGGAAAATAAAATGGAAATCATAGTAGCAGTTGATGAGAATTACGGAATCGGCAAGGATAATAACCTCCTTGCAAGAATTTCACCCGATTTAAAAAGGCTCCGTAATTTTACAGTAGGAAATATAATCGTAATGGGCAGCAAAACCTATATGAGCTTTCCTAAAAGACCTCTGCCCGACAGAGAAAACCTTGTCATCACAAGAAGTCCCGAAAACTATCCTGAGGTAAAATGCTTTACATCGGTTGAGGATTTCTTAGAGTACAGCAAGACTGCCGATAAGCCCATTTTTGTTCTTGGCGGCGGTCAGATATACAAGGAGCTTCTCCCCTACTGCGACAAGGCACATATAACAAAGATACTGCACAGCTTTGAGGCTGACACCTTCTTCCCGAATTTAGACGAGGATGAAAACTGGGAAATTGCCGAAGAAGGCGAAATTATCGAAACAGAACAGTATCCCTTTAAGTATGTTACTTATGTGAGGAAGTAAAACAGCTTCAGCCCCGCTATGTTAAATAGCGGGGCTGATTTTTAATAAACTGCAAATTAAGCTTCTGCGGTAATTAAGTTGCAAAATAACTTTATAAACAGAAAAAATGTCCCAAATATCCATTGACATAAATTTCTATTTATAGTATAATTTTTGTAAATTTTATATTAA
>JAZSHW010000108.1:0-44949 GCA_045533495.1 Ruminiclostridium sp. | reverse complement strand
ATGCTTTAGGGGAGCCGAAAACGGCTCCCCTAATATTTTGTATTGCTATTTTTGTATATTTGTAATTTTACTGCAATATTTTTTGTATTTTTGCGGTGCGTGAGTTTGTCTTCGGTCTGAGACCCTTGCTTAAAGCAAGGGTCCTTTTTTACCCTGATTATAAAATCAAACATCACACGTCTGTACAACAATTTACCGCTCTTTTAAATTAACTATTGCAAAAAATACGGTTTTCTGTTACAATATTTAGGTAGCTTGTTATTACATCAGCACACCGCTATAATAAAGCGGAAACGGAAAGGAAATATAATGGACGGAGAAAGCATTTTAAAGGTAACGGGGATACTCCTCGAATACCTTATACCAACTCTTAAAATATTCGGTTTTACACTGCTGTTTTCAATACCGCTCGGTATGCTGGTGGCGTGCCTTAAGATGTGTAAAATAAAGCCGATTTCCTGGCTTACCAATGTATACATACTGATAATGAGAGGTACTCCTCTTATGCTTCAGGTAATAGTGGTATATTATGCCCTTCCTTACATCAGAATGATGGAGGGATTGCCTGATTTTGTGAAAAATCTGTTATCAGGAATAGACGTTGCACCTGATGACTTTATGTTCGGTGCGGTACTTACCGCCTTTGTACTGAACTACGCCGCATATTTCGCAGAGATATTCAGAGGCGGAATAGAAGCAATGCCCAAAGGACAGTATGAAGCGGCGGCGGCTCTTGGTATGACAAGAACACAGACCTTCTTCAGAATTATTCTTCCTCAGGTTATAAAGAAAATAGTACCTGCATCATCAAACGAGGTTATAACACTTGTCAAGGACACGTCCCTTGCCAACGTAGTAGCCTACGCTGAAATCACCTTGAAAGCAAAACAGCAGATGATGAATTACAGCTCACTTATTCCGCTGTTTATAGCAGGTGTGTTCTACTTTGCAATGGCGATGATACTGACTTTCCTTTTCTCATTTATAGAAAAGAAGCTGAACTATTACAGATAAAGGAGGATTATCAATGGCAATACTTGAAGTTAAAAACCTCTCCAAAAGCTTTGGTGAGCTTGGAGTATTAAAAGACATCTCCTTTACTGTAGAACAGGGCGAGGTGGTATCAATAATCGGCCCTTCGGGTAGCGGTAAATCAACTCTTTTACGTTGTATCAACCAGTTTGAAAAAGCGGATGACGGCAGAATTTCAATCTGCGGTCTTGATATGCTTGTTGAAGATAAAAACGGCAGAACTGTATATGCACCCAAAAAAGTCCTTCAGGAAATAAGACTTAAGATAGGTCTTGTGTTCCAGAATTTCAATCTGTTTCCCCACATGACAGTTTTACAGAATATAATAGAAGCTCCCGTACACGTTTTAAAGCAGGATAAAGCGGCTGCCGAAGCAACTGCTATGCAGTTGCTTTCAAAAATGGGACTGCAGGATAAAGCAAAGGAATATCCCTGTAATCTGTCAGGTGGTCAGCAACAGAGAGTTTCCATCGCAAGAGCCCTTGCTTTAAACCCCGATGTGCTTTTCTTTGACGAGCCGACATCAGCTCTCGACCCTGAGCTTACAGGCGAAATTTTAAAGGTTATAAAAGAGCTTGCGGCAGAAAAAATGACAATGGTAATAGTTACCCACGAGATGCAGTTTGCAAAGGAGATATCCGACAGGGTAATTTTTATGGATGGCGGCTATATCATTGAAAACGGCACACCCGAAGAAGTGTTTGAAAATTCTGAAAACGAGAGAACCAAGCAATTCCTCGAAAGATATCACTCATAAAACTAAAAATCAGCATAATCAGCAAATTTTGAAGTTTTCTTTGCGGAAAATGAAAAATCTGCTGATTTTTTATTTACTTTTTATCAATTTTATGCTATAATTTATAAGTAGCTTTTTACATAAAAAGGAAGGAATGATGCTTATGAACAATATACTGAGAAGAACAGTTTCATCGGTACTTGCCCTTGCGGTTACGCTTTCATCTGTACAGCTTTCAGGGCTTACAGGCAGTACAGCCTTTGCAGCGGCAACGGGAGTAAAGGGTGACGCCAACTCTGACGGCGTTGTGACTGAGGCAGACCTTGCCATATACGAAAGCTATTTTTTTAATGGCGATGATATATCGGACGATGTAATAGAAGATATGAATATCAGCTATACGGGAGAAGCAGGATATTATGCGTATATAAGCAAGAATGATTATCTTGCAGTTAAAAAGTATCTTGCAGGAGAAACAGCGTCGGTTGAAGTGTATGACAAGTACACCTCTAACGAAACCTATGGTCCGTATGCACTTTACACAGGGCACGAAGGCTCTCTTGATTTCAGACTCAGCGTAGACAACACTCCCTGCGATGATTACGAAATAGTATGGAACGGAGAAGCCCCCTCAGGTCTTGACATCACAACCGAAGGATACCTTGCAGGCACACCGTCAGCTGACGATGCGGGCAAGACCTTTGATGTAATGGTTATAGGCAAGATAGACGGAGAATATGCAGGTGCTTATCAAAAGAGCTTTACTGTATATGCTCCGAGCTTTGAAATCACCACAGAGGATGGTAGCTTTACTTACGGCGATTATATAGAAATCACTGAACCGGGCACTTACAATATCGCAAGCACAGACCCTGCAAGTCAGGTAGAAGCTACAGAAACTATCCTTATTTCTGAGAATGTGGATGGCGGAAAGGTTACACTGTGCCTTAACGGTATGAATATAAACTACGGCGATGCATATTATCCGGGAGACTTTATTGTGGGCTATAACGAGCAGTGCGATATTGATATCGTGCTTTCAGGCTCTAATGTTATAAGAAACGCAGGTGTAAGTCTGTTTACGCAAGGTCAGGTAAACCTTTACGGAAGTGATGCAGATACTCTGTCTTTGCTCGGCAATTCATTCCTTGGCGCTGAATATCTTACAATTAACGGCGGAGATATAACAGTAAAGAACAACAGCTCTTGCGCATTAAGTGCATATCAGTTTACAATGCTGGGCGGAAGCCTTGACGCAAGCTTTGCACCTGTTGAGGGAGCTACCGATAATACAAGCTATACTTCGCTTACAGGCGTAGGTATGGAATGTGGAATTGTAACCATCCGCAGAGGAAATCTCAAACTCAGCGGAAATGAAGGAGCAATAAACGCAGATTCAATAGAGGGCATTTACGTATCTCCTCTGTTCTGCGATATTGATATATCTGTAAGCGATGACGGAATAACATATTCCGCTATTGAAGGCTCTCCCTTCAGCGATCCCGTGAATTCTCCTTCTGCCTATACATATACAGATGCAGTAGAAGCAGGTGCTCCCGATAATTCAATTGATATATTCGATCATATTGCAGATAAAAATTTCGTTGAGATAATACTAGGAGTTACCTACTCATATAAGGTTACTATCAATACGGACGATCACGGCAAAGTAACGTATGAGGATGATACTTCCGACCAGAAAACGCTCTGGGTTTCCGGCGGTGAAAAATTACCTGAGGGTATCACCTTAACCGCTGACGAAGGTTGGGAAATCGACAGCGTAACAGCATCAATAAACGGCGGTTCGGCTGTAAACGTGACAGATATTTCTGACGTTGTTATAAGCGGTGATACGGTTATAAACGTTACTACAAAGGATGTAAAAGCACCTGTTATAAGCGGCATTACAGATGGCTCAAATTACTGCGGAACTATAACCTTTACCGTAACGGACGATAGTGACGTAAGCGTTACGATAAATGGAGAAGTTGCCCAGCCTGATGCAAACGGCGTATATACAATTGTAGGCAATACCTCGGCTTACGGAATTAGAGCAACCGACGCCTTCGGCAACGAAACAGAATATACTATAACAGTCTACGAGTCGCATCCTTCGGTATCAAACCATCAGGATAACGGTGATGGCACACATACAGGTGTTTGTGATTATTGCCATGAAGATGTAGTCGAAGAGCATAATTTCAGAGACTGGGAATCTATCAGCTATACAACACACAGAAACGTCTGTGATGACTGTGGCTACATAAAAACTGAAAATCACACTATGGGCGACTGGGAATCGAATGACGGAGAAACTCACAGCAGAGTGTGCAGTATCTGTCACTATCTTGAAGAATCAGGCCATAACTTCGGTGAGTGGAGTGATTATTACAACACAGACACGCACGTAAGAGTATGTGAAGACTGTAGATATATAGATGAAGCAGAGCACAATTTCGGCGAGTGGGAAGAATCTGCTGATGCCGATAAGCATGAAAGAATCTGTCTGGGCTGTGGCCGTGTTGAAGAAGAAGCTCACAATTATCTTGATATGTGGGACTATGAAGATATGGATATGCACAGTAAAATGTGCGTGATATGCGGAAACAAAACTTATGCCGATCATAGTATGACAGAATGGATTGCAGATGATGGTCTCACACATTCAAGAATCTGTCAGGACCATTGCGGATATCGCGATGTATCGCATCACACCTTCAGCGAATGGACAGAAAACGCTGAAACAGGTAAGCATGAAAGAGAATGTGAGGTCTGCGGACATACAGAAGAAGCAGAACACAGCTACGGCGATTGGACAGATAACCACGACACAGGCAAGTGTGAAAGAATCTGTGAAACCTGTGGTCATACCGAAGATGCAGAACATATCTTCGGTGAATGGACAGACAACCACGACACAGGCAAGTGTGAAAGAATTTGTGAAAGCTGTAATCACATAGATGAAGCAGAGCATATTTTCGGTGAATGGACAGACAATCACGACACAGGCAAGTGTGAAAGAATTTGTGAAAGCTGTGGTCACACAGAAGAAATGGAACATATTTTCGGTGAATGGACAGACAACCACGACACAGGCAAGCATGAAAAAATCTGTGAAAACTGCAGTCATACAGAAGAAGCAGATCATACCTTCGGTGAGTGGATAAAGAATCAGGAAACAGGCAAGTTAGAAAAAGAATGTGCAGACTGCGGTCACACAGAGATAGCAGACCACGCATACGGTGACTGGACAGATAACGCTGAAACAGGTAAGCACGAAAGAACCTGTGAAATCTGCGGAGAAACCGAAGAGGCAGATCACAAAATGTCAGAATGGACTGCTGTTGGTGGTGGAGAACATATAAGAAAATGTACAGACTGCGGCAGACAAGAAGCTGAAAACCACTCTGCAGAATATAAAGAACACAATGAACATTTTCACGAAAGACTATGCACTGTCTGCGGTGATGTTGCGTATGGCGAGCATCTTTACGACGCTGTATATGAAGGAAATGAAAAGCACCGTATCTTATGTACATTATGCGGATACAATGTAACAGTAGAGTCCTGCAAGGGTGTCTGGGCAGAAATAAAGCCGGCTACCTGCACAGAAGAGGGTGAAGAAGCGATGATATGTGACGTTTGCGGCGAAGAACACACAAGAGTGATTGAAATGCTTCCTCACGAATTTATAAACGGAAGATGCTCCTCTTGTTATATGGAAGATCCCACAATAGGCGAAAGCTCAACAAATCCTCCTACAGGTGTTACACTCGGAACAGGACTTGCAGCACTTATTCCTGCGTCAGCACTTGTATTCTTTGCAAGACCTAAGACAAAGAAAAGAAGTAAATAAAATTTTAGAGAGTCTCTGAAAAGAGGCTCTTTTTTTTACATCAAAAAGTTTTTTAAAAATTTTTCAAAAACCCCTTGACAAAATTACTTTAAGTGATTATACTGTATATATAACACATAAACAGTTACAAACACCCGTATACACACTATAACGAAAAAGGAGTTTTTAGTATGAAAAAGATAGTACTTATTGTTGTACTTGCCTTTGCGGCAATCAATCTTACGATCGGTCTTATAAACGGAGGGGATTTAAGCACACCTTCTATAGTAATGCCGATATTATTAGCAATAGTTATGGGACTTAAAAAGCTTACAAGAAAAGCAGGATAATACAGTTAAGGAGTAGAGTATGAAGATTTTACAGAATTCGGACATCCCTATCTATAAACAGATAGCGGTACAGTTCAAGGAGCAGATCATGAACAGCAAAATTAAAGAGGGTGAATATCTCCCCTCAATAAGAGGACTTGCAAAGGATCTGAAGATAAGCGTCATCACTACGATGAAGGCTTATGAAGAGCTTGAAGCCGAGGGACTTATAAAGGCTGTTCAGGGTAAGGGGTACATTGTAAACCCGCAGGATACTGAAATGATAAAGGAGCAACACATACGTTTACTTGAACAACATCTTCAGAACGCCATAGACAGCTCGAAATTAGCAGGCATTACTATGGATGAAGTGATAAATATGCTTAAAGTACTGTACACGATGGAATAAAAGAGAAAGGACAACTAAAATGACAAACATTATAGAAACCAAAGGGCTTACCAAAGAATATAAAAAAGATTTTAAATTAGGTGAGCTTGATTTAGAATTTCCTAAGGGCTTTGCTACAGCTCTTATCGGTGCAAACGGTGCAGGTAAGACAACACTTATGGATGTGCTTTGCGGTATCACAGCAAAGACTGCAGGTAATGTAAAATACTTCGGCAAGGCTACTGATGTAGATGATGAGAATGTAAAGGACAGAATAGGCTACTGCTCATCTCAGGGGTTGTTCCCTCCCAACTGGACAGTAAAGGATATAATCTCCTCTATGAGCTGTGCCTTTGATGGTTTTGACAAGGACAGATTTATGAAACTGCTTGAAGAGATGAATGTAGACCTTGGCAAAAAGAATAAAAAGGCATTATACAAATTATCCGACGGTAACAAGATGAGAGTATATTTAGCCTCAGTTTTTGCAAGAAAAACACAGCTCCTTGTGCTTGACGAGCCCGGTTCTTCCTTAGATCCTCTGATGCGTGACAGGCTCTGCGACCGCTTCCGTGATTATCTTGACGAGGGTGACGGAGAAAACAGCATAATCTTCTCTACTCACAATATAGCCGATATGGAATATGCCGCTGACTATGCCATTTTTATGGATAAGGGACAGGTTATCGAGCAGGGCTTTATCGAACAGCTTAAGGAAAAATACATAATTGTCAGTGCAGACGCTGAGGACAAGGGTAAAATTGCAGGACTTATGCTGACTGTACATATCTCACGCAGTACTGTGACAGGTCTTGCTCTTGCAGAAAATCAGAATAAGCTTACCGATGCAGGTGCGGTTTGTGAAAGTCCCTCGCTCCAGCAATTAAGCGTAGAACTGCTTAAAATGGCAGAAGAATAACGGTAGGTGAAATATATGAATAGCTTTAAAATATTTTCAGGTCGCTATTTACTGCGTATACTGATTGCCCTTCCTGTAGCGTGGTTTATCTGCTTTGGCACAGGTTTCGCTTTAGGCTCAATAGCGGGATATTTCAGCCCCGAAACAGATACCTCGATAACAGAAGAAGCTGAGGAAGACGATTTCGCCGATGGCTTTATGGATGGTGTTTTCGGTATACTTGGCGGCATTACGGTAGTTGCCACCACAGGCGTAGTTTCAAACTTTATGTTCAGAACAGAAGGCAGTAAGTATGTAAGAACTATAAGAAACAGCCACAAGCATTTTACAAAGGCTTATATCATCACAGCTATCACTTCTGTAATAAGTGCTACGATAAGCTCTGCAGCTCTTGCTGTTATAAGCGAGATTGTAACAAGTGATACCATCAATTCCGAAAAGCTTCTTGCCATCGGTATGTGCACTATAATATCAGCCCTTCTTGCAAATGTAATCTGTACAGGTGTACTTTTTGTAAAAAGCAGTACAATAAGAGGTATCATGATAATGGTAACTATGTTCGTACCTATGGCTTGCAGTCTGATACTGTCACATCTTGCAGATATGATGATAGTGACAATCTGTACTGCAGCGGCGGTAGTTCTGTTTGCAGCGGCGTTATGCATTGCAGGTTCGCAAATAAAAAAACGCTGGCTTTTTAATTAAAAGGAGACTATATGAATAAAAAAGATAGAATGAAAAGAGCTGTTGCTTTCAGCTTTAAACGGACATTCAAACCAAATCTGCTTTTGCTGTTTTTTATAATTCTGTACATCGGGTTTGTGGCATTATCAGCCTTTGCCCGTGAGCCTGTGGGTCATGAGGATTATTTAGTAAGCTCGATATTTACATATATGGGTACAGGCTGGTTTGCTCTGTTTATTGTTCTCAGCCTGCAAGAAATGTTTGCATCCAAATACATCCGTGTAAGCCCCTGCTATAAGGAGCTGCATACTGTAGCAATACCTGTTACGATGATTGTTTCAGGAATAATTGCAATGGCAGGTGCGGTAATACTTAACCTTATCTCCCTTTTTATAGGCAATATTGACATCGTATCCTTCAGCGATTCGCTGATTTTTGGTGCGGCAGGCGTTGCAATGGTTATGGTACTCAGCGGTATTCATTTCAGCGGTGCTTTTGCTTATATGTTTATTATGGCAATATTCTTCTTCTCGAGTGTTTTCCAGCCTGACTTTTTAAGATTCGGTTTCGGACTCGGCCTTGAAATGAGCATAGTTGTAGCGGTAGCCCTGATAGTTGTATCAGCTGTAATATATTTTGCACTGTCACAATTCTCCTACAAAAGAAGAGACTCAAAGCCTATAAACGCAAGTATAAAATATATGGAAACCTATAGTGCGACTTGGGGAAAAAGATAATGTAAAAAACAAACTCTGAAAAATCAATTATGAAAAGACGGGTGAAACAGTTTACCCGTCTTATTTCATTTTTTTAGTTGTCAGAGGCGGTCCGCCGTTTTGCTGTCTGTATATAAATCCGATATATAAAAAGGCGGAATTGCCACACCGGCACGACACAAAATCTCTTTTAATCATTCGCAATGGTGTATCCCGCCGTTTTGCCGTCTGTATATAAATCCGGTATATAAAAAGGCGGAATTGCCACACCGGCACGACACAAAATCTCTTTTAATCATTCGCAATGGTGTATCCCGCCGTTTTGCTGTCTATATATATAAATCCGATATATAAAAAGGCGGAATTGCCACACCGGCACGGTGAAAAATTTTCAAAAAGGGGTTTTATTTTTTCTTGATTTGTGCTATTATATAAGTGTATATGCAATAAAGAAAATGAAAGGCTGGGCAAGATATGAATACCTCTGAGCTTTCTGCACTTATACACGAAGCATCCTTAGGCGATGATGACTCTTTTACAAAGCTTTATGCGGTGGTATGCCGCCCCTTATATAAAATAGCAAGAATCGCCCTTAAAACAGAAGAACAGGCGATAGAAGCGATAAAGCTTACTATATCCGATAGCTATGCGGCTCTCCCTTCCGCCAAAATAAACGGAAACGGAGCTTTTGTTGAATGGATAGTAAAAATTCTTTGCACAAAAATAAGACACATATATAAAAACGAAGACGGCAAGCAGACGGCTTTGCCCCCTGACAGTGGCAGATTTGATATACGCAGGGCACTTAATTCCCTTCAGGATATCGAAAGACTGGTGCTTGCGGTAAGTAACATCTGTGCCTGCGATGCTGAAAAAACTGCAACGCTTTGCGGCTATACAGAGCAGACTGTGGCAGTTTGTCTTACCAATGCAGAGGTTACACTGAAAACAATGCTTTTATCTTATTCAGGAGTATAAAAAGAAAGGACAAGGCATGGAATTACTTGATAAAAAAATAAAAGAATACATAGCCTCTATTTCTGTGCCTGATGAGATAAAGCCCTCACGGATAAAGCAGTTTATAGAGGATAGCGGCGAGATTACCGCAGGAAAATTTTTAAAGAAACTGCGTGAAATGAAGATATCCGGTTCAGAATTCTTAGAGCTTTTAGGAAATTCAAGAATAGGCAATATCGAATTCCGCAGAATAGAAGAAAATCCCCACTTAAGATTTGACGAGCTTTTACAGATACTTGACGGCTCAAATCTCGGCGATGAGGATTACCGCACTATGCTGGCGGTTGCTACAGGTCGCAGACAGCAGAGTGAGGAACGCAAAAAAAGAGAAGAAGAAACTCTTCGACGTGTAAGTCTGGAAGAAAAGGGCTATGCGGAGGAAACAAAGCCCACACAGCAAACGACAGCCGAAAAGGAAATAACAGTTGCAACTCCTGCAGTAGAAATTGCAGATGATCTAACCTCTGATACGGTAGAAGAACCTACAGAGAATATTCCTTCTCCGATAACTGAAGAAATATCTGAAGAGGTCGCTCCCTCCGAAAAAGAAATTTCAGAAGAACCATCAGCTACAACAGAACAGGTCGCAGAAGAAACACCCGTTGAGGAAGTAGCAGAAGAAACACCCGTTGAGGAAGTAGCTGAGGAAACACCTGTACCTACCGAGGAAGCTACAGAAGAAGTTTCTGTGTATGAAGAAGCTACAGAAGTTTCCGATGAAGAGGACGCTGCAGAAGAGCCTGAATATCGTTCAGATTCTGTCGGAACAGGAACAATATCAGAAGAATCTGCCGAGAAATCAGAGGCGGAAAGAACTGCCGCCGCAGAAGCTATTATTGCAAAAATTCAGGCAAGCATAGATAGTTCTTTTGAAAACGAACAGGAAAAGGCTGAAGAACCTTCGTATTCTGTAAATAACGATAACGATTATACTCAGAGTAATGTTGCGTTGTCATACGATGAGCAGCCTGATGAATCTGCAGATATCAGTTACAGCGAAGAAACTGAAAAACAAGCGGAAGAAAGCTACTCTCAGCCTGAAGAAGAACAGGTATCTACTATTGCAGAAAATGAACAAGCAGATACCTCTGATGATACAGATGATGAATTTTATGATGATGACGAAGAGATTGATCCTTCTGCAAAAGGCATCGGAGATGTACTGAGCGATCTTGTGGACGACACTGACGAAGTCGTTGAAACAAAGAAAAGCAAGGGCTTTTTGATAGCCGCATTTGTCTGTGCCGCACTGGTACTTTGTTGTGCAGGCGGACTTAAGCTTTTACGCTACTTTGAAATAATTCCGAACTATGTATTCAAAATTCCTGAAATCATAAAGCAGGATATTGTGGACTTCCCTACTCTTTTAGAGGAAACAAAGGACGCTCAGCACAGAGTGAGTTATACTCTTCCTGATAGCTTTGTACTGACAGATACCAATAAATTCTCAGCTTCAAAAAATGCAGTCGGAGAATCTGTCTGCCTTGCGGTTACTCAGGTAGAAAGTGCTTATCATCTGACAGGTGCTGTGCTTGATAATGGCAAGGTGGGAGAAGCCTTCAGCTTTTCTGTAGATATGCAGGATATTTCAATAGAATATCACGATGGTATTTTTATCGTAACGGGAACTGTCGGCGATATGACCGAAATAAGATTTTACGATGAAAAGACAATTTCTGGCGGAGAATACACCTTCAGCTATAAACAGTCAGGAAAATGCATAGGCAATTATACAGACGGTAATGCATTTTATATCGTCACAGAGAACTTCTTCAATCTGCTTGATGCAAGAAGTGATAAGCTTACATCCTTTATTCCTTATTTTGAAGTAAACGGAAATACATCGGTAGTACCTTTCGATAAAATAGTAAGACCTGAAATTGCTGCAAGAACAAATTACTGCACAGTTTCCCGTCTGCCCTATGATATGGGTGCTACAAGTATAAAGACTGTACTTATAGGTGATGCAGGCGGATATGATATTACAGCATCAGGACTTTTCACCTGCGACAATGTATATCTTAACGAAAGTTACCGTTCAAGAGTATGCCGTATCGCCTTTGACAAGGATCTCACCGCATATAGTACAGACATTGACGGTGCTATCAATCCTGAAATGCTTATGAGCAGTAAGGACAGCCTTTTAGCCGTTGGTATGGTGACGGAAAATGATGTTAATTCCAACGCCGTATTTAAATTCGGAACTGACTTATCAGAAGTACCGCAGGTGTTAAGCCCTATAGCAAGCGGCAACGTAATTGATAAGGCAATCTGCGGTGACACAGTTCTCACTCTTATCTCAGCCGGTGATAAGGCGATGCAGTATAATATCAATATATCTGATTTATCCAGTGCCGAAAAGGGTGTTATTGCAACAAATGAAAAGAAGTTAAGCGATAAGCTCTCCGCCTCTGTCAGCGTAAGCTTCAATGACGAAGGCAAGCGTACAGGCATAACACTCACAGTAAGCGGAAATAATACATCAGCCTCTGTAAGTGCTAATGTAAAGAATGGCGTTCAGAGCGAATGGGACGCTTATCTTGATTCAACGCTTATAGGCAATATCTCAGATATGCCGTATTATGAAAGTGCAGACGGAATAATTTTAGGTATGCCTGTTACTTTCTTTGACGGAATTTCTCAGGTGGGAGAATATCGTTTTTACAAGTACAAGGATAATGCTCTTACCGAAATCGGCAGAATTTCCCTTTACGATCAGAAGTTCAGCACAGTTTACTGTGGCTTTACTTCAGGCGATAAGCCCTGCATCCTTACTCTTTGGGACAACAAGGTTATTACCGCTGATATTGAAAATATAAAGATAATTTCCGAATCGGAGATAAAATAAATACTTAAGGGCGACCCTCGGTCGCCCTTATCTGTAACAGGAGATAATATGGTAAAAGAATTTTTTCTTGATAAGATATTCTGTAAAAAGTGGATTCCCGATAACTGCAGAGCGATTATTCAGATAATACACGGTCTTGGAGAAATGACAGAATATTATGAAGAATTTGCTCAGTTTATGATGGAAAAGGGAATAGGCATATTTATGGGTGAGCTTCGTTATCACGGCAGGACAACACTCCCTACCGATGAGGATGACCTGATAACGCTGATGTGTGAAGAAAGCTACAGACTTTGTCTTGAAATGAAAAAGGAGCTTTCTGATATTCCCTTTATCCTGCTCGGACACAGTATGGGAGCGACTATAGCCCAGCTTATGCTGAAGAATTACGATTGTTATGATAAGGTTATCCTTACGGGCTCAGCTTTTATAGGTGGTCTTGATGAGCTTTTACCTGCACTTGACAAGGAAACGGAGAAAAACGGAATTGACGCCCCTTGTCTTGAAGTCTTTATGAAGGTATTCGGAAAGGTTGCAGAACGCTTTCCTGAAAAGTGCACTATCTCCTGGGTAACGTCAGACCTTGAAAGAGCGATGTATTATGAAAAGCTCCCCTATTCAAATGTGATGTATTCAAATCGTTTTTATAAAAGCTTTCTTACCGCACAGAAAATCACTCAGGAAAATGACTTTCCAAAGTGTATAAAGAAGAAAATACCGCTTTATATTTTAAGCGGTAGTGAGGACAGCGTGGGATTATACGGACTTTATCCTCCGAAAAAGGCGACTGATTATCTGAATGCAGGCTTTGATGTAACGCTTAAAATCTATGATGGTATGCGACACAGCATATTGCAGGAGAAAAGACGAAAAGAGGTCTATGAGGATATCCAAAAAATCATTGTAAATTAAAACAGTAAAAGCCGTGATTTTCCACGGCTTTGATTTATTTATTTAACTGAAGAACTGTATAATACCCACTACGAAAAGCACTGCAACGATAACCGGCAGAACAAAGGTCATATATGGTCTCATCCATTTCTGAACCTTTATGCCCTTGCCTGTGTTGGCTTCTTCGGTGAAGTTTTTCCAGCCCCAACCGTATCTTATAGTACAGAAGATTACAAAGATAAGTGAGCCTAATGGCAGGAGAACATTGGATACTGCAAAGTCTTCTAAATCCATTATGGTACTGCCTTCGCCAAAGGGAGTAATTGCGGACAGAAGGTTTGTACCAAGTGCACAGGGGAGTGACAGCAGAAACATACCTATACCGCCTATAAGGCAGGTCTTTTTTCTGCTCCAGCCTGTAAGATCCATTATACCTGCGATAACACCTTCAAGTACAGTAAATACTGTAGATAAAGCCGCAAAGCCCATAAAGATAAAGAACAGACTACCCCAAAGTCTTCCTAAAGGAAGGTTATTAAAGATATTGGGAAGTGTTACAAAAATCAGATTAGGACCGCTGTCGGGCTGAACATTGTAGGCAAAGCAAGCAGGGAAAATGATAAGACCTGAGCAAAATGCAACAAAGGTATCAAGTGCCGCAACTGTTACTGCCTCACCCATAAGAGAACGCTTTTTGTCGATGTAGCTGCCAAAGATAGCCATACCGCCTATACCAAGACTTAAGGTGAAGAATGCCTGATTCATTGCCGCTACTATTACATTTCCTGCACCCTGATTTAAAAAATTATCTATATTGGGGATAAGATAGAATGCGAGTCCCTTATCTCCGCCGGGCAGGAAAATGCTGTTTATCGCAAGCACTACCATAATGCCGAGAAGTGCCAGCATCATATATTTTGTTACTCTTTCAAGTCCGTTTTTAACGCCGCCTGCACAAACGAGAAATCCGATTGCAACTACTATTCCCATAAACAGAACACTTAATAACGGGTCTGCCTGCATATTGCTGTAAACATCCTTGACCCCCGTCGGATCAAGCCCCTCGAATTGCCCTGTTGCCATTTTTACAAAATAGTTCAGCATATATCCCGAAACTGTGGTGTAGAACATCATAAGGATGATATTACCTGCAAGGCAGAAATATCCGTGCAGATGCCATTTACTGCCCTTCGGCTCCAGTTTCTGATAGAGCTTTGCCGCGCTTTTCTGTGATGCTCTGCCAAGTGAAAATTCCATTGTCAGCACGGGGACACCGAGTATTATAAGGAAGAACAGGTATATCAGTACAAATATACCGCCACCGTTCTGACCTGCGACATACGGGAATTTCCATACATTGCCTATTCCTATGGCACAGCCTGCACTGAGGAGTATAAATCCCAGTCGGCTGCTTAATTTTTCTCTTTCCATAAATCCTCCGATATTATTTAAAGTACCTATCTATAATATCATAAATGAGGAAAAATAGCAAGAGAAAAAGTGTTGTTATAAGCTATACGCAGAAATAATGTGCACCGATGACTTTCTGTACAGTACGGCTCTTTATAAATGCGTCGTCTGTTTTATCAGGATTGTAATAATAAATACAACCACCTGTTGGATCCCAGCCTGATAAAGCGTCACGGGCGGCGGAGTAGGCAGAATCAGCTACAGGCTCATTAAACTGACCGTCTGTTATAGCCGTAAAAGCTCCGTTTTCGTAGATTATCCCTGCAAGTGTATCAGGAAAAGACGGATGCTCAATTCTGTTCATTATTACAGCCCCGATAGCCACCTGACCGATATAGGGTTCTCCTCTGCCCTCAGCGGAAATTATCCTTGCCAGCAGATTTACATTAGCTTCGGTAGCGGCAGGAATTTCACCTATAGTCACACCAAGCAGCTTTAATGTGGCTTCATCTGCAACACCCGTCTGGGCAAGTCCCTTTATACGCTGAAATCGGATAATAGCCGCCTCTGTTTTTTCTCCGAAATAGCCTGTTACCTCTGCGTCAAAAAGCCCCCAGTCGGATAACACCTGCTGGATAGCCTCCACCTCTGCACCCTGTGAGCCTCTTGCAGAATATACGGGTTTCGACATACTATCCGCTATTATGCGGCTTGTTATTCCCGATAATAAAAGAAAAACAATTGCTATAACGGACATTTTGTAAAAGCTGTTCAGCTTATTTATTCTTTCCATAAAAGATTTCCTTTCATCTAAAGCAAGATTTTATTAAAAGTATTTGTCAGAGAAAAGAAAATATGTATTGGAAAAGAAAAAACCCACTGAAAATCACTTTCTTCAGTGGGCAATTTATTATTTCTTTTTCATATTTGCAACAGTTTCAAGATATCTCTCATACTTATCGCAAACAGTCTTTGCATCACCAAAGGCGATCTGCTTACCCTTATCAAGCCATAAAACTTTGTTGCAAAGTCTTCTTACCTGAGGGATAGAGTGAGAAACAAAGAGCGTACAGCAACCATTGTTTATGATTTCCATCATTGTTTTTTCGCTCTTGGTTCTGAAAGCACCGTCACCTACCGATAAAACCTCATCAAGTATAAGTATATCAGGCTCGACAAGGCAGGAAATAGCAAAGGCAAGGCGGGATTTCATACCGCTGGATAACTGCTTGAAAGGTCTGTCCTCAAATTCTTCAAGCTCGGAATAATCAAGTATGTCAGGATATTTCCGATTTATAAATTCTCTTGTGTATCCAAGCATTGCTCCTCTGAGGTAGATATTCTCTTTGATAGTCAGATCAGAATCAAAACCTGATGCCAATTCTAAAAGTGCGGCAATTTTGCCATTTACATTTACATCACCCTTTACAGGTTGCATAATACCTGTAACAACCTTAAGAAGAGTAGATTTGCCTGCACCATTGGTACCTATTATTCCGAGCAGATCGCCATCGTTTAAAGTAAAGGAAATATTGTCAAGTGCAACGAACTGAGTTGTCTTCATTGTTCCTTTCATTTTTCTGACAATATACTCTTTAAAACCTATCTGTCTGAAATCTCCGGTTTTGTACACAACCGTTATGTTTTTTACATCTATGACCATTATTTATCCTCATATCTATTAAATCAATAATAATACACAAAGCTCTTTTCTGTTTTTTTGTGGAATATATAGCCTATAGCAAGCGCTCCTATTGCAAAGGCTAAACAAATAATATGGGAAGTCAGATTCGGGATAGTTGAATCGATAACAAGCTGTCGCATATATGCAATGTATCTGTATACAGGATTTATTGCAAATACAAATTGTACTTTTTCGGGCATTGAATCCGCATAGTAAAAAACCGCCGACATATACATAAGCAATGTAACCGCTATAGAATACAAGTACTGAATATCTCTGAAGAAGACAAAAAGCGCTGAAAGTATATAGCTTATACCGATATTGAAAATTATCATACAGATTATCGGATAGATCATAAGAATAAGATGTGGTCCAAAGCTTACCCCGGTAAATATCATAAAAACAAAGTAAACAAGCAATGTCAGCAGAAAATTAAATATACCGGCTACGTTGGAAGACAACAAAAATACAGACTTAGGTACATTTATCTTAGATAAAACGCTTGCGTTTGAATACATAGAAAACATACCTGTTGTTGTTGTATCACTGAAGAAGTGAAACATCAAACTGCCTGTAAGCAAATATATTACAAAATTAGAGTCACCTCTTCTGAAAAGTGAGCCAAATATGAAAAGCTGAATGAGAAATGTCAGGAAGGGTGAAATTACACTCCACATCATACCAAGAACAGTTCTTTTATATTTCTTCTTGAAATCTCTTTTTACAAGCTCTTCGAACAAAAATCTGTGCTGAGAAACCTTATCTCTGATTGAGGTAAAGGGATTTATATTTACCTGTGCCTTTTCCTTCTTCGGCTTTTTCGCTTCCTGTTCTATATCGCCAAAAATGGTTGCCGGCTTTTTTATTTCGGGCTTAGGCTGAGGCTTTACTGCAGACTTTGTCGCCACCTTCTGCTCAGGCTTCGGCTCTGCTTTTACTACAGGCTTTGATTCAGCCTTAGGTGCGGGTTTTTCGGAGGATGCATCCTTTTTTAAGGCGGATCTTGAAAGAGGTTCATGAAGTTCTACCTTCTTTTCCTCTGCTTTCTCAGGCTTGTCCTCGCCCTTTACTTTAGAAGACCTGATGCTTTCTTTTCTCTGTGCCTCAATCTTTCTTAACTGATCTAACGAAAAAAGAGGCTCGGTGGGTTTATATTCATCATAATCATCATCTGCTGACGCCTTAACGGTTTCCTTTTTGGGAGCTTCTGCCACAGGCTTAGGAGCTTCTGCTACGGTTTTGGGTACAGCCTCTGAGGATTTCTTTTCTAAAGATTTAAGTACATCGGTAGCACCTACAGGCTTTGGAGTGCTGTTCTGTGCAGGAGTGGAGTCAGAGGAGGTTTTCTTCGTGTGCTTGCCATCTCTGAATTCGGCTAAAATATCATCTACATTAAATTCGCTCAAGACCTTTTACTCCTTCCCTTAAAATATATATCTGAATTTAGTAATTTTACTGTTTCTTTACTGCGTTTAACGCACCATATTATATTATATCATAGCAACAAAATCATTTCAATATATATTTATTCACAAAAAAACTGCCGTTTTAAGCGGAAATATATACTTTTTTGAGCTTTTTAACTTAATTTTTAGCTGATTAATCACATTCCGCCATGACTTGCCTTTAGCTTCAGAAAGATCTTATGGGGAATAAGTCCGAGAACAAGTGGCTTTATCGCATAGAAAAAGCCCTTTGGCATAAGGCCTAATTTTTTAAAGCCTTCCCTCCTGACCTTATATTCGTCTTTTCGCATAGCAAAGCTTATCTTTCTTGCGTTGGGTTCAAAATAGAAGCTGTAGAGCTTGTCCGCCATATTTGCAGACTTGTAACCCTTTGCGGTAAGAGCCATAAAAAGGTCATAGTCCTCATATCTTCTCATTTTACCTACTGTGCGGTAGCGGTTATCGGAAAAGACCTCTTTTCTGAACATCATACTGCCGTGGATAAAAGGAGAATTATACAAAAAGCTTTTCTTATCAATAGTTTTCGGCATAATTCTTTCGCCATAGACAGTCATTGTGCTGTCAAAAAGCTCACAATCCGTACCGATAAAATCTATGTCGGGGTTTTCTCTCATAAAGGCTGTCTGCTTTTCAAAGCGGGTAACATCGCTGTAATCATCATCGTCCTGTCTTGCGATAAACTGTCCCTTTGCTTCATCAAGGCACTTGTTCAGAGCCTCGGCAAGCCCTTTATTTTCAGGGAGTGTGATAAGTCTTATCCTGTCATCTGTAAGGGCGGTTTCCTTTAACAGCTGCTTTGTTTTTTCATCAGAGCCATCATCACAGATAATAAATTCAAAATCGCTTTCCGTCTGGGAAAGAACGGAGCTTACCGCTTTCTTGAATAAATCAGGCCTGCTGTTATGCACTCCCATTATAACTGATATCAGTGGCATATATTCCTCTTTTCCTTGAGCAGTCTGAGTTTTTCCCACATACGCACACTCATTCTGTAAAACATCTTCGGCTTTGCATCAGATATGGCAATAGTGCCGTAAAGCCAGTACACTCCCTTATCGGGATATATATTTCTGCCCTTCATCTTGTTTAACATCCTCACAGGGAAAAGAAGCCTTTTAAGGCTTTTTTTATCGCACCTTTCTGCAAGGGGGGTTACATAAAGCTCGGTTGCGTCATCACAGAAAGGGAATGCTCCGATAATTTCAGCCTCGTACTTATCAGGCTTATACATAAGTGAAATAAGGAGCTTTCTTGTAATTTCTTTGAGGGCTTTGTCATCCTCTGTCAAAGTCACATCGGCATTTTCTGCAAAGGCTGTGATTATTTCCGCCTGCTTTTCGGCAAGCTCTTTCATAGCCTTGCTCTGTTCTTTAAACAGCGGCTGATAGCCGTTTTCGGTATTCTGATAGCCTATCGTCATACCGTGGGGTGCGGCACAGAAGCATTCAAAAAGATTGTTGCAAAATCTCGGTACAGTCTTATGGGCATCCTCTCCCGAAAAAAGATAAGGGATAAAGCTGTCCCCGTCAAGACCTCTGAAAAGTCCGAAGTAAAAACCGCTTATGTTATTCTTTACCTTATCGCCGCAGATATCCGTAAGAGCTGACTGTATAGAGCCAAGCCAGCCGGTATCGCATAAAGCAAAGGAAACATCTTCGAAAAGTCCTTGTTCTTCAAAATAAGCAGTTATATTGTCATAAGCTTCTTTACTGCGGGTTTTAAGGGTACTCAGAAGAAGATCGCTTTTTTTAAGGCTGTCGCAGAACAGCGAAAAACGTCCGTTATCCATAACCTCATTTTCGTTGCCGGAAAAACCGATATCCTTATATATTTCCTGCCTTGTTTCTTTCGGTAAGCCTGCTCTGCTTAACGTATTTACGGGACTTTGTCCTGCACACCTGCCGAAAAATCCTGCCTTTTCAAAATCCTCTGCGGTATTGCAAAGATAGTAAAGGGCGTTTTTCAGCACGTATCTTGAACAGTAAAGATAGCGGCAATCTATATTTATTTTCTGTTTTTTGCAGATTATTTCCGCGATTTTTTTCATTATATATCCGTCACGGGCAAGAAAATATATACGCTTTATATTCTTTTCCTGAGCGGATTTAAGCACCTGCCTTACATAGCAGTAAAGTGCAGGAGCAGTAACGTATGCGGTTACTAACGAAAAAACATCCGAACCCTTAAAAAGACCGCTTGTTTTTAAAGCGGCCCTTGAAAGATTTTCGGATTTTTTAAGTATACTCTGATATTTTTTTATTTTCAATTTACAGCCTCCGCAGGAACGGGTTCTATTGAGGCTTCGGTTTCTGTCGCCTTTTCCTCAATAAATTCATTATATATATCTTCCATCTCAGCTACAGCATTTGAAAGCTCGTATTTCTCTGCTGTTTTCCTGCCATTTTCACCAAGTTTTAAGCACATTTCCTTATCCTTTGACAAAAGTGCTACAGCATCTGTAAATCCGTTTATATCCTCTGCCTTGCAGATAAGAGCGTTTTCGCCCTGAACGGCATATTCTCTTGTGCCTCGGTTATCGGAAACGATAAGGGGAAGTCCTGCCGCCATAGCTTCAATAGCCGCAAGTCCGAGTCCCTCTCTGTGACTGGGAAAAATAAATGCATCTGCACAGTTTAAAAGCTCCTTGGCATCAAAACGATAGCCTGCAAAAATTATCCTGTCATCTGCAGAAAGCTCTTTGGCAAGTGCCTTACATTCATCAAGCATCTTACCGCTGCCGCAGACAAGGAGATACACTCCCTCATTTGCCGCTACCGCCTTTATTGATGTGGTAATATTCTTGTTTTCATTTATTTCCGAGTTTGACATAACAAGAAAAGCATCTTCGGGAATGCCGAATTCTTTTCTCATTTCCGCTCTTGTTCGTTTTGTATTTTTTATCTTACTGAAGTCAGCACCTATGCCGTGTATCTTATATACCTTGCATTTTTTCTTTCTGCTGAATTTTTCTGCAGCATTGTAATCTTCTTCGTTTATGGTTATAAGTCCGTCGGTATGCTTTACCATCATTTTTTCGATAAGATAATAAAGCTTGCTTACTTTCGGAGCACCATTATAGAAATGGAAGCCGTGAGCGGTATAAAGCATAACCGTTCCGTTTTTACGCTCTTTTCTCAGCGACATTCTTGCGATAGCTGCCGCTACGGGTGTGTGACAGTGGATGATATCATAACTATCATCCTTTACAAGTTTTTTAAGCTCCTTGTAGGATGTAAAGTTTCTTGTAGCAAAGGGTGAACGATAGAAGGGTATCTGATGATACTTGTCACAGTAGGGAATATGTACCTTATCGCCCTTTTCAAAGTCGTTACCTGCACAGACATGAACTATGTAACCCTGTTCCTTGAACCATTTAAGATAAGGAATGTGAAATTGTAAAATATGCTTTTTTGCAACAGAAGCCACAAACAAAACCTTCTTTGTCAATCTCTACACTCCTTTCCTGAAAAATGTACACTTATCGTAATTATAATTACACACAATATAGTATACTATAAAAAAAAGCAAAAGTCAACAAAAATTACATATCAGAAAAATTTGGATTTATTATGTTTTGAAGCGATAGAGTACAATTATCTGCTGTTTTTTCTCAGTGCTGCCATTTATCTGTAAGCAAGGCTTTCTTTAGCGTGATTTTAACCAATAAACACAGGCTTTTTCTCTTTATTTTTGTTATTGACAAAAGGCTTAAGCTGTGTTATACTACAAATGTAGGAATGATTATCATTTGCTGACGGACTTAATGTGAAATAACACATGTGCAAGGATGATCGTTATTAGCCGACCGTCTGGGCAGTCCGAAAGGACTGCCCTTGTTTGTTGAAAAGCATTTTCAACAAACAAACAGACATCGAGAAACACACGCAGGCAAGGAAAAAAACGCTGTCGGCGTACATAGGTACGGTAAGCGTTTTTTGACGCAGTAAGCAAAAATGCTTTTGTCAAGGCATAAGATGGCTTGACAAAAGATTATGATATAATATTTAGGTTGTATCAATGTAAATCAAAAAATTTGCATTTTTGCGATGCGAGAGTTTATCGAAAGTCTGATGGCAGTACGAAAGGACTGCCCTTGTTTGTTTAAGATAGAAAAAATTTGCAAATCTTATCGGAAAGGAAGTATGCGAGATGGGAATTTTAACAGAACGCTTCAAAGAATACTGGGAGGGCTTTAAAGAAGGTGAATGGCAGGACGGAATCAACACCCGTGATTTTATCGTAAAAAACTTTACTCCCTATTATGGTGACAGCAGCTTTTTATGCGGCCCGACAGAAAGAACAAAGAAACTCAACGAAAAGCTGAACGAGCTTTTTAAAGAAGAAAGAGAAAAAGGCGGCGTACTTGATATAAATACAGATGTGGTATCCTCTCTTTGTAATTACCCTGCAGCATATCTTGATAAAGAAAACGAGCTTATCGTAGGCTATCAGACAGGAAAGCCCCTTTGCCGTGGCGTAAACCCCTTTGGCGGTATCCGTATGGCAAGAAGTGCCTGCGAAGCCTATGGCTATAAATTATCTGAAAAGGTAGAGGAGCATTTTGAATACCGTACAACTCACAATGACGGTGTTTTCAGAGTATACACAGATGAGATGAAGCTTGCCCGCCACGTTGGCATTATCACAGGTCTTCCCGACGCTTACGGCAGAGGCAGAATAATCGGCGACTACCGCAGAGTTGCACTCTACGGTGTTGATTATCTTATCGAACAGAAGACTCTTGATAAGAAGAAGATCGGTGAGGATATAATGGATGTGGAAACTATCCGTTTATCCGAAGAATTATTCCAGCAGATAAGCTTCCTTAAAAAGATGAAGGAAATGGCTATGATGTACGGCTATGACATCAGTATGCCCGCAAGAGATACAAGAGAAGCTATCCAGTGGACATACTTTGCATACCTTGCGTCCATTAAGGAGCAGAACGGTGCGGCAATGTCCCTTGGCAGAACCTCCACCTTCTTTGATATCTATGTATGCAGAGATATGGAGCGTGGCACTATAACAGAAGAACAGGCACAGGAGCTTATTGATGATTTTGTAATGAAGCTGCGTAGTGCAAGACATCTGCGTACTCCCGAATATAACGAGCTTTTCGGCGGCGACCCCATGTGGATCACAGAAAGCGTAGGCGGTATCACTACAGATAATGTTCCTTTAGTTACAAAGGGCAGCTATCGTATGCTGAATACCCTTTACAATTTAGGCAGCTCTCCTGAGCCAAACCTCACTATATTATGGTCTGAAAGACTGCCCGAACCCTTCAAGAAATTCTGTGCACAGATATCCATTGACACAGACTCCATCCAGTATGAAAATGACGACCTTATGAGAATGGAATACGGCGATGATTACGCTATTGCTTGCTGTGTATCCGCTATGAAGGTGGGCAAGCAGATGCAGTTCTTCGGTGCAAGATTCAATCTGCCCAAGCTCCTGCTACTTGCTATAAACGGCGGTTATGACAATGTTACAGGTATGAAATTAGGCCCTCAGATGGAAGTTATGCAGGATGAATACCTCGACTTCTACAAGGTAAAGGAAAGACTCAATGTATACCGCAAGTGGCTTTGCAAGCTGTATGTAAATACAATGAATGTTATCCACTATATGCACGATAAATATGCCTACGAAAAGACTCAGATGGCTCTGCACGATACTGAGGTTGACAGAATGATGGCTTTCGGTATTGCAGGTCTTTCAGTTATGGCAGACTCTCTAAGTGCTATAAAGTTTGCAAAGGTAAAACCCATCCGTGACAAAAACGGCTATATCGTTGACTTTGATACCGAGGGTGATTTCCCCAAGTTCGGTAATGATGACAACCGTGTTGATAAGATTGCTCAGAATATAATCCAGAGAGTTTCTGCAGAGCTTAAGGAAAATCCCACCTACAGAAATTCCCGTCACACACTTTCTGCTCTTACTATTACATCGAATGTAGTTTACGGCAAGAAGACAGGCTCTACACCTGACGGCAGAAAGAAGGGCGAACCCTTTGCTCCCGGTGCAAACCCCATGCACAACCGTGAAACTAACGGTGCTATTGCATCCCTTAACTCTGTGGCAAAGCTCCAGTATGATTACTGCAAGGACGGTATTTCAAATACCTTCTCCATTATTCCGGACGCTTTAGGAAAATCAGAAGATGAGCGTGTAGAAAACCTTGCGGCAATCCTTGACGGTTATTTCTCAAACTATGCACACCACCTGAATGTAAATGTTTTAAATAAGGAAAAGCTTATGGAGGCTTATGAAAACCCCGAGGCTTATCCCAACCTTACAATCCGTGTATCAGGTTACGCAGTAAACTTCCACAAGCTGTCCAGAGAACAGCAAAGAGAAGTCATCAGCCGTACCTTCCACAGCAGTATATAATATGGCGGAGCTTACCTGTAAATACAGCTCTGTGCAGACTATGGGGACTTTGGACGGGCCGGGAGTAAGATTTATCCTGTTTCTTCAGGGTTGCCCTCTGACTTGCGGATATTGTCACAATCCCGAAACAAAGGCCTTTGATGGCGGAAAAACCGCCACAGTTACAGAAATTATGGCAAAAGTATCAAGATGCCGCTCTTATTTCGGCAAAAAGGGCGGAATAACCGTTTCAGGCGGCGAACCCCTGATGCAGGCAAAATTTATAACAGAGCTTTTTAAGCAGTGCAGAAAGGCAGGTATACATACCTGTATTGATACCTCAGGCTGTATCCTGAATGATGATATCAGAGAAATGCTGCAATATACCGATTTATGCCTTCTTGACATCAAGATGACAAATAACGATGACTATAAAAAGTATATCGGTTGTGAAATGTCGGCACCCCTTGAATTTCTCCGTACCTTATCTGAAACAGGTGTAAAAGTATGGCTCAGACAGGTGATAGTAGAAGGATTAAACGACAGCGAGGAAAATGTAAGGCTGTTTAATGATATAGCAGAAAAATATGACAATGTCACCTTTACAGAGCTTCTCCCTTTCAGAAAACTGTGTGAAAGCAAGTATAAGGAAATGAACATTCCATTCCCCTTTGATATCTATCCCGAAACTGACAGAGCAGTAATAGAAAAGCTGTCGCAAAAGCTTACAAAAAGAAATAAATAACATAACAAAAAAGACACAGTTTTTACTGTGTCTTTTTTGTTATATGGAGATTTTTGAGGAAATTGCGATTATTCCTTTACCGAGCCTGAAACTAAATTTGAATAAATTGATTTCTGCATTGAAAGGAAAATTATAAGGGTAGGTATAATACAGATAATTATACCTGCAAAGATTATTTCCCACTTTGAACCTAAGGGGCCTATAAAGCGATAAAGAGCAGTTGATACTACCTCTAAGCCGTCACTTGGCATATAGAGCTTTGCTGTATAGAAGTCGTTGTAAATGCTTACAAGCTTTATAACAAGCACAGTTGCTATAGCGGGACGGAGCATGGGTAGAATGATGCTCCAATATACTCTTGGATAGGAACAACCATCAAGGATAGCACTTTCATCCAGCGATACCGATATGTTGTTAAGGAACTGTATAAAGATGTATATTGAGATGATGTCCGTACCAATATAAAGAATTATCGGAGCAGCAAGGGTATCGTATATTCCGAGCATGTGCACTATCTGGAATACTGTAACCTGCATTGAAATGCTGGGGAGCAGGGCAACGCCTAAAAATACTGTCTTTATAAGTCTTGTAAACAGCATATTGAAACGCTGTACCACAAAGGCAGTCATTGTACCTGTTATGATAGTACCTACGCAGGAAAAGACCAGGATTATTGCGGTATTTAAAAGACCCTGCATTACCTTTCCGTCTTCAAAGGCTATTTTGAAGTTTTCGAGGTGGAGTGTTTTGGGCAGGTCAAAAGCACCTGATTCAAGAAAATCCGCGTGAGTCTTGAATGAGCCGAATATTACTACTATAAGAGGAATAACGACCATAAGGCAAGCGGCAACAAGAATTACATACTTCATTATAACAAAGAATATTCTTACCGCTTTAGGAGTTTCCTTAAAGGTGTATTTGCTGAGATCTATTTTATTTTCTTCCATCTCTTCACCTACTTTTCTTCTTTGAAGAATATCTTCTGAATAATAGTTATCACTATAATTATCAGAAGCAGAACTATCGCCATTGCAGAAGCAAGACCGACCTTATGGAAGGTAAAGCCTACCTCCTGCGTTTTTATTACAAAGGTGCTGGTGTCAAATTTACCGCCCGTTATAACGTAAGGTATCTCGAATACCGAGGTTGCACCCTTGATAGAAAGAATAAGCTGTAAGGCTACAATCGGTCTTATACTGGGGAATATGATACGCCAGAAGCGTTGCCATGCATTCGCACCGTCAATCTCTGCCGCTTCGTAAATATCGGGAGAAATAGACTGTATCGCACCGATGAACATAAGTATATCAAAGCCGATATACCTCCATATTGACGCAAAAACAAGACACCAGTTATTAAGACTCTTGTTTGTCAGCCAGTTTATCGGGTCTGTGCCGAATAATGCTAATATGGAGTTTAACGCTCCGCCGTCATCAACCTTGAAAAATCTCTGGAATATCAAAGCCACCGCAACCCCGTTCATAAGATAGGGGAAGAAGATAAAGCCCTTGAATATTCCTGCACCCTTTATCTTTGAGCATAAAAGAGTTGCGATAAAAAGTGCCAGAGCGAGCTGGATAAATGAACCTACAAAATAATAAATACTGTTTATAAAGGTCTTGAGGTAGGTCATATCGGTAAATAAGGTCTTGTAATTCTCAAGACCTATCCACTTTGCACTGAGTCCTAACTCGTCACGCTCCTGAAAGCTGAACAGTATCATATTGAATGCAGGTATGATAGTAAAAAGTATAAGCAGGACTACAGGTACAAGCAGAAATAAAAAGGTAGTCAGATATTTCTGCCCCGTATAGCCCTTTATCCATTGTAAAAGGGTGCGTTTTGGTTTTGTATGTTCCATAATAACGCCGATCCTTTCTTTTAAAAAAATTTCCTTTTATAAAGCTAATTCGGAAAGGTAAAAACCTCTCCGAATTAACTTTGTGTTTGGAGTATCTATGAAGAAAATACGTTAGCGAAATTTATATGTCAAACCGGCAAAGAATATAGCAATGCTGAAAAGTAAGGGATGATCTGTGGGTTAATGAAAGGTATATGAAACACATTACCATAATTCTTTGCTTCGGTCATAACATCTTATCCTGCAAGGTATGTATTGAGAGCTTCGTTAGCGTCTCTTGTAGCATTCCACTTTGCGTTCATATCATCAATGATTGTCTTGAAGCCTGCGTCACCTTCGCCTGCGAATGCAGCTTCAGCCATTCTGAGCTTGAAGTTTGCAGAGTCGCCTGCCCAGATACCAACTTCTGAATCGTTGTCAATTGCATTCCATACGCCTGTAAGAGCTTCGGGAGCTGTATTAGCTGTGAAGTATTCGCAACCTTCAAAAGCTGAAAGGTAATCGGGGAGCTTGCTGCCCTTAAGAGCATTTACGCTCTGTTCGGATTCAGAGAAGCCGGAATCCTTGATGAACCATTCGATGTACTTCTTGCCGAGTTCCTTAACGTCAGCGGCACTGTTCTTGTTTACGCCCATGCAGTAGTCTGCTGCGAGCTGTGCGTACTGCTTGCCGTCCTTAGCTGTGAAGGGAGCAGGCATATAACCGATATCATCAGGGTTTAAACCGTTTTCTTCAGCAATCTGCTTGAACTGAGAAACTGCCCATGAACCCATAGTCATTGTAGCGATTTCGCCCTTAGCGATCATAAGCTTAGAGCCTTCCCAGTCTGTACCCATGGGGTCGCTTTCGATGAGAGAAGCATCTGAATAGATGTCATACATCAGCTTGAATACGCTGTAGTAAGCGTCACCTTCAATGAAGAGGTCTTCCTTGTTTGTGAGCTTATCTGTTTCGTAGTTTGCGTTACCGGATGCGGACATTACCAGTGAGCACCACTGAGAAGCTGTCCAGGAAGCATCCTTGTAGTTTGTGTAATAAGGAATAGCGTCGGTCTTTTCTTCAATTGCCTTTAAAGCGTTGATAAATTCTTCTGCTGTCTTGGGAGCTGTTGTGATACCAGCTGCTTCCCATACCTTCTTGTTGTAGCAGATACCGCCGCTAACTGAGCCGAGGTGAGCGAGACCGTAAACTGTTCCGTCATACATTTTCTGATCTGCCCACATATAAGTTTCCTTCAGTTCATCATAAGAACCGAGGGGTTCAAAGAAGTTGCCGAGTTCTGCAACCTTTACTGTATCGGGTATCATAAGTACGTCGCCGTAGCTTGTTGTACTCATCATTGTTGAAACGTCGCCTGCATAATCCTTGAATGCCTGATATTCAACTGTGCAGTTGTACTTTTCTTCAAAAGCCTCTGTCATCTTTTCAAGAGAGCCGTCTTCCTTACGGTCTGTACGGTGTGTAAGCACCTTGAGAGTGAGCTTTTCGCCGCTGTCTGTGCCGGACTCGTCATCGCTCTTGGATTCTTCTGTTACTGAAGATGTTGTGTCATTTTTTGATGATGTGTCTGTTGATGATGTGTTCTGTCCCTGGCAAGCTGTAAGTGAGAAAACTGCACTTGCTGCAAGGATGCCAGCCATAATTCTTTTAAGTTTCATTATGTAGTCCTCCATTTAGTTATAAAAGTTGTTAAAACGTTTTACTTAAGTTTAAGTAAATTTATTTCCGCTTTCACTTAATATCATATCACGAATTAGTTTAAAGTCAATTAGTAAATAAGAATTTCGGTAAACTTTTATAATTAAATACACTACATTTTTTGCAGGATAACCAAAATGTAAACGAAAGTCGTCTTGTTACACAGGTTTTTTACTTAAAATTCAAATGTAACGCGTTACATCTGTTACAAAATAATTTAGCTAAATTACAAGACCTGTTATTCAATTTAAGTAAATTTTTGTTAAATCAACAATGAATCAAAATCCGAGCATCATCATATCCCGCATATACGCAAAACAAAACGGGCGAACACAGTCCGCCCTACAAAATATTGATATAGCCTTGCGAGTTTTCGTTATTGTCACGTCAGTCAAAGGCTGACACTCCTTTAAATTTTTAACTCCTTGCCCTGCCATACATCAAGCTCAGCCATCAGCTTATCTATGCCGCCAAGTACCGATATCTTATCCCTGCTCCACAAGGGTGCAACAAGATATCTTCTGTCACCATCACCTGTCAGCCTTTCTATAACCGTGGTTTCAGGAATATAAAGAAGCTGGTCTACAACGGTTTTTATGTAGTCCGCCTTTTCCATAGGAACATACTTTCCGTCAAGATACAGCTTTTCGAGGGCAGTATCCTGATTTATATGAAGAAGATGTATCTTTACCCCGTCGGGAGCAAGCCTTCCGACCTCTTTTGCGGTAGCTGTCATATCCTCATAACTTTCGCCCGGCAGACCGTTTATTATATGCAGACAGGTACGGATACCTGCTTTTTTCAGCTTTTCATAGCCTGTAAGAAATTCGTTGTAGCTGTAGCAACGATTGATAAGCTCTGCCGTTTTATCGTGAATAGTCTGAAGCCCCAGTTCTACAGTAAGCTCTGTTTTTTGAGCTATACTTTTTAATAAGTCCATAACCTCATCAGATAGGCAATCTGCTCTTGTGCCTATGGATATTCCTGCAACACCAAAATCAAGTGCCGCACTATACGCTTTTTCAAGAACAGAAATCGGAGCATAGGTGTTTGTATTCGCCTGAAAATAAGCCACTATAAGGCTGTCGGAAAATTTTTCGTATATTCTGTCCTTTTCGCTTTTCAGCTGATTTATAACATCCTCATAGATATTATCAGAATATCTTGCGGTAAAATAACCGCTGCCGCCCCGACAATAGATACATCCACCCACACCCTTTGTTCCATCAGCATTGGGACAGGTAAAGCCTGCGTCTATAACCGCCTTCATTACTCTTTTTCCGAAATGATTCTTATTGTAGAAATTTAAGGTATGATATCTTTTATTGTCGAGTGAAAAAGGAAAATTGTACATTTTACGACCTTCTTTTTTATGCAAGTTTACTTCTTTTATTTTTTTCAAACCGTTGACAACGGTGGTAAAAGATAGTATAATTAAAGTGGTTGTGAAATACCACAAATATGAAATGATTTACATATCAGGAGGAAATTATTATGCCTTTTTGTCCAAAATGCGGCACAGAATACCAGGACGGAACAAAGTTCTGCGGTAAGTGCGGCGAAAACGTAGACGGCTCAGCCGCTACAGCAATTCCTGCATCAGCTCCCGCAGATGCTGCTACAGCAATTCCCGCAGGCACTCCCGTTGCTGCACCCTCACCCGCTAAGCAGGGTCCCGGCTTCTTTGAGAAGCTTTTAAACACAAAGGATTACACAGATGAAATCGGTCTTGATGATATCAAGCAGAATAAGGTAATGGCTATTTTAGCTTTCTGTGCTATTTTCGCTTACATCTTATTCAACTGGACTCCCGTTGGTCTTCTTGGTATCGTAGCCCTTGCAGGCTTAATGGTAGCTCCCATTCTCAAGTATAAGAATTCCGCTTATATCCGTTTTGTAATGGCTCAGCTTTATGTTGCATTCTTCGGAGTACTGATCTTCAGCATTTTCGATGGTGCAATCTCAGGCTTCTTCTATAACCTCATTGCTCCTTCTACAGAAGAGCTTGCTGCTAACGCACTTTTAGGCGGCTTTGGTATGGCTGATGCAGGTATAGTTATCAGACACGTGATCGCTTCTATCGTTGCATGGCTTCTCCACATCATATTCATGGCTGTGCCTATCTTTACACTTGTTGTTGGTTTTATCAACGTTATCAAGGAAAAGGCAAAGGATATGCCCTTCATCGGCAAGATCAAGGTTACTTTCGAAAAGTAATTTCTGACAAAACTTAAAATTTACCCCACAAGCCTTCGCTTGTGGGGTTAGTTTTTTATTAGTCCTTCTTGCCGCCGAAGAGACCGCCGATCGCTCCGCCGATCTTGTCAACGATGCTTCCTTCGCCTGAAAGCTTCTGCTTTACTGTTTCAACTACATTGTTGATAACATCATCAGGAAGGTCAACACCGATAACCTTTTCAACAGCACCGATAGGGTTTGACTGAAATTCATTTGCAAAGTTAGGATCGTCCTTTACCTTTGATACTACTTCGTCAACTTTAGCCTTGATATCCATTTTTTGTTCCTCCTAAGAAGTATTTGCGGAAAATCCGTTATATATATTTTATCACATAATAAAGTGCCTTGTCAAGAAAATGCACGAGCAAAATTGAAAGCCGTCTGTATTCGCTACAGACGGCTTTGTATATCCGCGGTTGAGGGAATAAATAACCGATTGCATCGGAAAACCGAAAAGCAATATGGGAACAAATTATTTACCCCTCTATTATATATAACCAAAAAGCAGGGGCATTTGTGACAGATTTTCCGAAAATTTTTTTAATTTGTAGCATTGTACAATAAACAGATGCTTTTTTGTGTATTATTAACAGTTACGCATAGGAATTTTCACCTGATAATAAAAAATAATTTGAAACTCAACAGAAATTCAGTTGACAGACGTTACAATCAATACGCTGAATTACCGTAAAGAAGATTTCCGTTTCCATCAAAAATGTTGTCATTGTCTATGTTCAGATAGACGTATTCTGAAAGACCTGTGCCATCGCAGTGTATTTCAAACAGCACTGCTCTGTGAATGTAGCCGTAGTTATCTTTGCCCTCTATAACCGCTTTGAACGACTCGCCTTGATTAAGGGTTCGCTTTCCCTTGATGCTCAGGTTGTCGGAGGTTACAGACTGGGTTTCTGTTATGTTATCGTTTATATAGTAGGTTACTTTAACATCCGAAAAATCTTCCATGTAGATTTCATCTATAATGCCGTCATATATGAATGTAGTATTCTCCATTGCTGTCTCAAGAGAAATATTGCTAATCAAGGGGAGTACTTTGTAATAAAGATAATAAGACGGTGCACCTGTTGCTTCTGAGGTTTTTGTAACACCGTTTTCGGTGATGTTTACTATCGCTTTGTCGGGTAGACATTCGAAAAGGCTTATAGCACCCGTACCCGTGAATAAACCATTTGTATTTTTAAGCTTGATTACATTGTTTCCGATTTTTATTGAAATCTCTGTATTCTTGGTATATTCCTTTGGAGCACACGAAATGTACACATCTACCGTATGCTTCTGAGTGTCCACCTTGTCCAGGATCTCACACTCCAACGAGCTTAAAGGGTTTGCCGCCTCTATCTGCATTTCTTCAAGAGCTTCCTCGAGTTCATTAATTCTGTAATGCAAGCCGTTTATGTAATTGTCAAGATTATTGTTTGTGTTGCTTATATCGGCTGAAATTGCTGACAGTTGAGACATTATATTGATAGCAAAAACGATAATGCCTATTATCATTATCACCTTACCTATGCTTTCTACAGGCACCATAGGATTGTGGGCTGCACTGGTTTTTCCCTCAAGTGCTTTGTTTATATTTCTTTTGTACACGGAATAATATATCAAAAATACTACTACACCTATTACGATAATCATAATCATAATCAGGAGTGTGATTAATACTGAAGCTGGCATATCAAAAATCCTTTCTTTGATCTTATATTCTGAAAAACTCTTTGAAAATGTTGTAATAACTTCTTGTGACATCGACAAGCGAGTCGTCAGACATTGTTAAAACAAATTTCATTGAAAGCGTAGGCTTTATCTTCTTAACGTGGCTTTTGGAGATAATGGCACAATTTGATACACGCAGAAATTCTTCGTTATCAAGAGTGGCGCTTAGCTGATATAGCCTTTCTGTTGATTGATAGGCTATATTATCGGCTGTATGTATTATAACCTCGTGTCCGTAGCTTTCAATAAAAATAATATCCTTTACCAAAAGCCTTACCCTATCTCCCGTGGGGGATTTTGCTGATAAAAACGAAGGAAAAATATCATTTTGAGATAATACAAACGGTGCATCGTCATCAATCTCAAAGCCTGCGGATAATAGTCTTTGCTTTATCTCTTCGTAGTTTTCATCGCTGACATTCAGCTTTATTTTCAAATTATCACTCCTTTCATTTTGTTGTCAAGCCTGATGATTTTATTATACATTATCAATTTTTTATTTGCAATAATTTTTGCATAGATTGCACTTTATGGCACATAGAATGCAAAACCGTTTTCTTCGGAGTATATCGGAAAGTTGAAGGGGTGGCGGATTGAACAAATGGTTAAATCCTGTCGGGGATGATAAAACCAAGCAGGAGCATAGAAAAACGACTTCCTAAACAAAATGGCGACCGCAATAGCGGCCGCCTGTTTCCATAATTTATCTTTTCCTCAGCTGCCAAAAGGCTACCGCACTCGCCGCCGCCACATTGAGCGAATCCACTCCGTGCGACATCGGTATCTTTACTGTATAATCGCAGGCATCTATGGTGCTTTGTTTCAGTCCGTCACCCTCTGTACCAAGTATTATTGCAAGCTTTTCTTCCTTGCCTACATTTTCATCATCAATGCTGACAGAGTTATCAGTAAGTGCCATTGCGGCGGTTTTAAAGCCGTATTCCTTCAGTACCGATACATAGTCGTCATTAGTCGGCAGAAAGTTCCAGGGTATCTGAAAAACCGTACCCATACTTACTCTGACAGCTCTTCTGTAAAGAGGGTCACTGCAGGCAGGAGTAAGTAATACCGCATCAATATCAAGGGCGGCGGCACTGCGGAAAATTGCTCCGATATTGGTGGAATTCATTATATTTTCCATTACCGCAACTCTTTTTGCATCCTTTAAAGTATCGGATAAAGATGACATTGCGGGGCGTTTCATCGCACATAACGCTCCCCTTGCAAGAGAATATCCCGTAAGCTGTGTCAGAACGTCGCTGTCTGACGTAAACACGGGTACATCGGGACATCTTGCAATAATATCCTTCATCTGTGTTTCGATATGCTTTCTTTCAAGGAGCAAGGATACAGGTTCATAGCCTGCGTCCAAAGCTCTTGTTATGACCTTGGGGCTTTCTGCTATAAATATACCGCCGTTCGGCTCATATAAGTGCAGAAGCTGCGCCTCTGTAAGTCTTGCGTATATATCAAGCTCTTTTGCGTTAAAATCTGTTATTTCGATTATTTGTGACATTTCCTTGCCTTTCAGAATTTATATATAGTCGCCTAAACCTATCGGCTCTTTTATTTCCGATAAAATACCGCTTTGCAACACTCTGATTATATCAGATTATCCTTTCTGTGTCAATTGACCGGAAAAGGCGAAATATATAACAGATGTCTTTTTTCTGCATTTTTTGAAAGATTACAAGTCACGACCTATTTATGCTAAAATTGTCCTTGTGATATTTGACAGTAATTCCTCAAAAATATGTACTTTTAAAAAGATTATCGCTGAAATGCAACAAAATTAACTCTTTAAAAAGTAAAAAAAATTCTATTGCATTATATGTGAAAAAGTGCTATACTTTAATATAGAGGAAAGGGCGTTTTTGTAAAATATTCAGAAACGCTCAAATTAAAGCGAAAATTAGTAAACGATTTCACGATGATAAGGAGGACTTTTTCAATGAAAATGAAAAAGCTGATATCAGCAATTCTTTCTGCGGCTATGCTTTCATCTCTGCTTCTGACAGGCTGTGCAGGCACAGAACAAAGCTCTGCTCAGTCAGACGACGGTTCATCTGTAACACAGGAAAGCAACACAGCATCTACAGACGACAAATCATCTGCAGACAGCAATACTTCTTCATCAGAAGAAAGCAGACCCACCACAGACGACTCTGCGTTAAAGGAGCTCACCGCCCTTGAGGTTACAAAACTTATGGGTAATGGTATAAATCTCGGTAACACTCTTGAAGCTTATAACCACAACAGTTATTTAAGCGGCGGCGACCCTTCTACCTTTGAAACAGTATGGGGTCAGCCTGTAACTACTCAAAAAATGATAGATGATATGAAAGCACTTGGCTTTGATACTCTTCGTATTCCTATAGCATGGACAAACGGCATGGATTTCGAATCAGGCAATTACACCATTGACGAACGCCTTATGAAGAGAGTTGAAGAGGTAGTAAACTACGCTCTTAACGCTGATATGTATGTTATCATCAACGACCACTGGGATGGCGGCTGGTGGGGTATGTTCGGCAACTCCGATATGGCTATGCGTGAAAAGGCTATGGAAATGTACAAGTCTATGTGGACACAGATTGGCGAACATTTCAAGGATTATTCCTACAAGCTGATATTTGAATCTGCCAACGAAGAACTTGGCGACAGACTTAACGACAGCGACATTGCAGGCTCTAAGGGTACGCTTACAGCAGCCGAATGCTATGAAAAAGCATACGAGATAAACAGCGAATTCGTTAAGGTTATCCGTGGCCTTGGCGGCAAGAACGAAGACCGCTTCTTACTTATTGCAGGCTACAATACAGATATTCAGAAAACCTGTGACAAGCGTTACAAGATGCCCGAAGATACAGCAAAGGATAAGCTTATTTTATCCGTTCACTACTACACTCCCTGGGATTACTGCGGCACAGACGCTATCGAGCAGTGGGGCTCAGTAGGCGACCTTGATGAAATGAACAGCCTTTTAAAATCTCTTACAAAATTCACAGATGAAGGCTACGGCGTTATCATCGGCGAATATGCGGTTATGAAGTCAAACGGCGGTATAAAGCCCGATACAGATAAGTTCTATACAAACTTCCTTAATAACTGCGATTTATATAACTACGTTCCTGTATTATGGGATTGCAGCAACCTTTATAAGCGTCACACCGAAACAATATCCGATGAAACTATTGCAAACATCTTCAGAAACAGAAGTGCCGCTAAGGAAGTCGGCGTTGATTACGAAACAATAAAGGCTAACGCACAGAAGGCAATCGACGACCTTTACGCAAAAGCTAAGGAAGAAATGATGGATGCGGATTTCATCGAGCCTGCAGACGATAAGGCAGTTGCATGGATTATGTATCAGAGCAGCGACTGGAGCATTGCTTACAGCGTAGGCGACAGCTATGATCCTACAAATATGTCAACAGGCGTTAAGGCAAAGAATGCCGAGATAACAGGTGCAGGCACATATACAATTTCTCTTGATCTTTCAGCGGCAGGAAAAGCAAAGGGCTTTGCATTCTCCGCAATCGGCATTTCAAACGGCGAGACCTTATTCCCGGGTTACATTATCACTATTGATGAAATTCTGATAAACGGTGAAAAATACACTCCCGAGGGTAAAAACTATACCTCCTCCGATGACGGCAAGTGCACAAGATCAAACCTTTACAATCAGTGGGTACCCGCACCTCCTGCAAACGGAAGAATTATAGGCGGCGACTTATCCGAAGCTACACCTACACTTATTGATGTAGGCAAGCAGGAGATAAAGACACTTGAAATCACCTTTACATATTCTGCTCCGTAATGAGCCTGGTGGAAGTAATATAAAAATGGAAGTAATATAAGAGGAACATCCGACCGAAAGGTCGGATGTTCTTCTTTTATGCAAACATATTTTTTTCTATCCAGAAACTGAATTCAGCACTTCCATCGCTATTTATGAAATAGACGGGCAATTTTTCTTCGAACTCAAGACCGCTTCCGTATTCGTCTTTGACTAATCGGGTAACGCCTATTACGGTGTAGCCCGAAGCAATACCTGTGTGTGGGTAATCATCAGGAATGACAAGTTCGCAATTTTCATTGATCGACAGACCATCTACAAAATCGCGATAATGGAAATTATCAGTATAACCATCGACATTCAAATTGTTGCGATGCATATATACTTCAAGTTCATTCAAAACGATAACCCATACGTCGTGGAAATCCTCGGGCTTTTTGTCGATTCCCTCTACCTTAAGCTTTATATCCTTCAAGGCAACGTCATCGTGACCATAATTTACCGAACGAAAGCCACTCCCTGTGTATATATCATTACCCTCGGTTTTAAGGTCTTTTCTGATATAAAGGATAGTTTTCCAGTAATCAAATTGAAAGCCGGGCTTTACTTCTCTTATAACGAAGTTGTCATAGACTTCTTTTCCTGTATAGATTATTCCGTTATAATAAATCTCGCAGGCCTCACTATAATTTTTTTGTCTTGCTTTGTGGATTTCTTCCTCGTATACATCTCCGTTTATTTTATAGGGATATGCTCCATCAGCGTTTTCGAGCTGTTCCCACTTGTCGCCAATAGATATAGCGGAATACACTACATCTTTGTAAGTGATATCCTGCATACAGAACTCATACTGTCCATCAAGCCAGCATTCATCCGGGTCAACCGGTTCAGGCTCTGCCATACCGATTCTGTCAGCACCGATATCAGCCTTGTTTAAATCAACGTTTACAGTACCGTTATCATCCTTTGCGGTTATCTCAAATACCGTAAAGCCGCCGGCATTTGTCGGCAGGAACATAGGTCCTGTTACAATGTAATATCCCACATCGGCAGACCCGAGAACAATTTTTCCGTCAGCCGATACCGAGTAGCTGGGTACAGTGCTTAAATCCTTATCAGTATAGGTGAGCTTATCTGTGCCGTCAAGAAACGCCTTGTCGGTTTTGATAAGATAGAGTAGTCCTCTGTTTGTGTATGAGCTGTCACCTGTAAACTGAAGGGTTACATTTTCGGCAGTAGTATCAATTTCAAACTTCTTTGCCTTTACTGTTATAGTTTTAAGGAAATCTTTTTCTGTTAATTCAAAACTACCATTATCAGTAGCCGATATACTGTTTCCGTCTTCGTCAGTGATGGTATATTTGCCAAAGTCTAATTTGCTAAAGCAAGCAGAACTGCTTTTATCCGTTGTAAAAGGAATTGCTGCAGAATTTTCAGACAACGGAACAAGTAACAATGGCTTTTCGGCATAGCCTTCGCCATCAATTTTTATCGTAATGCTGTACGCTTTGTCACGACTGACAGATGCGGTCAGCGTTTCGGGGTTGAAGAATACCTCCCAGCATTTTTCATCAACCATTACAGTCATCCCTGAGTCGTTTTCAGATATACGGAAGGTTACATTCTTTGTATAATCGGGATAGTTAGTTCCGCCATTGTAGAACAAAGCAAGCTCCGGACCTGTTGCATCCGTATTCTGCGGATGTCTCACTGTAAAGAAATTTGATATAGTGGTAATGCCTGCAGATGGAAATTCGTTTTCTAAAATACTGCTATGTGGTTTTGCGGTAACTACAGCTAAAGGATAGGGAGTACCGAAATACTTAAATTCCTTAAGGTCAAGCACTGTATCGCCAAAGTTTTCAATATCTTCTGCACTGACGGTGAAATCAAAGCCACCGTTGGAGATAGCATTCTGCACGCTTACAAAACTATCATTTCTGTAAAGATACATATTAAGCGACACGCTGAAAGCACCGTCTTCTATCCGCTCCATTTTTCCGCCTACGATAAAGTTGTATCTGCCTTCATTTTTGCCTTCGCTTACATATTCCTTTTCAGCAAAGCGGACAAATTCACTTTCGCCGACTGTCCCGTTTTTATAGATTTCAGAATCCTTATAATAAGGACACTGTCTTATATCTATATCCTCTGCATCATTAAGCTCTGTTACAGTAGCCTTTCTGTTTTCAAAGTCAAAGGTTATTCGTTTGAGATTTACGCTGTCCTTTATGGATAAGCCTGATATCTCAACATCTGAAGGAAGGTTTTTGTAGTCGGCAGAGCTATCCGCAAACCATTCTCCCATACCATTTCTCACTGTAAAGAAGCGGGTGATAGAGTTTGCTTTTATTCCAGCATCCATAAGATGCTCGGGATCGGTATAGGTTACAGACGCAAGGGGATATTCTATACCATTTTGCTTCATAGTATATACCTTAAGCATACTACTAAAGTCGTAGTCCTTAGGCACAGCCATTCCGTACTGAGCACCATCAAATACGGCGGCACTGTAAGAGTCTTTTAAGACTTTTCCCTTATAGCTGACGATAAGATGAAACCATCTTGTCATATATTTGTCAGGCATATCGGTTCGCTTCGCCATAGGAGAAACAAGGGTAAAGGTATAATCTCCGCAAGTTTTTTCATCAATTAAAATATCTGCAAAGGGTGACGGATCCATACCCTGAACAAGATACATTTCACCGTCATAAACAGGGATATTTCTGTCTTCAAAGGGCAATAGACTATCTAAACGCTCCTGCTTCTCAGGGTCGTAGAATACCGCATCTACATAAGCCTTCTTATTTTTGAAATCAAACTGAGTCACCCAGCCGTTTTTGTCAGTATAAACATTCTTACTGAAGCTTTTCATTTCAAAGTCGGGATAGCAGATATTAAAACCTCCGTTTAAGGTAATTCTGAACGCCTGCTCATCCTTTACAGAGAAGAATATTGTGCCGTATTCATATTCATCGCTGTAAAACAGATCCCTCAGCACCTGTTTATTTACCTTGTGGGTGAGCATAATAAGAGGATAAGTTTTATCGTCCTGCCATACAATATGAACCTTAAGCAGTTTGCTCTCTAACTGTTCCATATCCGCTTTTGTTACATCGACATACAATGTTCCTGCACCTATATCGAATCTGCCGGGGACGCCTATAAGTTCTTTTCCCTTGTATATATACAAATTGAATATTGCTTCATACCTGTCCTCTTCACGGCGGATGAAATCGCCTGCTACTACGTAACGATAGTCGTCGACATTTGATATGACCTCAGCAAAGCGGACCTGCTCCATTCCTTCACTGCCGTACTTCTGTGGCTCCATATCCATAACGGCACTGTCCTTATAAAAGGGCAGACTGAGAGCGTCTATAATTTCGGGCTTTGGTTTTTTGTTGTCTGAGGTGTTTTCTGAATCGGACGCGTTTATAAGATTGCTCTCAAAAACATTATTCTGAGGGGTAGAAACATCTATCTGCTGTCCGGGAGTTGCAAAATGGACAATAAGCATAGTTATACCCGTAAGCAGAACTACGCTTGCCGCAATGGCGGCATATCTCATAAAGCCTGATTTGTTGTTCTCTTTTTCCTCCGTTTCCTCTGTAGCTGTGTTTGTAACAGACATATTTATGCGTTCAAATAAAGCATCCTTTTTTTTCTGCGAAAGTGAGTATTTGTCAAAAGTCTTTTTAATCATTTTCATTACCCCTTTCTGTATCGTCACCAAGAATGTCACGAAGCATTGCTCTTGCCTTCTGCAGATAATTTCTTACAGCAGAATCGCTCTGCTTTAAAATCTTACCTATCTCCTTACTGTTATAGCCGTGATAGTAAAACAGATACACAGGTACTTTCAGCTTATCAGGCAGCTTTGATAAAGCATCCAGCACCTCGCTGTACTCGTCGCATACTCCGCTGTCTTTTACTTCTTCAAGGTCTGCATTGTATCTTGTCCAGTGCCTTAACATATTTTTGGATATGTTCACCGCCACCTTTATAAGCCAGTTTTTCTCGTGAAGCTCGTTTTCAAAGCTCCTTTCCTTTTCCATCAGCTTTACAAAGGTGTTATGTACAGCGTCCTCGGCATCTGCTTCGTTTTTCAGATACATCAGACAGATATGGTAGATAGTATCAACATTACGCTGATACACTTCTTTTAAATAATCGGTGTGATTCTCAGGTACCATTAAAATCCCTCCCGCTTTTATCTTTCTATATATATTACAATTGAGCAGGGTTGTCTGTCCTGTAGGGGTAGTAAAAAAATTCCCCGAAGATATACTTCAGGGAATAAAAAATCAGTCTTTTTTTATAAAGTCAGCCTTGGAGAGTCCGCAGACAGGACATACCCAGTCCTCAGGAATATCTTCAAAAGCTGTGCCGGGGGCAATACCGCTGTCGGGATCGCCTACTGCAGGATCGTATACATATCCGCATACACACTCGTACATATTAAGGTCCTCCTTGATACATAGTTAAATTTTGTGTTATCGACAAATTTATTCCTATCAGTCGATCTCAACCATTACCTTCTGATTGTATCTTACAGCACCTGCACGCATAATTGTACGGATAGCCTTTGCAATTCTGCCCTGCTTGCCTATTACACCGCCCATATCGTCGGGAGCAACGTGCAGATGATATACAACAGTGCCGTCCTCTTTGGGTTCGTCTACTGTTACCTGGATGGCGGACTTGTCATCTACAAGATCTTCCACCATAGTGATAAGCAATTTTTCCATTGTTTTTTCCTTTCAGAAATTAGTTTTCAGCTGCGATCTTGAGAAGCTTCTTAACTGTATCTGTGGGCTGAGCACCGTTAGCGATCCACTTGTTGGCAGCTTCTGTATCAACCTTGATTACAGAAGGTTCCTTTGTGGGATCATAGTAGCCGATTTCTTCGATGAAACGGCCGTCTCTGGGATAACGTGAGTCTGCAACTACAATTCTGTAGAAGGGAGCCTTCTTAGCGCCCATACGTCTTAATCTGATCTTTACCATGGTTTTGTTTTCCTTTCTCTGTGAGGCATAGCCTCATTTGTTATGTTAAATAATTTTTTATATCAAAGTGTATTAACACCATGAATTACTGTTTTGCTTACATAGGGAAGCCGCCCATACCGCCCATACCCATTGGGAATTTAGGCATACGCTTTTTCTTGCCCTTGCCACCCATCTGCTTCATCATCTTGGACATCATTTCATACTGCTTTAACAGCTGATTTACATCCTCTACCTTTGTGCCTGAGCCTGCCGCAATTCTGCGTTTTCTCTTGGCGTCGATTATCGAGGGCTTTTCTCTTTCCTTTTTGGTCATTGAAGAGATAATCGCCTTTGTACGATACATCTTACGCTCGTCTATATCTTCTTCCTTTACCTTGTTGCCAACTCCAGGTATCATCTTGATAAGAGAGGAGATGCTACCCATTTTTTCAATCTGTTCAAACTGGGCGTAAAGGTCGTTCATATCGAATTTGTTTTCCTGAAGCTTTCTTGCAAGCTTTTCGGTTTCCTTTTCGTCAAAGGTTGCCTTCGCTTTATCTATAAGAGACAGCACATCGCCCATACCTAAAATACGGTCTGCCATTCGGTTGGGATGGAACTGTTCAAGATCATCAATCTTTTCTCCCACACCCGCAAACTTGATAGGCTTGCCTGTAACGTGCAGTACTGATAAAGCCGCACCGCCTCTTGTATCACCGTCAAGCTTTGTAAGGATTACACCTGTAATTTCAAGAGCTTCATTAAAGGTCTTTGCTACATTTACTGCGTCCTGACCTGTCATAGAGTCAACTACTAAGAGGATTTCGTTAGGATTTACCTCAGCCCTGATGTTCTTAAGCTCGTCCATAAGGGTCTCGTCAATATGCAGACGGCCTGCAGTATCGAGCAGTACAACGTCATAGCCGTTGTCTTTAGCAAACTTTATACCTTCCTTTGCGATGGTAACAGGGTTTATCTGTCCCATCTCAAAGACCTTTGCCTCTGCCTTTTCACCGACAACCTTAAGCTGATCAATAGCCGCAGGACGATAAACGTCGCAGGCTACCAATAAGGGTCGTCTATTCTGGCTTCTTAAATATTTAGCGAGCTTTGCTGAATGAGTTGTTTTACCTGCACCCTGAAGGCCGCACATCATAATAACGCAGGGGGGTTTTGAGGGAAAATCAATTCTTGCAGCACTGTCACCCATAAGAGTGATAAGCTCTTCATGTACTATATCTATAACCTGCTGTGCAGGGGTAAGGCTGTTCATAACCTCAGCACCGACAGCTCTTTCGCTGACTTTGCCTACAAAGGCTTTAACTACAGGAAAGCTTACATCAGCTTCGAGAAGTGCCATCTTGACCTCTCGCATTGCCTCTTTAACATCCTTTTCGCTGAGCTTACCGTGGTTCTTCAGCTTACTGAATACCTTGCCAAGCTTATCGGAAAGTCCTTCGAATGCCATAGGTACGCCTCCTTTATATTATTTCTTCTATCTTGTCTACACAGGATAACAGCTTTTTATTTTCTTCGCTGTTTTTATCTGCCGAGCTTTCAATAATGCTCTTCATCTTTTTAAGAATTTCGTTTATCTTGTGGGATTTTGCAGCGTATTCAAGTGTATCCTCAAGCTGCATCAGATACTCCTCAGCACTTCTGATACATTTGTGTACGCCCTGACGGGTGATACCTGTATTTTCGGCAATCTCTGTCAGCGATAAGTCCTCGTCATAATAAAGTGTGAGAGTGTCCTTCTGCTTTTCTGTAAGCATATCGCCGTATATATCAAGCAAGAGTGTCATATCTAAATTCTTTGACATAAGCTGCTCCTTATACCCGTAAAACCTTTTAAAATCCGTACTTTAAGTGGTGTAATGCAATTTTGGTTTACACCCACCTATACTATTATACACATTTTTTTATAAATGTCAATAGGTAAATGAAAAATTAAAAGCCTGAGGTTTGTCTCAGACTTTTAATTATTTTATTTTCTGCTTGCAATATCTGCTAAAATATCGTCAATATCATAACCCTTGTCCTGATCGTCAGCAAAGACCTGTGATATATCAGGCTCGCCCTCCTTTGTTGCTGTAACGGGCGGTATGATCGGTGCAGGCTTCGGAGCAGTCTCTTTTTTCATTTCAGATTTTGGTTTTCCCAAAGCATTATGCTTTATTTCAGGTGCAGGAGCTTTCGTCTGCTCCGCCTTTTTACTTTCCTCTTCCATACGCTGTCTTGCGGCGGCGGAAAAATCAGGTCTGTCACGGACTTCTGCAGGATTCTGAGGTGTGGGAGTTCTTACTGCAGCAGGCTGAGGCTTACTCTGTGCGGCACTTTTCTGTCTTAATCTCTCTGTAAATTCATCACTTTTGGATGAAGAGGCGGTGCTGCTTGTTGAAAGTATCTTCTTTTCCCTTGCAAGCTCTTTCTTTTCAACCTTTTCCTGCTCTCTTTTATTGAACAGTTCTTCCCTTTCCTTGTTAGGAATGAAGGTAGGAGTCTCTTCCTGGATTTTTACCGTTTCGACCTCAGGAGACGGCAATTTACCGATTATAAATCTCACAAGCTCAAAAACAACAAGGGCAAGACACGGCAGAAAGGCTATCGTCATAACACCAAAGGGAGATGTTGCAAAGCGTATAAACGAACCGAAAAAGTCACTGCAATGAGTTACCTTTGCCACAAGCTGACCCTGGGATAAAACAATATTTTCGCCAAGCTCTGTTTCAATATCGTAGCTCATTACCGCTTCTTTTAATGTGGCAGAATTCACCTTGCCGAGTCTGACTGCATTCCCCTCACCAAAGCGGTAGAGGATTATCTCTCCGCTGTAGACCTCGTCAGGCCATACACTCTGAGCAAGAGCGGCTGTGCCGTCTTTTAGCTGGTAGAAGTCACCACCCTTTACTATATATACATTATAACCGAATACATTTGGTGCACTCTGATTTTCTCCACCGAAAAACGTCATAGAGGTAATGCCTAAAAATACCGCTAAAACAAATAATAATACACAAAGTGCGATTCCGATAATATTTATAACAAGCCTTTTATTCAAATGATCCACCTCACTGCAACTATTGACTTTTTGCATCAGTTAAGTTATAATATTAATGTTGTTTATCCTTATTGTATCACAGACTTTACGATATTTCAAGTGACAGGAAAAATAAAGTTCTGTCAGTGAGCAATGCGACTATATTTCTGACCGTATATGAGCAGGTCGCCGACCTGCATCAACAATCCTATAAAAACAACTTAATATGCTTGTGTAGCACAGGTGGTAGTGCAGCTCATTTGCTGAGAGACCGACCGCCGCCGGTGGCGGATAAAGGGAGGGCTCGAAGGGAAGAAATAAGGAGCAGTGCGACAGCGACAGCCGAGCAATACGACTATATTTCTGACCGTATATGAGCAGGTCGCTGACCTGCATCAACAATCCTATAAAAACAACTTAATATGCCCCAGTAGCACAGGTGGTAGTGCAGCTCATTTGCTGAGAGACCGACCGCCGCCGGTGGCGGATAAAGGGAGGAAGTCGGAGGCCAAGCG
>JAZSHW010000021.1:0-18826 GCA_045533495.1 Ruminiclostridium sp. | reverse complement strand
TTACAGGACGGGACAAAATGTGCTAAAGCACGTGAAATCACTTCGTGATGAAATCCGACTTTATCGGGAGAATGGACGGATTTAATTTCATCTGCGTAGCGAAAATATCACATTTTGCCGTAAGGCAAAATATATCACTCTGTGCGATAGCACAGAATATCACTTGAAAAACTTTAAAATCCGTGTTATACTTCACTCAAGGATGTGATAATATGAACGATTCAAAGACTGTAATTTCCATAAATGAATACGGTAAAATCGAACTAAGACTGAATGAAATTCTTGAAGAACGCGAAATCAAGCGTTACCACCTTGCCAAAATCACCAACACGCGATTTGAGGTAATAGATAAATGGTGCAAGAACAATGTTGAAAAGCTTGACCTTGATGTCCTCGCACGGATATGCTACGCTCTCAATTGTTTCCCGTCGGATATCATAAAACATATAAACAGCAATGAATAACAAACAGATAATTATGGCCCTTGCCTTTCCCAAAACTCTATAGTATAATAAGGAAAAGGACGGTGAAAGTATGAAAACAAAGCTACGGATAACGTACATTATATTCTTTCTTGTTATTCTGATTACAGAAATATGCATCGCTTTATTTATTCACGATGATTTTATCCGTCCTTATGTGGGAGATGTGCTGGTGACAATGCTTATATGTTCGTTTTTAAGAATATTCATCCCCGAAGGAGTAAGGCTCTTACCAGCTTATGTTTTCATTTTTGCGGCTATAGTTGAAATTACACAGTATTTTGATATCGTAAAAATACTGGGACTTCAGGATAACAGGGTCCTTTCCACACTTATCGGCAGGACATTTTCACTTTTGGATCTGCTTTGCTATGCTGTGGGGTGTATCCTATTCTTCTGTACAAGTGTTCTCGTACAAAGCATCTGCCGTAAGCGTAACGGCAAAAAGTCGTAATATTTAAAACACTAAAGAGAAACTATGAAAATATCACAGAACACCAAAAAACAAATAATCAGATATCTCAGCATAATCGGAGCTATCACCCTTTACATAGTGCTTATGAACATAATCTTCGGCAGCTCCTGCCTGATAAAGAATCTTATACATTTTCCCTGCCCCTTCTGCGGTATGACAAGGGCTCACTTATCAGCACTAAGTCTTGATTTTATCACAGCTCTTCGCTATCACCCTATGTTCTTTATCGGACTACCCTTTCTTGCTCTTGTTATGTTTGAAGAAAATTTTACAGGAAGACTGAAAAAGATATCCAATATCACAGTAATAACTATAGGACTTTTATTTATACTCGTCTATATAATAAGGCTTATCTGCAATGACCCCTATCTGTTTAATTAAAAGATAAACAATAAACCCCGTGATTTTTTCACGGGGTTTATTGTTGACAGCTCAGGACTTCTGTCTTTTCTTCATTCTGTTCCAGTTTATAAAGCCGTAAAGGTCATTTATTAAAAATACCGCAAAGCAGATGACTACAGAAATATAACTGCTGTTTTCCATTGCCGCTAATATCCAGAGAATAATAAGTACTATATCATTTGAAGCATAGGCAAGGGCAAAAAAAGGACTTCTTCTTGCGGTAAGATATACTGCGACAAAGCTCGTGGTGACAGAAAGTGTACTTGGAATTATATTTGCAGTATCAAATGCCGCAAGAATAAAATAAAAAATAATCGTTACAATCAGTGCAGATACAGGCAGGATTATAAAATCGGTTTTTTCTATACTGCTTATCCTGACCTCTGATCTGTTATTACCGTAAGGATTTTTAAGCCAGCAGATAAGAGCGTATACCGACATCGGCATAGTCATACAAAGGTAGGTTATCATCTCTCCGTAATAGGCAAAGGAAAAGGAAATAATTCCGTAAATGATGCTGAATAGCACCATCAGCACCTGCCCCAAAGGATTTCCTTTTGCACTGAGTATAAGAGATGTAACTCCCACAAGAGAGGCTGTAAGCGTCAGAAAGCTCTCTTTGTCAAATATAATAAAAACTGTTATTATGGCAATACACGAGCATAGCCATAACAGCTTTTCAGAAAGGGTGAAATAAACGAATAACCTTTTAAGCATCATAGTACTCCTGAAATAAAAAAACACCCGCACGGCACATCTTCAAAGACCTAACGATGTGTCTGCGAATGCAATGCATTCACTACCCGGTGGCAGTACTTATTCTTTAACAAGTGATAGTATAACACACATAGAAATTAAAGTCAAGCACTTGAAAAAACTTAAAGCAAACTATATAATATTAATAGTGAAGGGAGTGACCTTATGAAAAGAATACTCTACACCTTTTTTCAGCTTACCTGGGGATTTTTACAGAGCTTTATCGGACTTGTGATATTCCTTTTTAATCACAGAAACGAGCATTTTATATATTATGGTGCGGTGGTAACTAAATGGGGCCTTTCTTCGAGTGTATCCCTGGGATTATTTATATTTATAGCAAAGGATTATCCCGCCTGCTATAAAAGCGGAAAGCTTATACACACAAAGGAAGAAATGCAGAAAAGGCTGCTTGTTCACGAATACGGGCATACCATCCAGTCGCTTATCTTCGGGCCGCTGTATCTTATTCTGATTGGTATTCCCTCTTGTATATGGGCAGGCTTTCCGCCGATAGTAAAACGCAGAAGAAGAAAAGATACGCCCTACTGCGTATTCTTTACAGAACGCTTTGCAAATCACCTTGGTAAAAAGGTAACGGGAGAGCAACCTCTGTAAACTTTTCTCAGTTAAAAGAAAATTTATATATTTATCATAAAATATTCCTATCATAAGGAAAGGATCAGAAAATGCAGACACAAAACAATATTGACATTATAGTAGCATCCTTACAGGACGAGACCGATCTTCAGCAGAAATTAAATGAATACTCTACTCTTATGGCGTATTTCAAGTGTGCCATAATGGAGGTGCAGACAAAGTTCAACGTGCTTAATGAGGAGTTTTCTCTCCAGCACGACAGAAACCCGATAAACAGTATTCATAGCAGACTTAAGAGTATTGAGAGCATCAGCAGAAAGCTTAAATCCAGAGATATCCCCTTCACTCTTTCGAATATAGAGAAAAATTTAAGCGATGTGGCAGGTATAAGAGTAATATGTTCATTTACAAGCGATGTTTATCTGCTGGCAAAGGCATTACTTAAGCAGGATGATATAACGCTTGTGTCAATAAAGGACTATATCAGAAATCCAAAGCCCAACGGCTACAGAAGTCTGCATCTTATTGTAAACGTTCCTATCTTCCTTGTTCACGAAAAGAAGATAATGACGGTAGAAATTCAGCTACGCACCATTGCAATGGACTCCTGGGCAGCTTTGGAGCATCAGCTTAAATACAAAAAGGATAACGAATTCACCAAGGAGATGACAGATGAGCTTTACCGCTGTGCTAAAATCAGTGCCGATCTCGATATGAGGATGGATAGTCTCAAAGGCTCCGTGTATGAGGAAGCGGCTGAAAACAATCTTGATGAGTATGAGAATAAGATAGTGATATAACTTTCGTTTGACAAATCCCCCTGCTTTATGTTACTATATAAGCAGAAATTCAAAGGAGGCAGAGATATGGGTAATGGTTTAGCCGTAGCAGGTCTTGTATGTGGTATTGCAAGCTGCTTATCAGGTGTGACTGCGGTATTTTTACCGGGAGTGACAGTAGTGCTGTTTTTAGCGTCTATTGCAGCAATAATTTTAGGTGGTATTGCCATGAGCAAGACGAAAAAATTTCTTGGTGCGGCAAGTGGTATTTCTATAGGTGCACTTGTTACAGGTATAATAGGTCTATGTTTAGGTCTTCTCTTCTCCTTGCCTGTGGCTGCCTGCTCCTGCGTATGTACAGGCGTGTGCGGAAACTGCGGTCTGTGTGGGGTTTACAACTGTGTAAAGGATGCGGCAGCAGATTTTGCAAATGATATTGATGTAGACAGCAATATTATAGATCAGTTTTTTAATATGTAATGTTTAAAAAGCAGTTTTAATACTGCTTTTTTATATTGGGAAGGGAATTTGGGAGATAAATTGTTGTTTGGCGGCGGGTCGCCGCTCCCATTTCCGCCTACGGCGGTTTATGTTTGTGCAAATTTATTCGGGCGACCACAGGTCGCCCCTACGGCATTTTTATAATCAAAAACAAGGTGGTAAATTACCCACAATCACTGATATAATCGGTGGTTTATTGCCCTAAAGGGCGTCGCAGCAGTCTGAAAGACTGCGACCATTTTCCGATTTATCGGAAAATATATGTCCTTGTTGGACTGTTTGGGGCTACAATAACCTCAGCCCCTTCATAAATCCGTCAAGTCTTGTACTGCTGATATCACCGCCGATAAGCTTTCCTTCAAAAAGTATAAGATTTATCCTGACATCCTGCTCGTTTTCTCCCTTGTCATTTTTATAATTTGTAACGATATAAGTGTACTGTACAGCAAACTCTCCTCTGTAATCCCACAGATCAAAGCCTGCTTCCTTCTGTATTTCGTTATACTTCTTGTATACTGTGGAGAATTCGGAGGGGATTACAATATTGCGGATGGCAGGTGGTTCTTCGCTTATGGTTACACCAAGAGAAGAGATATAGCTTCTGCGTTCCTCTTCGCTTTCGAGCCTTACCGACTGCTTGCTTCCTGTTACAGCCATAAGTACTGTAATAAGCACCGTGGCAAGAGCAAGAACAGTCAGTACAATGCTTTTCTTATTTAATCCTTTCATTGGTAAAAGAGTCCTTTCTGACCGCATATAGCGGATTTTACTTGATTTTTACCAATTTATATGCTAAAATATAGGTCAAGATGACGAAATTTTATAATCGTCAGTTGGTGCAAAGTGATGAAATGTAAAAAATTTCACAAAATATCTTGTTATTTATTTAGCAAATGTACCAAAATTTTAAAATCCGAGACTTTAAAAACCGCATTTTAATGCAGAATTTTGTATATTTTGTACACAAAAACGGTGAAAATTTAAAAGCTTTTTTATGTGTTGGTAATTTTGTATAATGCGGAGCATAAATCTTTGGGTAATTAGGCACTACCATTTTTGCGTTTTATTTGTTAAAATAGTAAACGTAAAGTTTTATTCTGAAACTATAAACAGGAGGTCACTATAAATGGCAAGTTTATCATTAAGAGGTATCTATAAGAGTTTACCTGGCGGCGTCGTTGCCGTATCAGACTTTACTATGAACATCAAGGATAAGGAATTTATCATTCTCGTTGGTCCTTCAGGTTGTGGTAAGTCAACAACATTAAGAATGATTGCAGGTCTTGAGGAAATCTCCGAAGGCGAACTCTTCATCGGCGACAGACTTGTAAACGACGTAGCTCCTAAGGATCGTGATATCGCGATGGTATTCCAGAACTACGCTCTTTATCCTCACATGACAGTATTTGAAAACATGGCATTCGGCTTAAAGCTCAGAAAGGTTCCCAAGGATGAGATCAAGAAGCTCGTTGAAGAAGCTGCTAAGATCCTCGACATCGCACACCTTCTTGACAGAAAGCCCAAGGCTTTATCAGGTGGTCAGAGACAGCGTGTAGCTTTAGGTAGAGCTATCGTACGTGATCCTCAGGTATTCTTACTTGACGAGCCTCTGTCAAACCTCGACGCTAAGCTCCGTGCACAGATGAGAACAGAGCTTTCCAAGCTCCACAAGAAGCTCGGTACAACATTCATCTACGTAACACACGACCAGATCGAAGCTATGACAATGGGTGATAGAATCGTAGTTATGAAGGATGGTTACATCCAGCAGATCGACTCACCTATCAACCTGTATGAAAACCCCGTAAACAAGTTCGTAGCAGGCTTCATGGGTTCACCTCAGATGAACTTCATCGACGCTAAGCTCATTATGTTAAACGGCAAGTACACAGTTGAATTCGGTTCTGAAGATACAAAGACATCAAGAGGCAGAAAGTTCTATGTTGAACTTCCCAGCTCAAAGACAGATGTAGAAGCACTTAAGTACTACGTTGATAAGGAAGTTATTCTTGGTATCCGTCCTGAAAACATTCACGACGAAGAAATGTTCCTCTCCAACGCTAAGACAGGTATCATCGAAGCTACAGTTGACGTAACAGAAATGATGGGTGCTGAATCCTACCTCTACCTCACATGCGAAGGTATTCCTCTGACAGCAAGAGTATCTCCCAGATGTGCAGCTCGTCCTCAGGATGTTATCAAGCTTGCTCTTGATCCTAACAAGATTCACCTCTTCGATCCTAACGACGAACACTCAATCTTACTCTAATTTAAGATTAACTTACCCCCTGACTTTCGTCAGGGGGTTATTTTATATCCGCTTACACCACCACATAGAAAACCCTCAGGAATATATAATCCCTGAGGGCAATTTGCAGTTTATTTTCTGTCCTGACCAAATAAAGGATTTGCATAAAGAATTTCATTCTTGATATCGGGATTTATCTCCTTGACAGGCTTGGGAGCAGGTCTGCCGGTGTAATAGCCCTGGATGTAATCTACACCAAGGTCAATTACTGTACTCATCTCGTTGTAGGTTTCTACACCCTCAGCGAGCACCTTGATACCGTTGACTCTTGCAAAATCTATTGTACTGCGTACAAACATCTGCTTGTTCTGATCCTTGTGGATATCAGTTATAAGGAATCGGTCGATCTTTATGATCTGAGGAGTATATCGCATAAGATTTACGATGTTTGAGTGTCCTGCACCAAAGTCGTCTATGGCTATCTGACCGCTGCTGCCTGTAAATTCCTTTATTGTATTAAGGTCTTCATCGGATACAGAGTTGCTTTCTGTCAGCTCGAAGAAATATCTTCCCATCTGACTGCCGTATCTGCTCTGGATTTCCGCTCTGTCATTCTCTCTTAAGAAGTTACCCGGTATGGTATTGATAAACACCTTACAGTCACCAAAGCTTTCCTGATCATTTGCAACTCTCTCCATAATGTTGAATACGGTTGCCTTTTCAACTTCATAAAGCTTTCGGTAGCTTCTTGCAGTTTCGAGTACTTCCAGCGGGTTCATACCGATACTTGCATCTGTTCTCATAAGTGCTTCATAAGCGTAGATTTCACCTGTCTTTGCACTTACGATAGGCTGGAAGTGGTAGTTGAACAGATTTTTTTCTATAAGTAACTCAAAGGCCTTGTAGTTTTCTGTGTCTACCTTTTTCTCCTTGACTGCATCGCCCGAACCGTATTTCAGTCGATTCATATACATTTCATTATTAGCAGCCTTGATATAGTTTTCAAAGGTGCTGTCCCAGCCCACGTCAATAACAGTACAGCCTGCACTTACTTCGACATAGTATTCCTTACCGCAGCTGCTGTTATAGCTTTCGAGGGTCTGATAGAATATACCTGTAGCACTGTTTATGGTATCTCCCACAAGAGTGTAATCGTCATAGTAGTTAAGTACTATAAATTCATCATCAGCAATATGTGCTATAAACGACTTTGAGGGATTGGCAAGCTTTAACGCTTCTGCTACAAAACGCAGTGCTGTTTCAATATCGTCAACGCCGTAATTTTCATAAATATATATATATTTAGGCAGATTGTACACTGAGATAGAGAAGGGCTTCTTGTGATTTTCGGGGTTTTCTGCAAAGGTGTTGAACCATTTTGTAGCACCTTTTAAGTTAGGCAGACCTGTAGTAGGGTTCTTTAAAGAAACCTGCTCCATCTTGTTTATCATATTGAGCTGTTTAAAGTAGTTTGTCGAGATGTTGAATGCTATGTTTACCGCATTGAATACTCGCTTTGATTTGCGGATATATCTCATTGAATTGCCCGGGTGAACCTTTGTTGCATAGTATCCGCAGGCGTTTTCGTCAACAAAGACAGTATTAAGCACGTACATAGAGCTGTCCTGAAGCCATTTGTGAAGCTCAGGCACCATATCGCTTATTGAGAATGTCAGCGATGATGAAACCTCGCCTGTAAGATGTGAGGGAATAACAGCTAAAGTTTCACCCTCGTGAAAGCTTGATGTTTCCTTGTTACCCATTGCTATTGCAAGAAAATCAGAAGCTACACAGACATAAGTACTCTTATCAAGGGCGGTTGATACCGTTTCATAAAGCGAATTCATATCGTGTGCCTCAAGAGCTCTGTCTGTCTTTGTATGCATAAGGTCGTCAAGAGTTTCCATATCCTCTAAGGTACGGAAAAGCTCTATCGCTTCTTCTCTTGAGTTTTCGGCGTTCACTATTTCGCATCCGCAGGATTCTGAGATGCGTGCTTTAAATACGTCAGCTTTTTTTGAAAAAGGCTCTTTACCGTTTATAGCTTCATTTATAACATCAAAAGTATTTTCTGCAAGCTTGGTATTGCTTATATAACAGGTTGAAAGTCTTGGCCTGTAAAAATCGGCAGCAGGAATACCGTCAAAGCCTGTTACGATAACATCTGAGGGTATAGTGTATCCGTGTTTTTTCAGTCTGTCGCAGGCGGCTAACGCCATAGAGTCATTGGCACAGAATATAGCTTCAGGTAATTTCTTCCCATTTTCAACTATATTGTCTATAATATCGTATACGGGATTCTGCCAGTATCCGCCGTAGGCTATATTATCATCTGTTATGTCAAGTCCGTTTTCGGACATTACCTGCTTGTAGCATTCGATTCTTTCATCGGACACCTTATCGTTTTCTGCATAACCGCCGATAAAAAGTGTATCCTTTACATTGTGAGTTTTTATAACGTGATTGATAAGCTCTTTATATGCGTTGCGGTGGTCGGCTATTATTGAATAGCAACCCTCTTGCTCTTCGTCGACAAGTATAACAGGCACTGAATGAGCCTTAGCTTTATCTATGATATTCTGCACTATTTCCTTTTTACAAAAGCACATAGGGTAGATAACGATAGCATCCATAACATCGTAATTTATGACGTCATAGATAGCCTTTGCACCATCATCATATTTTCTGCCGGTGTAAAAGTCAGAATAGCTATTGAATACGATAAGCTTTGAGTTGTTTTTTTCTGCAAAGTCGTGCAGTTTGTCAACAAGATTTATATTGCGTACTTCCTGAATTTTTGTAATACATACGCCGATAATCTTTTTTCCGTCTATCATATTCTCACCGCCTTTTCTTTTTTAGGTAGAAAACAATTTCTTATTATTTAATGATACCATAATTTCACGAATTAGTCAAGAAAAAGTGCTTTTCAAAAGCAAAAACTGTCATATTGCACACAATTTACAGAGATGTGTGACAATATCATACCGGTTTCATGTTGATATTATCCGATTTTATATAGACAAGTAGAAACATCGTTTTTTTGTTGACACAGATATTTTCCTTTAATCTACACTTGATTGTGTTTTATTTTTGATGTATAATTAAAAAGCAAGATAATTTTCAAATCAGTTAGTAAAATCGGGATTTTCGTAGATACTATTTAAGGAGCGTTAATATGGAGCTGCAAAAAGAGATATTAGAAGAGCTTAACAAGAATAAAAAAGAGAATAATGCTGTATATACTAAAAAAGTAGTCGGTAATACAAAAAACGACATAATTGGTGTTCCTATGGCGGTATTGCAGAAAATGTCGGATAAATACAAGGATAGATGCGAACAGATAATCAACCTGCCTTACAGCACCTATGAGGAGCTTATGCTAAAGGGTCTTGTTGTAGCAAAAGCAGAAGGAACTATAAAGGAAAAGAAGCCTTATATATTTAAATTTCTTGACCTTGCAGACAACTGGGCGATAGTTGATAGCTTTTGCTCCGCATTTATATATAAGGAGAGTCAGAGAAGTTACTTTATTGCTCTTTGTAAGGAGCTTGCCTTCAGCGACAATGAATTTGTCAGCCGTGCAGGTATAGTGTTATTGTTTATGAAGCTTCACGATAAAGTTGCTATCAATACAGCGTATAAGCTTTACGACAGACTGAGTTACGGACAGTATTATAAGGATATGGCTTTAGCCTGGGGTATGGCTACATACAGTCTGTATGATGAAAGCAGATCGCTTGAATATTTTATAAATTCGGATATTCCTATAGGCATAAAGCTTAAAGCGGCACAGAAGGTAAGAGACAGCAAAAAGCTGTCAGATGATTACAAGGCGAAGATTACCTATGTAGTAAATTACGAAAAGGTATGGAGAGCAAGGCAAGCGAAAGAACAGAAAGGAGCAGACGACAAATGAGTTTTCTTGTTACAAAGGATATATATTATATAGGCGTAAAGGACAGTATAACAGACCTCTTTGAAGGGCAGTATAAAATTCCTGAGGGAATAACCTATAATTCCTATATCATAAAGGATGACAAGACGGCGGTTGTGGATTCGGTTGACCATCGCTTCTGTGAAGAATGGTTTAAGAAGATAGATGAAGAGCTTTGCGGAGAAGAACCCGACTATCTGATAGTTCAGCACATGGAACCTGACCACAGCAGTAGTATAGATAAATTCGCACAGCGTTATAAAAGTGCAGTAATAGTTTCAAGTGCCAAGGCATTTGCTATGATGAAGCAGTTCTTCGGCACAGAATATGAGGACAGAAGAATTGTTGCAGACGCAAACACCCCCTTAGAGCTTGGCAGTCATATTTTAAAATTTATGCCTGCTCCGATGGTACACTGGCCTGAAGTAATGATGACCTATGATGAAAAGGATAAAGTCTTTTTCTCCGCCGATGGCTTTGGAAAATTTGGTATTCCGTCCTCTCCCGACAATGCAGAAAACTGGGATGATGAGGCAAGAAGATACTATATCGGCATAGTAGGGAAATACGGCGTGCCTGTTCAGACAGTGCTAAAAAAAGCGGCAACACTTGATATTGAAGTGATATGCCCCTTACATGGCCCGGTGCTTAAAAGTAATCTTTCTCACTATCTTGGCTTATATGATATATGGTCTTCTTATAAAGCAGAAAAAGAGGGCGTATGCATTGCGTATACTTCTGTTTACGGCAATACTAAAAAGGCGGCAGAAAAGCTGTATAATATGCTGAGAGAAAAGAATGTCCCTGCAGTGATTTATGACCTTGCAAGGAGCGATATGTCGCAGGTGGTGGCAGAGGCTTTCCGTTATGACAGACTGGTACTTGCCACTACCACATATAATGCGGAGATATTCCCCTTTATGAGAGAGTTTATAGCACATCTTACTGAAAGAGGCTTTAAAAACCGCAAGGTAGGACTTATTGAAAACGGTAGCTGGGCATCTGTGGCGGCAAAGAAGATGAAAGAACTGCTCCCCGCAGAGCCTGCAATAACCTATACAGAAACTACAGTTTCTATAAAATCCGCTCTTGATGAGCAGTCTGAGGAACAGCTTTTAAAGCTGGCAGAGGAAATGGAATAAAAAATAAAAGGCGGCCTTATGGTCGCCTTTTTATTTATTTAGGGAGTTGTAAGATGTGTGGTGACACTCAAAGGTTGCCGTTACGCTCTTTCCTTGATGATTTCCACCATTTCGCCTACATTCTTCATAGATGAAACCTCGCCCATTCTGAAGCGTACGCCGAATTCATCTTCAACTGCGGCAATGAGATTGATGTGTGCAAGGCTGTCCCAGTCGTCAATGTCATCTGCTGTAGTGTCTGCAAAAACCTCGATTTCGTCATCGTCAAATACATCTCTGAATACTTCGTTAAGTCTTTCGTAAATTTCCTGTTCAGTCATTTTCCTTATTCCTTTCGACCTTTATATAATTATTCTTGTTACTATAGCCTTCTGTTTTAAGAGACCATACCGTGTTGCCTTCCTCGTCCTCGCTTATCTTTGTGAAGCCGAAATCAGCATATAATTCTTTTACCATCTTGTTTTTTGCGGTGGGGTAGTAATAGCCCTTTATTTGCCGGATGCCTTTTTCCTGTGCTTTCTCTACAAGATTATCAAGCATTGCATATTCCATATCACGCTTTAATACTCTGCAGCTCATAAGCCAGAGAATAACATCAAGAGTCTCTCCGTTTATCTTACCGATAACTACAGATACAATACCATTATCACCGAATTTATCAGTCAGCTTTCCGTAAAGCCTTATATAACCGTCATCAGCAAAAACCTCTTCCATTTCGGAGGTGGTAAAGCGTCTTGTAGTCAGATTGAACTGATTGCTCTTGTTTGTAAGCTGTGTAATTCTCGGCAGATAGATAGGTAGGAAATCGTCAATTACACCCACCATATCAAGGCTTGTAAGATACTCGCCGTAATCGGCAAACTGGGACTGCATAGCGGCACGTTCGGCATTCTTCTTATACATTTCATTACGCTTAAGGTCGTCGCCTGAGAATGAAGTTATCTCAAAGAAATGAGAACGGTCAACGGTTTTTATATATTCTTCAGGTGCAGTCATTTCAGGTACTGCCACCATAGGTAGCTGTGAAGAAACTATAGCGCGTTCAGCAGGGTTATCATCAAGGAATACAAGGGCATCAAGTCCGATATTAAGCTCATTTGCAATAGCTGCGATGTTTCTGTCCTTGTTTTCCCAGTTAGCCTTTATTACGATGAAATCCTCAGGCTTTAAACTGCCCTCAGGGTGTTTTAGACCTGCAATCGCATTCTCTTCATCATTCTTACTGCATACGGTCAGCATTACACCTGTATTCTTGACAAGTGCAAGATACTTCTGAAATTCGCTGTACACCTGACCCATATGAGTTTCCTGACCGATTTCAATGCCATCCACACCGTCGTCGCCTACAACGCCGCCCCAAAGGGTATTGTCAAGGTCAAGTACAAGTGATTTTCTGTTCTTGCCGAAAATTGATTTAATAATTCCTGCAAGGTTAAAGGCAAAATCGGGAATGGCAGGGATACACATAGCGTATTTGTACATGTGCCATGCGGCAGGATCGCTCCACTTATCAATACCATAGCAGGCACTGAGGTAATTTATATCGTTTATATAAAAACCCTCGTGACTTTCTGCGTAGTCGGCAAATGCCATATTGAGTCTGTTTATATAATTTACTCTGCCACGATAGTCGAAGCAGTCACGGTTGCCCATAAGTCTGAAATAGGGCTGTTCAAAGTTGTTCTGAATAATAGGGCAATGGTACTTATCCGCAATAGCCTTCCACATTGTTTCAAAGTGGGCAAGCTGTTCGGAAAAGAGCTTGTCAACCTCTTCCTTTGTGCTGTTTATATCGGGATAAGCTAAGATGTTCTTGTTTGTGGTGTGGATAAATACGATATCGGGAGCAAACTCCTGAAGTTCAGGGTTATCAAACACCGCATCCTGCCAGTAACGGTTATATTCCGACAGATAAAACTGTGGCTTTATGCCGTAATCAAGAAGAAAAAGCTCTGTGATATCAACAATATCATTTGCGGTAGAGCCGCCCAGTACGGCGACCTTCTTTTCCACTCTTGGCATATTATCAGCTAAAAGCTGTTTTTTTATTGATCTTTTCTTTTTCAGCAGATATCCGCTGTCAAATGGGTACTGAAGTTCTTTCATTATATTCCCTTTACTATATGTTTCTTATGTAGGAGAAGTATTCGCAGTTTCCGCCTGCAACTGTATAAGCACAGTTTGCAAACAGAAGGTCTGTAGCGTCTACATCCTTACAGAATTTTATTGCGTTGACATTGCAATAGCGAAGGTCAAGCACATAGATGTTTTCAAAAGCCTCTGTTAAAAAAGGAATAAGTGCATTGCCGTAGCTTTCCTTTATCACAACAAGATTTCTGCCGTTTTTAACATTTGTCTTTACGTGAGCAATAAGGTCATCACTGCCAAGGAAGGAAAGATAGTAGTAGCTGGCGTCATTGCACATAAAGAGGTTGCCCTCGTAAGCACCGCTATAATATCTGTTATAATAGGTGGTGGTGAGCTTATCTTCGTTTGGCGAATAGTAAACATCATAATCCTCAGGGTCGTTGTACAGATTGTAATCCTGGGAGTAATAATACATCGAGCCTACATAACCGCCATAGGTCGCCTTGCGGTACTTTGACAGAGGCGAGATTTTCAGCTTCTGGCTGTCGCAGAATTCCTTTGCCGCATAGTATGCACCAAGAGGCATCCAGTGGTGGTCTGTACGGGAGTATATCTGTTCGTCCTTGTGACTTTCGAGTACATCGTAAACACTGATATTTGTGATGCCTGCCTTTGAAAGCTCAGCTTCGATATATTCTATCTTGTCCTTCTGGACGGCGGTATAGCCTGCATATTCGGGAGGGTTGTAGAAATCTACGGATGTGGGGATTACCATAGAATAAACGCTTACCTGAGGTAGTGCCGCCTGGAATTCCTTCACATCATACACATACTGGTCGCAGTAGCCGTAGGTACCGCCATAGAACATAATTCCCCAGTAGTGATCCTTGATACCTGCTACAAGAATACCGTTCTGTCCTATCTGACGATAGCTGTTGATATCATATTCCACAGGGGGAGGAGTTTCCTCTGTGCTTTCGGGAGTGCTTTCAGTTGTGGTTTGTGTAGTGGTAGTTTCGGTAGTAGTTTCGGTAGTTGTAGTTTCAGTGGTAGTTTCGGTGGTAGTCTCAGGAGCGGAGCTCTCTTCTTCACTGCTTTCTTCTTCGCCGCTTTCATCCTCGGAACTTTCATCTTCGGATGTTTCGTCCGAGCTTTCGGGAGCGTCTGAGAATGTGTCGTCAAGATCAATGGACGGCATAGTGGCAGGGCCGCCGTTGTCATCTGTTCCCTGACAGCCTGTACCGACTGAGCTTATTATCATTGCTAACGCAAGGCATAAAGCCATAGCTGTTCTTTTTTTCATATTGTCATTCCTTTCAGACAAAAGGCTTTTACTGTGTGAGAAGGTTATTCTTTATGCCTTCAGCGTTTTCACCTACTGCTGAGAAGGTGCACATTGTGAAAAGTACGTCTGTGATGCCGTTATCCTTAATAAAGTCGGGAGCGTATACGTCAAAATATCTTACGTCGCATACGTAGATTTCCTGGAAGGAATCTACAAAGAAGGGGATTTCAGCATTGCCGTAGCTGTCTTTGAATACGCAGAGCTTTCTGCCGTTCTTGTTTTCGGTTTCAATCTTTACTATCTTTTGGTCGCCGCCCATAAAGGTGGAATATGCACCGCTTGCGGGCTGTTCAACAAATATGCTGGTGAAGAATTTTACATCCTCATCAATAGTAAAGTCTGTCTTGTAATAAGTCGCTGTATATTCTGTAGATGGAATATAGTATGTGAAGGTTTCAGGGTCGTTCTTTATCTGCTCGTCATATTCTGTAAAGGCGTACATTGTACCTACAAAGCCTTCAACACTTTCGGGAGTGTAGGTTGATAATTCCTTTACGGGTACCATAGCTACGTCGCAGAATGCCTTAGCCGCATAGTATGCACCGAGGGGCATCCAGTGGTGGTCTGTTCTTGTGTAGATATATTCGTCAGTCTTTGCTTCGAGGGCTGCATAACCATCTATATTGATTACATTTACAAGATTGTTTGCAATGTTGTTTATTGTATCTCTGTGGCTTGCATTGTATTCTTCATAGCCTTCGGGCAGATAGAATGCGGAGGCAGTAGGAACTACCATATTGAATACATTTACATTTGAGCCGACTTTTTCCTTGAATTCGTTGAGGTACTTTGCGTAGTTTTCGCCTGTACCGCCGCCATAGAGAGAAATACCCCATCTGTGACCATCAATTGTAACGGCAACCTGACCGTTTGTTACAACGCCGTCAACACCTACGGGCTTGTCATTTCCGCCCTTGTTTTCGGTGGTGGTTTCGGGTGCGGAGCTTGATTCGTTTTCGCTGTTTTCAGTACTGCTTTCTTCCTTGCTTTCTGTACTTTCAGTGCTGTTTGTGTTGCTGTTAACTACAACGGATGAATTATCCTTTGATGTATCAGATGTGCTAGTAGTCGTTTCCTGACAACCTGCTAAAGTAAATACTACAGCCATTGCCATAACAGCAGATAAAATCTTATTTTTTCTCATTTATATTATCACCTTTCTGTTGTTTTTTCCTTTTTTGAAAGAATAAAATTACTCATAATAATATATAGTATATCACAATAGCACAGAATTTTCAACATTTTTATGTGACAGGAAGATAAAATTTAAGAGCCGCTTTACAAAAAATCCCCCTGAAAAAATCAGGGGGATAATTTGTTCTTAAGCTGTAATATTTTTCTTTCTATTTCTTTGATTGTCTGAATAAAAACCTCATCGCTTTCACCTGTCGGGTCGGGCAGTCCCCAGTTATCATCAAAGTCTCTGCCGATGAAAGGACAACCGACATCGCACCCCATAGAAATAGCTATATCGGGAGTCGGTATTTTGTCAAAGGTTTTACTGTACTGGGTAGCTTCCATATCAATTCCGTATAGCTTTTTCATCAGCCTTACAGCATCCTGATTGATTTGCGGTTTGGTTTCAGTTCCTGCACTGTAGCTTTCAAACACGTTACCTGCAAGGTGTTTTCCAAGAGCCTCAGCAATCTGACTTCGGCAGGAGTTGTGTATGCAGATAAAGGCGACCCTTTTCATATCAGGCACCCGCCTTTTTCAACAGCTTCACGACATCCGCAGACTTCAGCACCTTGCCCATTGCCACGACCTTTTCATCGACAACGAGGGCAGGCATTCTCATAACTCCGTAGGTCATCACCTTTTCCATATCGGTGATGTATTCTACTTCAGCCTGAAGTCCCATCTCAGCTACAGCCTTCTTTGTGTTTTCATAAAGCTTTTTGCAGGCGGAACAGCCTCCGCCTAAAATTCTGATATTCATATCTAAACCTCCGTTTTATATAAGAAATGAGCCAACAAAATTAAATAAATATCCGTTGATAATTATTCCTGCGGTACATATAACGGTAAAAATTGCAAGCAGCTTCGGCTTTACCGCCTTTCTAAGCATAATCAGTGACGGCAAAGATAAGGTCGTCACTGCCATCATAAAGGAAATGACAACACCCAGTAAAGCACCCTTTGCAAGCAGTGCTTCTGCTATCGGAATTGTGCCAAAGATATCTGCGTACATAGGAACTCCTGCAATAGCCGCAAGGACCACTCCTAATGGATTGTTGCCGCCAAGCACACTGACAATGAATTCTTCGGGTATCCAGTTGTGGATGATTGCACCTATCCCTACACCGATAAGTATATAAGGAAGCACCTTTTTTGCTGTCTCCCATACCTGCTCAAGGGCATACTTCACACGGTCCACAAAACGAAGCTTTTCCTGCGGTATATCAATGGCTTTTCCGTTTCTGATAAACTCCTCCACCTGATTTTCAAGATGCATTTTTTCAATCAGCGTGCCGCCGATAACTGCTACTACAAGTCCCAGAGCGACATATACTATAGCTACCTTCCAGCCGAATATGCTCATTAGTAATATGAGAGAGCCGAGGTCGACCATAGGAGAGGAAATCAGAAATGAAAATGTAACACCAAGAGGAAGTCCCGCACTTGTAAAACCGATAAACAGAGGGATTGAAGAGCAAGAACAAAAAGGCGTTACAGTACCGAGCAGAGCGGCAATGATATTCGCTCCTATGCCGTGAAATCTACCGAGTATTTTCTTTGTCCGTTCAGGCGGAAAGTAGCTCTGGATATACGATATGAAAAAAATAAGTACACATAGTAATATCATAATCTTTATTACATCATAAATAAAGAAGTGGATACTTGCTACTATCTTATCCTTTATATCAAGCCCCACAGAGCTCAGCACAAGCTCTATCAGTCTGTTAAGCCACGCCATACCGAGAAATTCACTCTGAAAGAAATCCCAGACTGCTTTCAGCATTTCCATAAAACACCTCCTTTTGTCAGCAAATACATTCAAATATAGGAATGTATCTATATTCAGCACATTAAGCAAGCCGTGTTTTCACGGTCTGTCTATTCATAATCAGCAAAAACTTCTTCAAGAATTTCTACAGCACTTTTTATCATCTTGGGACAGATGTCGCCGAATAAATTCTTTTCCTTGATTATTGCCGCATCCTCAGGCTTTGTAAGGTCGTAGCCGAGAAGATCACGGCATACGATAGAGCTGTTCGCTTCTTTAAATCTGTTTGTGTAATCTACAGCAATTGCATAGGCTCTTGATTTTTGTTCGGCATCATCCTGCTGATAGTGTCCGTATTTAAGACCGAGTACCATTAAAGCTCCCGATACTGCACCGCACATTTCAGCGTTTCTCGCTCCGCCGCCGAATTGTGTACCAAGCATTAACGTGAGTTTTTCGTCAAGCCTAAAATCCTTTGCGAAAACAGTAAGCACTGCCTGAGAGCAGTTAAATCCATCTGCAAAAAGCTGTAATGCTCTTTCTGCCTTTGTCATAGTTATTCACCTCTTTCTTTTAAAAACAGGAGATATTCCTGTGCTTTTTCAAGTCCATCTTCTGAAAGAGAATAGTACATCCACTTTCCTTCTTTTCTGCCCTTTACAATACCGCTGTCTGTAAGTATCTTCATGTGGTGGGACAGGGTAGGCTGAGTTATTTCCATAGCCTCCAGCAGTCTGCAGGCACATTTTTCGCTGTCAGTCAACAGCTCCAGTATGCTGATACGGTTTTCATCACAGAAAGCTTTGAATATAGTAGCGGTCTTTTTTGCATTCTGATTCATCTTCTCACCTCATATTGAAATTCTTCTATATGTAATTATACACCACAGATAGATATTTGTCAATATGTTTTTTTAAAAAATTTTTCCGATATAATGTGAGTAGTAACAAAGAAGAATAACACGTCTGACAGATAAATTGATGTTTGGCGGCGAGCCGCCGCACCCATTTCCGCTTTTGGAAATGTTTGTATTTATCATAACCTCGTGAACGGCGGTTTCACGCATTTGATGTATTTCAGATTGTTGTTTGGCGGCGAGCCGCCGCACCCATTTCCGCCTTTGG
>JAZSHW010000095.1:0-13024 GCA_045533495.1 Ruminiclostridium sp. | reverse complement strand
CTTTAGGGGAGCCGAAAACGGCTCCCCTAAACTTTATGTATTGCTATTTTTGTATATCTGTAATTTTACTGCAAAATTTTGTGTATTTTTGCGGTGCGTGAGTTTGTCTTCAGTCTGAAACGCTCCCGCAGGAGCGTTTTTTCTTTGATTAGCCAAGTAAACCGCCGAGAGCGTCTTCAAGAGCGTGCTCAATTGCGTGCTCTGTGCAGTAGCCGTTTTCAAAGATTTCCTCATCACAACCATCGTGCTTGCAGTTTGCTTCTCCACAAGCTGTAAGTGATAATACGGCAGCTACTGTAAGTACTACCATTGCAATTCTCTTTTTCATATAATCCCCTCCATAAAAAAATGATTGTAAAAAAAATTTTACAAGGTTAATTTTAACACATTATTTATTTGATGTCAATAAAAATAAACCGCAGCTGTATATTTTTAATTTACAGCTACGGTTATTGCACTATGTTACAGGCTCATTTTTTCTTGATCGGAAAAATTGCTCACGATAATTTTTCGGAGTATATCCCGTGTGTTTTTTAAATGCGTGAATAAAATGACTTTCTGAACTAAAGCATAAATAATCTGAAATTTCAAGGCAGGAATAATCTGAGAATTTAAGCATATTTTCCGCTGTCTCTATACGCCTTTTAGTAATATATGCAGATACTGTTATTCCGACTTCTTTGTGAAACAGCTTTGAAAGATATGTCGGGCTGAGCTTAACAAGCTCAGCTAACTGCTCCAATGTAATTTTACGATGGAGATTATCATAGATGTAATCGAGGCACATTGTAACGGTTTTGGGATAACGATTCTGCTTTCTGATTATATTCATTCGCTGAGCGTAATCTGCCACCACCTCACGGTGAAGCATATTTATTTCATCTTCAGTGCGACACTTGTCAACACTGCGGATATAAATATCACTGAGATTATAAGCAGCTTCCATTTCCATACCGCCCTCTATACAATATCGTGTGATAAAGGCAACAGTTATTACCAGATGATATTTTAAATTACGAAGACTATCATCACTGAGCTTTCCCATCTCTTCGCAATTGAAGGGCTTGAACAAACGCTGAGCTTCAGCATAATCCCCCTGCTTTATGCTATGGAAAAACGCCATTTCTCTTTCATAAGACAAATGAGATACGTTATATTCTCTGTTTAAAAATTCTATATGAGAAAGTTTTCTGTCTACATTCATAAACTCGCCTCCATATATATTCTACAACATTTCATCCCGCAAATCAACATAAACTTGATATAAACTGCAATGTTTTGATATCAATTATCAAAGGGAGTAAACTTTACCCATTCATATTCAGCAGTGAGAGGCATTTTGCTGTCATCGAATTTTTTAAGCCAGCCATCAACTTCAACACCACACCACGCATTCATCATTATCTTGCTTTCTGTAACGGGAATACTTTCTGTAGCACTATGCACTTCAACACCATCAACAAACCATACTATCTTATCCTTGTGCCATTCAAATGCATAGGTGTGAAATTCTTCGGATGCATCAAAGCCAAGCTTATGAATATGCTCGTGATTACCCTTACTGTCTGTAAAATAGTTGAACTGAACTATAGTTGTATCCTTGCCTAAGAATTCAATATCAATTTCATCCCAGGGGTTATTATCAGATGGACCTGTATACGTAAAGAAGGAGGATACAACACCGTCATTCTTTATAGGTTTCATCGAAACCTCATATCTGCCATAGCCGTAAAATTCCTTGCTTCTGAATTCTCCGCCCGAATATGGGATGCCGCCTGTAGGAGTCTTATCGTTATCAATGATAAGCTGCATTTTGCCATCATTAAATGTTACATTGTCCTTTCTCCAGGTAACATTGAACATACTGCCGTTTGTCCAGCCGTTTGCACATTCCCATCCCTCTGGCATACCATTAGTAAATTCAGCATACGCATGACCTTCAGGTATTTCTACCGATACTGTCTGTGAACTGTTATCCGGCAATGACTGTTCATTTACATTCTGGGTACTGCAGGCGGTGAGCATTGTAAAAGCTAATAATAAAGGTAATAATTTTTTCATTTTGTTCATAATAAAAACCTCCGTTTTTGTTTTCGTTATCTTGATTATATCACTGCAGACATTGCAAAAATATCACAAACATATCCTTTATATCATATTTTTGCCACTCTTTACAAAATAAAGGACAGTTTTATTATACAAAGAGCAAAAAAATACTATTAATTCGTAATGAAAAATGATATACTAAAATCACAGAATAAACCTTATGAAAGGCGGAAGATTATGACTAACATATTAAAAGACATGGGAATGTGCAAGGGTGTAAACCTTGGCGGATGGTTTTCACAGTGTGATTACAGCAAAGACAGACTTGATAACTTCATTAAGGAAAGCGATTTTGCTACAATCTCTGAGTGGGGTGCAGACCATGTAAGAATGCCTGTGGACTACAATATTTTTGAAAACGAAGACGGAACATATAAGGAAGATGGATTTGAGCGTATCGACAAGGCTTTTTCTTTAGCAGAGAAATATAATCTTAAAATTGTTTTCGATCTTCACAAAACTGCAGGATATTCCTTTGACAGTTACGGAGAAAGCGAAAGCGGATTTTTTGAAAGCGAGGCACTTCAGGAGAGATTCTATAAGCTTTGGGAAGAATTTGCAAAACGATATGGTAAACTCTCTGACAAAGTTGTTTTCGAGCTTTTAAACGAAGTTACAGACCGGGCTTTTTCCGATACATGGAATAAGATCATAAAGGAATGTATCAAAAGAATCAGAGTATATGCACCTGATACAATTATCCTTGTAGGCGGTTACTGGAACAACAGTCCTGATGCTATCCCTGACCTTGAAAAGCCTTATGATGATAAAGTTGTGTATAACTTCCATTGTTATGACCCGTTAGAATTTACTCATCAGGGTGCTTATTGGATTGAAACGCTTGACAAGGACAAAAGAGTAAGCTTTAATGATAGTGGAGTTACAGAGAAATATTTTGAAGAGAGATTTTCCTGTGCCATTGAAACTGCAAAAAAGTATAACACCCCCCTTTACTGTGGTGAATACGGAGTAATTGATACAGTTTCTCCTGAAGATACAGTTAAATGGTACAAGTGTATAAATGCAATCTTTGAGAAATACGGCATTGTAAGATGTGCCTGGAGTTATAAGGAAATGGACTTTGGTATTTCGGATAAAAGACTTGATGATATCCGTGACGAACTCTTAAAATATATTTAATTATAAATAGAATTTCTTCAGAATAACAAAAGACTGTTTTGATATTGAGTCAAAACAGTCTCAGCGTGTAGACAATGATTTTGTCTACACGCTGACAGACGAAGAAAAACGCACGCAGACGAGGAAACTGACGCTGTCGGCGTACGATGGTACGGTAGGCGTCAGGTGACGAAGTAAGCAAAAATGCTTTAGGGGAGCCGAAAACGGCTCCCCTAAACTTTTGTATTGCTATTTTTTTATATCTTTAATTTTACTTCAAAATTTTGTGCATTTTTGCGGTGCGTGAGTTTGTCTTCAGTCTGAGACTGTTTTGATATTGAGTCAAAACAGTCTTTTATTCATTTTAAGTTTTATTATTTTGATTCTTTTGCCTTTTCCTTTTTATCAAGCAGGAATTTTATAAGAATAAGTGCACCGATAGTAAGCACTATACCGATAGCAAGGCTTATAAAGGGATTTCTTATAAATGCTACAAGAATGTACATTATAAAAGAAATACTTGCAACAAGAAGAGCATAAGGAAGCTGTGTGGAAACATGCTTTACATGCTTACACTTTGCACCCGCTGACGCCATAATAGTTGTATCTGAAATAGGTGAGCAATGGTCGCCGCAAACAGAACCAGCCATACAAGCTGAAATTGCGATAACCATCATCTGAGGATCTGTTGTTTCAAAAAGACTTACAACTATCGGGATGAGGATACCGAATGTACCCCAGGATGTACCTGTTGCAAAGGAGATGCCAATAGCAATAAGGAAGATGATAGCAGGAAGCAGGAAGCTGAAGGACTCTGCATACTGCTTTACAAAGTTATCAACAAACACACCTGCACCGAGGCTGTCTGTCATTGCCTTAAGAGTCCATGCAAATGTAAGAATAAGTATTGCGGGAACCATTGATTTAAAGCCTTCGGGCAGACATTCCATACAGGATTTGAAAGAGATTACTCTTCTGATAAGATAAGTTATAATTATAATGACAAGTGCTATGAATGAACCTATTGCAAGGCCTGTAGAAGCTGAGCAGTTAGCAAAAGCGTCAATAATATTTTCACCATTAAAAATGCCGCCTGTATATAACATACCGAATACACAGCTTGCAATGAGAACGATTATGGGGAATATAAGATCAAACATCTTACCTCTGCCACGCTCATTCTGAATTACGGTACCGCTTGTTTCTTCATCACCGGGATCTTCTCCCTTTATAGCAAACGCTTCTGCCTTTGCCATAGGACCGAAATCCTTTTTAATAAGAATTATTCCGATAACAAAAATGATTGTAAGCACCGCATAGTAATTGTACGGAATAGAGCTGATAAAAATAGAAAATCCCTTTTCATCACTCTGCACAAAGCCTGCTACCGCTGCAGCCCAAGATGAAACCGGTGCAATAATGCATATAGGAGCGGCTGTAGAGTCGATAAGATAGGAAAGCTTTGAAGATGAAATTCTGTGCTTTACAGCCACAGGTTTCATAACACTGCCTACTGTAAGGCAGTTGAAATAGTCGTCAATAAAGATAAGAACACCAAGAATAACGGTAGCAATCTGTGCTCCTACCCTGCTCTTGATATGAGCCTGTGCCCATTCACCGAATGCTGCCGAGCCTCCCGCCTTATTCATAAGGCAGACTATTGTGCCTAAAATAACAAGGAATATGAGAATTCCTACATTGCCTGAATCAGAAAGAACTTTGACAAAACCGCCGTCAATTATCTGATTCATCGTAGCTTCAGGCTGGAAGCCTGCAAAAAGCAATGCCCCGAATAAGATACCTACAAACAAAGAACTGTAAACTTCTTTGGTTATAAGTGCAAGGGCTATCGCAATAAGTGGTGGGACAAGTGCCCAGAACGTTGCATAAAATTCCATAATTTTAAATTCCTTTCAGAAATATTTATGATTTAAGTTTAATATAAAAGTCGAATTATGTCAAGTAAAATCGAAAACTTGAGAAAAAATTATTTCAAATAACATTTCCATCACCCCTTTACATCAGCTTTGCTATCACGTTTAATTACGTTTCTTCTTTTCGATAAATCAGATAATCAATTTTTTCGACAAGTTAAAAAAATTTTTTACCCTTAGTTTGTCGGAAATCATTGATTATTGCAAAATTTTGTTTTATAATAATACAAGATATCATAAGCTAAAAAAAGAGAGGGGGAGTTCTATGGCTCTTGTGCTGAAAACAATAACCGATAGCGGAGAAGAAAAGTATATACATACTAAAAAGTGTGCAGTATATTGTCCCGAACTTGCTGCTAAATACACCGACCGCAAATGTGCTCTCACTATGAGGAAAAAATTGCTTAAAGCGAATTACTACACAAATATAGAGATCATAGACTACTCTTATGATATCATAATAAAAGCACACAAACAATATCAGAAAAAAGGTGAAGACGTGATAAACAACACCTTAAGGAAATCAGGCAAAAAATCATAAAGCCGTATATCCGCTACTATGCAGATATACGGTCTTTTTTAATAAATAAACGGCTTTATTTCCTCTATCCATTTCTGCGGCTCAAAGGATATGTAATAACAGTGAGTGCATTTCTGAAAGCACTTTAGTGTAAGATTTGAATAAAGTCCTTTTAAAGTAAAGGCTGAGGTTTCTGATACACCTTCATTTCCTTTTGTTCCATAACAGAAAAGGATTTTTGTTTTTGATGATGACGAAAATCCGATAAGCCTGTTATCAGAAAGACTGTTTATAATATTTTCTATTGATGTATCGGACATTCTGTCAGCTATAGCAAGATAGCTGTCTGTGTATTTTTCGGGAAGAAACTTCTTTTTAAAGCTACGCATTATACCCTTTGCTCTGAGCTGTGACTTGTGTATCAGACTTTTATATTGGTTACACATAATAGCTCCCAGCAGTTTATTGAAACCGACAAGGGGTGCACCGTCAAGTATAAGCTTATCTATCGTAAGTTTACCTGATCTGAATATCTCAAAAGCAATAACGCCTCCCATAGAGATACCACACATAACAGCTATATCCCCCGATGTATTCGCAAGGCAGAATTTTTCAATCTTCTCTGCCTGTTGCTCTACCGATTTGAATTCGGATCTTGTGTCCTCTTCGTGAGCATCAAGAGCAGGGACAATAACAAAGTATTCATCCGAAAATTTCTCAGCCACCTCCTGCCATATCTGCCAGGGGGTAAGCATACCGTGTATTAAAAGCATAGCAGGTCTTGACTTATCACCAAAGGTATGAAAATTCATCTGCCTGTCTCCTTTCCGCAAGTGTAGACATAAATTCTGTACATCCTGCTGCCGAATTTCTTCATAAACTTAAAGCGAGTTTTGTAAACCCCTTTGAGTTTACTTATATATTCGTTCATTATAATTTCTCGGGTCTCCTTATGGATTATACATTTTTCCCTGTTTTGAAAAAGCTTTTCGTCATCCATACAGAATGATATTTTAGCATTTACAGAATTTATGGGATTTTTTATCTTGGACGCCTTTGCCGCAAAGGAAGAATAGGCATCAAATATAAAGGTAGCATCGACGAATTTTTCAGCGAAAAGCTCTGTAAGTGTACGGATATCCTTTTCTGAAAGATACATCGTAAGACCTTCTGCAATTATAAGAACAGGTTCACAGTTATACTTTATCTGATCCAACCACAATAAATCCGTGACAGAGGAGCTTATCATACCATAACTTTCATTCTCACTGTAAATCTCTTTTCTGAGTGTTATTACATCAGGAAAATCAAGGTCATACCAATGCTTTGCTTTAGCTGTTATCCTGTTTATTCTGCTGTCAAGACCGCAACCGAGATGAATCACAATAGCATCGGGATTATCTCTTATAAAATTCTCCGCATAGCTGTCATACTGCATTGCACGCATTGTCATATAAACGGCAAGACGCTTTGATTTATCAGCCTTTGTAAAAAGCTCTTCCTTTTCTGCTACTATTTTTTCAGCAATCTTATCCCGCCATAATCCTTCCTTGCTCATAAGTGCTTTACCGTAAAGCGGAATGAACAAGGTTTTGCTTTCGTTTGTCATAATTGCCTCTTATTTGCGGTTTATCTTATAAGCTTTCCATCTGCCTACTGTAGCCCAGAGACTGAATACCGCTTCTCCCTTTTCTTCATAAAGGGGAAGTATTTCTTTTCCTGTTCCAATCTCAACAATGCTCTTTGCATCCTTTATATGAACAGTTACATCACTATCAAAGGTATTGTTGTCAACATAAGGATAAATCACAAAAGAGTCATTGTCATAAAGGAAAATGCTTATAGTATTCTTACCGCTGTATCGGATGCCGTTTACGGCAAATTCCTTTCTCATACGGTTAAGCACTGCTTCGGGATAGTATTTGATATCGGAAAATGCTTCGGGTACTACAAGAGTATACATTTTACCCTTACCGTAGGTGTCAAGGGCAAGAAGTGTGCAGGCTTCCTCTTCATTTATCGCCTTGCATACTGCACCCCAGGTAGCATTATTACGAAGCTCCATAACGGGAACTGTTATATTTTTTTCTGCAGACTGTCTTGTCCAACGGCTTGCCGCTACTGCAATCTCACCCTCTGCCGCAAAATCTCTTGCGGTCATTTTTCGGTCTCTGTAGCGTAATGATGTTATACGCTCAATTCCCTTTCCGAGTGTTGCTTTTACAAATCCGCTTGTAACTATAGCCTTATTGCCGCTTGCAATATAATTTTCAAGCTTTGATATTATATCCTTATCATAAGCGGAAGAAGCTGTAAGAAGCATAGTGGGTGCATCAGCTTTAAAGTCAGGTGTAGGAAGTACGGGGAAACCGTTCATACCAAGGAAATCCTGAACATTATCCTCACCCTGAGATGCGTTGGGGATATAGCAGGGTACACCTATAGGAGTGCCTAAGTTATCAAGAAGGTCATCAAGTTTATCAAGCATAAAGCCAAGAGGAGGAACAAATATGCTGTCATTAAGTGCCTGAAAACAGAACAGCATTATTTCTCTGGGCTTTGCAAAAGCAGTGAGGTAGCCCTGTTCAAGATAATAATCAAGTATACGACAGTCAAAGCAGTCGAACCATCCGCCGCCGTTACGACCCGGTGCCACATCCTCCATATAGCTCATAAGAGAATAAGAAAGATATCGGGGTAAATGCTGATCTGTGTTGACAGGGTCTCTTGTTTCTGTACCTGTATAAATAAGATCAAATATCTCACGCTGGGATGCAGGATCATAACCTGTTTCCTGATAAGATTCCATCCAGTTTGGATATTTTATAGTTATCTTGCAATCGGGGTTTACTGCCTTTGCAGGATCTATTACATATTTCTTTGAAGCTTCATAAAGCAAATGAGTGCGGTAGCTTTGCCAGCTTCCATCGGTGATACCGTGTTCTGCATTATATTTATCTCTTTCGCTTCTGCACTTATCACAGGTGCAGTTGGAGAAATAGAAGTCATCTAAGATAAAGCCATCAAAGACTCTTGCGTTCATTTCGCAGGCTTTCTGCAAGGTTGCCATCATCTTTTCATCGTTGTAGCAAAGTACATTGAAAAGCCTTTGCTTTTTATCCTGACCCTCAGGATCAGGAAGGCAGGTAGTTATACCGCCCTGAGCTTCTATTCCGTTTTCTTCAAAAATCTGTTTGCAAAGACGCAGCTCTTCCTCTGATACAACGATATCTCTCATTGGCTCAATATAAACCTTATCAAGTCTTAAATAACGTTTAAAAAAGTTTATCTGCTGCTGAAGCTTTTCTTTGTTAAGGTTTCTGACTCCGTGTGCAACATAATACACAACAAGCTTGAAATTTTTGTAGTTTGACATTGTAAAATTCCTTTCTGAAATATTATTTTATCTTATTTACTCCAAGCTCTACCCACATCGGTTTAAATCCGCAGTTAAGAGCTATATTCCTTGAATGATAATTTGATACGCTTGTGCCGTAAAAGGGTATATCCCCTCTTTTTATTATTTCGTTTTTTATAAGGGTTACAAGGTACGTACCTACCCCCATTGAGCGATACTGAGGCATTACATCTATCCCTATCTGTTGCCAGCCTTTCGCATCCTCAGAACAGCCTGCCATTCCCATTATTTCGTCTTTTTCATCATAAGCACAGACTACAATTCTGTCGGGGCGATGAGGAAGATATTCTTCGCAGATAGCATTAGGAAAACGCTTGTCACCATAGAATACATCTATTTCTCTATCGTAAAACCATTTCACTTTATAATCCTTTTTCGGCATTACATCGGTATGCGGTAGAAACATGTGATGACTACGGTCAAAAGTATAGCCGTAGCTGTTAAGCTCCTTTTCTATAGGGAGAAGATTTGGCAACTCAAAAAGCCAGTGTCCCTGCTTATCCTTTATGTATTCCTTTAAAAAAGCGTGCATTTTTTCATCAGCGGTGATAACTGTATTATTGCCGAAGGTCACCATAGAAAAGAAATATTTTTCCTTAGTATACATTCTTCTGCCGTCGTTCAAAGCTGATAGAGTAACGATATTTTCGTCCTTTTCAAAGTCGTCAATGTTGCAGTTATATTCTATAGCCAATAAGTCTTTCAGCTTTTTATAGCAGGTATTGAAATAGGTATTATTCATTTTTTCCTTTCAGTTTTTCTTTAATAAACTTTATTTTTTCCTTATCCTTCTTATTTCTTACATCTTTTCTGTAGCCGTCATTTGAGGACTTTTTGTAAACTGTCAGGTACTGCTCCAAAGACAGAAGTCTGAAGCTAATGCCATCTAATGTTTTTACTTCAATTTTAGAAAGAGGAATACCCGCAAAGCTGTAAAGCTCTTCAATGCTTGCATAGGAATAGTAAATATCATCCTTAGAAAAGGTATGCTCGTGCTCATCTATAAGATCGTAGCCGTTTTTCTGTAGTGTGTTCTTGAACTCTTCCCATCTCTCTGTTATGTAGACCTGTGGTATCAGCATGTCAATATCATCAGCATTCAGATCTTCGCCTGTCAGATATTCAAGTCCAAGCGAGCCGTAGAGAAGTGGGGTTATACCGAAGGTTTGTTGTAAGAGGTGGGTGTTTTGGAGGAAATGGGGGAATTTAAATGGAGTTAGCATAATTCATCCTCTATTTACTTTTTTTGTCAATGATTTTTCTTGCTACTCTGACATTGAAAAATTCTATTAACGGTCCCATAAAGAAGGCTGTAATTATTGTACCTGCACCTACAAATGCCGTGATACCACTTACCTCTCCGTTACCGAGAAGAAAAACTCCTATACCGATCAAAACGCAGACCACATCTGTGCAAATTCTTATATATTTGAACTTGCCAAGATTCCATTTGTCAGACAGAACTATTGCAACGGCATCATAAGTTGAAACGCCTAAATCTGCTGTCATATAAAGTGAAGAGCCAAAACAGATTATTACTATTGCCACAAGTAGGCAACCTATTCTGAGAGGGAGTGACGGGTTTGGAAACAGCTTCTGTAAAAGTTCGAAAGTGAACTGAGTAATGTAGCCGAGTAAAAAGAGATTTATAAAAGTTGCTATACCAATATTATGCCTATCAGCAATCAGACTGAATAATAAAAGCACAACATTAACTATAACATAAAGCGTGCCGAACTCTATAGGAATAAGCTTATCCATACCGCTCATAAACGCCTGAAACGGATCTACTCCAAACGCAGCAAGCTTAAAAATCCCTACAGATATTGCACAGATTATTACACCCGAAAGGGACATTGCTATTCTTGTTTTCATACCTTCTCCTTTACTATTTATACAACATACTCAACATAGATTTACGCAAAAAAGGATATCCACAAAAGTCAAACTTTTATAAGTTTACGTTTTAAATTAATTTCTTAAGCCCATTTATAAACGGCAGAAAAACACTTTGATCAGTGTTAAAGCAAAAAGTCATACTGTGTTGCATTGCATCTGCATATACAGTCCCGCTAATCTCAATGTGTCCTGACCTGTCCATTGTAAAGGTAATTTTACTACCATAACAAATATCGTTGAATATAACTGATTTTCTTTTGAAATCGTACATTTTCTGTAGTTCAGATACAAACTTGCTGAATTCTTTTATAACATATTCACATTCACCAAAACCACAGAAGGAGCCTGATGTTACATAAACATCAAAATTCACTCTGAACATATCGTAGGGAGAAAAAACAAAATTATCTATTCTGATAGAATTATTTCCATCATTAAACTCTGCTTTCATATAATCTCCTTTCCGATATATTTATATCTTATTGCCGTAAGCAAGCTCTGTCAAGATGCTGAATTTTCAGCTCTTTACTTTTGCCTATCGTCATTGTGTGTAAGACATACCACACACTCCACATGTGCCGTTCTTGAAAACATATCCACAGGCACTACCTTTGTTGCCTTATATCCTAACTTATCAAAATATCCGCAATCTCTGGCGGCGGTGGCGGCGTTGCAGGAAACCATAACTATTTTTTCTGCACCGAACTGTGCGATGTAGTTCACCGCTTCTTCTCCGCAACCCTTTCTTGGTGGGTCTACTATTACTACATCGGGCTTTAAGCCCTTTTCGAGTAATATTTTTGCCGCCTGCCCTGCATCGGCACATATAAATTCTGTATTTTCTATATCGTTTGCCTTTGCGTTCTTCTTTGCGTTTTCTATTGCTTCGGGTATTATTTCAACACCGATTATCTTTTTAGCTTCCTTTGCCATTGATAATCCTATTGTACCAGCTCCGCAGTATAAGTCAAGTACAATTTTGCCATTCGGCTCGGCAAATTCCTTTGCCTTTGCATAAAGCTTTTCTGCGGCAGGAGTATTTACCTGATAGAAAGCCTTTGGAGCAATGGAAATCTTATTACCGCACATTGTATCGGTGATTTCAGGTGTGCCGTATATCAGTATCTCTTCTTCACCTAAAATCACATTTGTATCCTTTGGATTTACATTGATGACTGCTGATACTATTTCCTTATACTCTGCGGTTATGGCATCTATAAGTGCTTTCAGCTTCTTTTCGTTATTCTTTACTACAAGGCAAAGACATATTTCTCCGCTATAGTGACCTTTTCTAAGGTAAATGTGACGGAGATTGCCCTTTTTGGTTTCTTCATTATACAGAGATATACGAAGCTCTTTTGCAAGCTCTTTTATTCTCTCAGTGATAGTTTTAAAAATTTCGGGCTGTAAAAGGCAGTTATCACAGGGTACTATTCTATGGGAATGGGTGGCGTAAAAGCCGCTTACAATATTGCCGTCCTTATCAGTACCTACAGGCATCTGCAATTTGTTGCGATAACCGTAAAGATTATCATTTGCTACGATAGGTAAGAATTCGGGGTTAAGTCCGCCTATTCTTGTAAAAGCGTCTGTCACAAACTGAGCCTTTGCCTTAAGCTCCGCTTCATAGCTTATATGACGAAGGGAGCAACCGCCACACTTGCCGTAAATACTGCAATCGGGGGTTACTCTGTCGGGAGAGGGAATTATTATTTTTTCGATTTTTCCATAACAGTAGGTTTTATTGACTTTGAGGATTTTTACCTCTAATTTGTCACCTATAGCAGAAAACGGCACGAATATCACCATGCCGTCTGCCTTACCTACCCCGGAGCACTCGTTTGTAAGCGAGGTTATCTCCAGCTCGATAATATCATTTTTCTTCATTTTTAATCCTTATATCTGACCTAAGCTCTTCGCCTTTAAATATGCGTTGATAAAGCCGTCAATATCACCGTCCATAAGCGCTGTAATGTTACCCATTTCAAAACCTGTGCGGTGATCCTTTGCCATTGTGTAGGGCATGAA
>JAZSHW010000103.1:0-4400 GCA_045533495.1 Ruminiclostridium sp. | reverse complement strand
TGGAGCTTTTCGTCATGGACGACGGGTGGTTCGGGAAACGGTGTAATGATACCTGCTCACTTGGTGATTGGGAGCCGGATGAAGAAAAGCTTCCCCACGGAATCCGGGGGCTCACCGACTTCGCGGCGGGCTGCGGCTTCGACTTCGGCCTGTGGATGGAACCGGAAATGGTCTGCCCCGCAAGCAAGCGATACAAGGCACACCCGGAATGGGCAATCCAGGTTCAGGGCAGAGAGCTTTCAATGTCCCGTGAACAGTACGTTCTCGACTACTCCAACAAGGAAGTACGTGACCATATCTATGGTATGATGAAGAAAATCCTCGACAGCGCAAACATTGAGTACATCAAGTGGGATATGAACCGCCAGCTTACCGAAGTCGGCTCAACAACACTTCCGAAGAACAGACAGCGTGAGCTGTGGCACAGATATGTTCTCGGTGTGTACGACGTGATGAACCGCCTTACAACCGATTATCCGCACATTCTCCTCGAAAACTGCTCAGGCGGCGGCGCACGCTTCGACCCTGCTATGCTTTACTACTCGCCGCAGATCTGGTGCTCCGACGATACAGACGCTATTGAACGCCTTAAAATTCAGCACGGCACATCAATCTGCTATCCTGCTTCCGCAATGGGCGCACACGTTTCCGACTGCCCTAACCACACTGTGGGACGTTCCACACCTTTTGCTACAAGAGGCAACGTTGCTATGGTAGGTACATTCGGTTACGAGCTTGACGTAACACGTATTCCTCAGGAGGACAGGGACGCTATCCCAGCTCACATTGCCCAGTTCAACAAGTACAACCCTATCATCAGAACAGGCGACCAGTACCGTATTGGCAACGTGTTCGAGGATAATATGTGGAATGCTTGGATGTTTGTCGCAAAGGACAAGTCCGAGGCTGTGTTCACATTTGTTCAGGTGCTCGGCAGACCTAATTACCGCAACAGACGCGTGAAGCTGAAGGGTCTTGACCCGAAGGCTATGTACCGCAACGAGGAAAACGGCGAGATTCACAGCGGCAGCGCACTTATGAACGCTGGTATTTTTATGGAAATTCACGGCGACTTTTCATCCAAAGTTATCCATTTCGTAAAAGTTGGATAAAATTTTTGTTTAACTTAAAGGTTTTCGTAATGTTTTTTTGTGTAAAATTCACAAGATGTTCCAAAGAATATCTATAAAATATCTCTTGACGTATATTTGAATAATTTGCTATAATTGCTATGTAAATATATAATGTGCAAAGGCATATGGAGGATTATTATGAAGGATATCAAAAAGCTTTTAGCTGGCGCTATGGCACTTACAATCACAGCAGGTCTTTCTGCTTGTGCAAGTAATGACGGCGGTAGCGATGCTGCTGAAACAACAACCGCAGAAGTTACAACAACTACTGCAATCACAGTTGAAAAGAACACTGAAACTCTTGCTGCTGAGGAAGAGGACGCTCTGTCCAACGCAATGTCCCAGCTTCAGGATGTTGAACTTGATAACAAGGAAATCAAGTGGCTCGCTCACTATGATATCAACCCAGGCGGAAACGGTGCTTCCAAGAAGGTTGAACTTGAGCTTTTCGAAAGAAAGTACGGCGGCTCTATCAAGTGGTATCAGACTACTTTCGAAAACCGTTACAATGACCTTTCTACATACGTTCTCGGCGGCGAAGGTATTGACTTCTTCCCAAGTGATGTAGGTAACCTTCCTAAGGGTATCATCAGCGGTATGTTCCAGCCTGTTGACGACTACATTGATATGGATTCCGATATCTGGCAGAACACAACCGAAGCTATGAAGATCTATAACTTCGGCAACAAGCACTACACATTCGTTACAAACGTAAGAGCTAACTACTACGTTTACTATAACAAGGAAACAATCGAAGCCAACGGTCTTGACGATCCATGGGATCTCTACAAGGCTGGTGAATGGAACTGGGATACATTCAAGGGCATGCTTCAGGAATTCGTTGACGAAGAAAATGACCAGTGGGGTCTTGATAACTGGTTCAACGAGCTTGCTCTCATGTACTCTGCAGGTGTTCCTGCTGTTCAGTCCGTTGACGGTCAGATCAAGTGTAACCTCAACGAACCACTCATGGAAAAGGCAATGAACTATCAGTATGAGCTTTACACAGCTGGTCTTGTTCTTCCACTTGAACAGTTCAACTGGTCTATCCAGCCTGCAATGATGGGCGAGGGCAGACAGCTGTTCTGGATCGGCGGTTACTGGGAAGCTGAAGGTGATCCAACAGTTTGGACACACGGCATTTCCCCTGAAAACCTCGGATTTGTTCCAACACCATCTCCTGCAGGTTCTGATCCATATCAGGCTGCTGCAGTAGAAGGTTATGTTCTCTGTAAGGGTGCTACAAACCCAGAGGGTGTTGCTCGTTTTGCTGAGTGTACAATCGTTGCTGTAAATGATCCTGATTCCATTGCTATTTCTGAAAGAAAGATCATGGATGACGCTAAGTGGCCTCAGGAACTCATTGACAGAACAAACGAAATCAACGCTCTTGCTAAGCAGTACCCAATCGTTGACCTCGTTTCAGGCTGCTCCGTAGATATCGAATCCTACACAACAGCAAGTGCTACTTCCGCTGTTAAGGCTGCATTCCACGGTACAGACTGGGCTACATCAAGAGAAACATATGCTGATACAATCACAATGCTCGTTGATGAAATCAATACTGAACTTCAGGCTAAGGTTGCTGAAGAATAATTAAAACTCCAAAACCGGCACAGTACGCCGTGCTGTACTGTGCCGGTTTCTTGTCAGAGAAGATATTTAATATTTATATAAATATCAATTTTTTAGGAGGTAAATTATGAACAACTCAAAGAAGATTCTTTCTGCTCTTCTTGCTCTTTCCCTTACAGCAGGTCTTTCTGCTTGCGGCGGAAGTGAAGATGGCGGAGCAGGCGGCGGCGCAGCTGATGAGGCTACACAGGCAGAAACTGTCACAACTACTGCTGCTACAGTAGAAGTTAAAACTGAAACACTTGCTGCTGAAGAAGTAGACATTCTCTCAGGTGCTATGGCACAGCTTCAGGACGTTGAACTTGCAAATAAGGAGATCAAGTGGCTCGCTCACTACGACCTTAACCCATCAGGTACAGGTGCTTCCAAGTCTGTAGCACTTGAAATGTTTGAAAGAAAGTACGGTGGTTCTATCAAGTACTATCAGACAACTTGGGAAAATCGTTTCAACGACCTTTCTACATACGTTCTCGGCGGTGAAGGTATCGACTTCTTCCCTGGCGATGACGTTTACAACTTCCCTAAGGGTATCATTAGCGGTATGTTTATGCCTGTAGATGATTATATTGATATGGATTCCGAAATCTGGGCTGATAACAAGGCTGCTATGGACCTTTACAACTTCGGCGGCAGATACTTCAACCTCGTAACATCTGTTACAGCTGAAGAAATCTGTATCTATAATCAGGCTACAATCGAAGCTAATGGTCTTGACGATCCATGGGAACTCTATGAAGCAGGTAACTGGAACTGGGATACATTCAAGTCTATGCTTGAAGAATTCGTTGATGAAGAAAATGACCAGTGGGGTATCGACGGTTACTGGGCAGAAAATGCTCTTCTCCTTTCCGGCGGTGTTCCAACAGTTGAATCCGTTGACGGTCAGCTCGTATGTAACCTCAATGATCCAGGTATGGAAAAGGCTATGAACTTCCAGTATGACCTCTTCAACGCAGGTCTTGTATTCCCAAGAGAACAGTTCAACTGGGCTGAACAGCCTGCAATGATGGGCGAAGGCAGACAGCTGTTCTACATCGTTGGTGCATATTCTATTCAGGCTGACCCTGCTACATGGGTAACAAAGATTGATCCTGCTGATGTAGGTATCGTTCCTGTTCCATCACCTGCAGGTTCTGACCCATATGCAGCTGCAAAGCTTAACGGTTTTGCAATCTGTAAGGGTGCTACAAACCCAGAGGGTGTTGCTCTCTTCGCAGAATGTAACATCGTTGGCGGTAAGGACGAAGGCGCTATTGCTATTTCCGACAGAAAGACAATGGACGACTTCCAGTGGTCTGAAGAACTTATCGAAAAGAACAACCAGATTAACGAACTCGCAAGACAGTATCCTGTAGTTGACCTTGCTTCCGGTTGTTCCACAGATATCGCTTCCTACACAACACAGGGCGGCGATAATGTTGGTACAAGAGCTGCAATGCACGGTACAGACTGGGCCACAATGAGAGAGTCTATCGCTGATACAATCATTATGCTTGTTGACGAAGTAAACGTTGAACTTCAGGCTAAGGTTGCTGAACTCGGCTAATAAAAATTTTTGGGTATCCGTTTATGCGGGTACCCATTTTTTTATTTTATAAAGGCAAGAATAATAAGTACTGCTCCGCATAGCCA
>JAZSHW010000098.1:0-7185 GCA_045533495.1 Ruminiclostridium sp. | reverse complement strand
TTATCTCTGTCAGCTCTTCTGATATCATCTACAAACTGAAGTCCCATAACCTGAGGTGACTGTCTTAAATACCAGTTGTCAGCCTTTGTACCTGCAAGTCTTGTGCAGTGAATTCTTGACTGCTGACCAGCACCGATACCGATAGCCTGACCGCCGCAAGCATAAGCTACGGAGTTTGACTGTGTATACTTGAGTGTGATCATAGCGATAGCAAGGTCGATCTTTGCACTTTCAGGAATTTCCTTGTTGTCTGTAACAACGTTTGCAAAGAAGTTATCATCAATAACAAGCTCGTTTCTGCCCTGTTCAAAGGAGATGCCGTATACCTGCTTTACTTCAAGTTCTTCAGGAACATAGTTTTCGTCGATCTTGATTACGTTGTAAGTGCCCTTTCTCTTGGACTTTAATATCTCAAGAGCTTCGTCTGTATATCCGGGAGCAATAACACCGTCAGAAACTTCTCTCTGGATCATCTTTGCTGTACAAGCGTCACATACGTCAGATAAAGCGATGAAGTCGCCGTAAGAAGACATTCTGTCAGCACCTCTTGCTCTTGCATAAGCACAGGCTAAAGGAGAAAGCTCGCCTAAATCATCTACCCAGTAGATCTTCTTTAATGTGTCAGAAAGGGGAAGACCGACAGCAGCACCTGCAGGAGATACGTGCTTGAAGGAGGTAGCAGCAGGAAGACCTGTAGCCTTCTTTAATTCCTTAACAAGCTGCCAGCCGTTGAAGGCGTCCATAAAGTTGATGTAACCGGGTCTGCCGTTTAATACTTCGATAGGAAGCTCAGCACCGTTAGCCATAAAAATTCTTGAGGGCTTCTGGTTGGGGTTACAGCCGTATTTGAGTTCTAATTCGTTCATTGTTATAAGTCCTTTCGTATTGTGTCAGATTACTTGTTCTTGTTTATTATTCTTGATTCCCACTTGCCTGTTTCAATATCAATGTAACGGGTAAAGAGAGAAACCTTGTTGTCTTCGTTTAAGTTTTCCCATACAAGCTTTGTGAATGTATCAATATCCACATCAGGAAGGGAAACAGTCTTAGGTTCACCTTCGTAACTTGGAAGTCTGCCGTTTTCTTCATCTCTTGCGTATGTATGAATGAACTTACCCTTGCCGTTTAAGGGATTGCTGTATGCGAATGTGTATCTCTGACATGAAGAACCGTCACCATCAGCACTCTTTAAGATAGACATAGCATAGTTCATACCATCGTTTTCAAGTCTTACAATACCTGAAATACGAGGTGTGTAGTTGGGCTTGTCATCCTCAAATTCTCTTGTTCTGAGTGACTGCTCAAATGTCATCTGCTTGTCCATAAGCTCATAGATAGTATCTGTCTGATCGCCGTTTGTAACGATTGTCTTGTTGCCAAGAACTCTTACAGGTGCATAAATGATAAGATGGGGATCTGTCATCTTTGATTCATCGAATGCCTGAGTTCTGATTCCGTTGCCATCCTCAACGAATACTCTGTTGCGGCTGTTTTCGCTTCTGCCCATAATGAAGTAAGCGATCATTGCCTTCTTACCATCGGCTGATTTGCCGATCATAATTCCTCTGCCGTGGTAGGGAAGAGAGTTTAATTCTTTTTCAAAAGCTATCGTTTCCATGTTTTTTTCCTTTCGTTTTATATTTCGGTTTTATTATGTACTGTATTTTCCTCGGGGATATATTTCTGAGGAACATTATAGCCGAGGTCTCTGAGCTTTAAAGCATACGCAGGATTACTCATACGCTGTACGGATTCCTGCCTTTTACGCTCGTTTCGTTTTTCCTTGAAGCCTGTCTTGATGAGAATTATATCTCCTATTACAAAAAGGATAACTATTATCGAAAGCACCATAATTGCAATAAAAAGAGTGTGATAATAATCCTGTGTTGTCACTTCAACGTAATGCATTACCGCTGATATAACAAAGAATATAACTCCGATAAGAAGAACTATAAGGAGCTTTTTTACGTCAAAGGCGTCAGGACTTATTCCATCCGTCTCTATTTCGTGAAAGATAGGATTTATATATTCGGTATTGCATTTAGGACAGGTTTTTAAGGGACTGCCGTAACGGTAATCACCGACAACAAAGCTATCAACCTTTTTTCCGCAGCCCTGACAGAATATATCCATCTGCTGTCCTCTTTGGAGAGAACTGTTCTGATTACTCATTGATTACAGCCTTTCCGTCGACAATACTTATTTTATCATCACAGAAAAGTCTTACCGATTCGGGAAGTATCTTCCATTCAGCCTCCTCCATAATTCTCTTCTGAAGAGTTTCGGGAGTATCGCCGTTTTTTACTTCCACAGCCTTTTGCATAATGATAGGACCGCCGTCACATTCCTCTGTAACAAAGTGGACTGTAGCACCGCTGAGCTTCACGCCCTTTTCCAGTGCCGCCTCATGAACGTGTAGTCCGTAAAAGCCCTTGCCGCAGAAAGAGGGGATAAGTGCAGGATGTACATTCATCATCTTATATGGAAAAGCACTGCAAACCTGCTCATCGAGTATTGTCATAAAGCCCGCATAAACAACTAAATCCGCCTTTTCTTCCTTTAAGGCTTCCGTCATTGCCTTGCTGTATGCGGCAACATCGCTGTATTCTTTTCTGATAAGTACTCTTGTCTTTATACCATTGTTTTCTGCTCTTGTGAGAGCATAAGCGTCAGCTTTTGAAGCTATAACGCAGGTTATCTTTCCGTTGCCCAGCATACTTTTCTTTTCGGCGTCTATCAGAGCCTGAAGATTTGTACCGCCCCCGGAAACGAGAACTACTATATTTTTCATAATCTTTCCTTATATCAGCTTTATTTCAATTCCGGTATAAGCATTACTGCTTCCGTTTCTATCGCCATATTCAAAGTCCACATATTCAGCGAAAAGAGAAAGTCCGTCAACGCTATGTTCTCTTGCAATTTCAAGATCGTTGCCCTTTGACATGACATCTTCCCAGTTTTCGCCGCCGATGGTAAGCACGCCTTTAAACATTCCCGATGCCTCAAAGGGCATAGGCTGGGCACTCTTGTGCTTTTTTATCGCAATGCAGTAAACCTTAAGCCCTGCTGTTACGTAGCAGTATATACCAAGCTCGTCCCAAACATAGTTTACATTTCCCGCACCGCCCTCAAAACGTCTTGCCTTGCCGAATAACTTTGTAAGCTCTTCAAGCTGACAAGGTACGGCAAATTTCTTTTCGTTTATTGTGGCTATATGGTTTGTGATATCAATGCTTATGTCAGCAGAATTCAATTTCTGCTTTTTAAAAAAATCAAAAAGCCCCATTATTCTATGATAATGCCCTCTTCGCTCTTGATAATCTCACCGATGCAGTAGCTTTCAACACCCTGCTCTTTAAGAAGTGCAACAGCGTCATTTGCATTATCCTTGTCAACAACAACTATCATACCTATACCCATATTGAAGGTGTTGTACATATCGTGTTCGGAGATACCGCCGACTTCCTGCATGTGCTTGAAGATAAAGGGAACATCATAGCTGCCCTTTGTGATCTTTGCTGTAAAGCCATCGGGGAGTGAACGGGGTACATTTTCGTTAAAGCCGCCGCCTGTAATGTGAGAGATAGCCTTTACCTCCATCTTGTCAATAAGGGCAAGTATGGGCTTTACATAAATCTTTGTAGGAGCAAGGAGAGTTTCGCCTAAGGTCTTGCCTGTGGGGAGAACTTCTTCGAGTACTTCAACTGAGTTGATATCGAATATCTTTCTTACAAGTGAGAAACCGTTTGAATGAACACCGGTAGAAGCAAGACCGATAATGATATCGCCTTCCTTAACCTTTGTATTGTCGATTATCTTTGACTTGTCAACAACACCTGTGGAATAGCCTGCAATATCGTATTCATCCTCAGGCATCATACCGGGATGTTCGGCAGTTTCGCCGCCGATAAGAGCACAGCCTGCCTGCACACAACCGTCAGCAACACCCTTAACGATTTCTGCAACCTTTTCAGGTACATTCTTTCCTATAGCAATATAGTCAAGGAAGTAAAGGGGCTTTGCACCACAGCAGATGATGTCGTTTACACACATAGCAACTGCGTCAATACCGATAGTATCGTGCTTATCCATAAGCATAGCAAGCTTTAACTTTGTGCCTACACCGTCTGTACCTGAAACAAGTACAGGCTCCTTGATATCTGTAAGGTCAAGCTGAAAAAGTCCGCCGAAGCCGCCGATACCTGTCAGCACACCTGGGATGTTTGTTCTTTCAACATCCTTCTTCATAAGACGCACGCCCTCATAACCTGCTGTTACGTCAACGCCTGCCGCCTTGTAGCTTTCTGAAAAACTGTTCTTCATAATTTTTTACCGTCCTCTTGCATTATAAGTTGGTTTATTTTTTCGGTAACCCGAATTGTCTGTTTAGCCTTCTCCGTTCCAGCAGTGTGTACAAAGCTTGCAGGAGGGAAGTCCTATGGCCTCTACTGTACCTGGGAGTGTCTGGAATTCAAGAGATGTCAGCTTTAATCTTCTGCATATCTCGTCTCTCAGCTTCTTTCCTCTTTCTGTAGAGGAATCGCTGTATTCGTGGATGAATTTAACACCCTCTGTACCCTCGAATTCATCTATTATCTGTCTTGCAATAAGCTCCATTTCCGATTTGCTTCTGGTGAAGTTCAGGAACTTACATCCGTACATAATAGGCGGACAAGCACTTCTCATATGCACTTCCTTAGCACCGTTTTCGTAGAGGAATTCCACTGTTTCTCTCATCTGTGTGCCTCTTACGATGCTATCGTCAACAAATAAGAGCTTCTTGCCCTCGATAAGCTCATGCACAGGTATCATCTTCATCTTTGCAACCTGATTTCTCATAGCCTGACTTGTAGGAGTAAAGCTTCTGGGCCAGGTAGGAGTGTATTTGATAAAGGGTCTTGCAAAGGGAATTCCGCTTCTGTTGGCATAACCGATTGCGTGCGGAACGCCTGAATCAGGGATACCGCATATATAATCCACATCAGGAAGTCTGCCGTTTTTGATGTCGTTTTCGGCCATTATTTCGCCGTTTCTTGTTCTCATAGTTTCAACGGTTACATTTTCATAAACCGCATTGGGATATCCGTAATAGGTCCAGAGAAATGAACATATCCTCATATTCTCATGGCCTTCGCTCAGAACCTCACAGCTGTCTGCTGTAAGCTTTACGATCTCACCGGGAGCAAGCTCCTTATAGCTCTGATATCCGAGCTTCATCATTGCAAAGGATTCCTGCGAGATGCAGTAGCCATCGCTTCTCTTGCCGACAACGATAGGCAATCTGCCCATATCATCCCTTGCGGCAATTATGCCGTCTTCTGTGAGGATAAGCAGTGACATCGTACCTTCAATTTTCTGCTGGGCATATCTGATGCCGTCACAGAAATTTTCCTTCTGTGCTATAAGAGCACCGATGAGAGCACCTGAGTTTATAAGTCCGCTGCTCATTACCTCAAAGTTTGCACAGCCTGAATCAAGAAGCTCTCTTGATAATTCCTCGGCGTTTCTTATAATACCGATACTGCATATAGCGTACAGCCCCATCTTTGAACGAACCATGATAGGCTGTGGATCCGTATCACTGATACAACCGATACAAAGATTACCCCTCATGCCTGTAGCATCTGCTTCAAACTTTGTTCTGAAGGGTGAGTTTTCAATACTGTGGATAGAACGCTGGAAACCTCTGTCCTTTGAATAAGAGGTCATACCGCCTCTTCTTGTGCCTAAATGAGAGTGATAATCCGTACCGAAGAATACATCAGTTATGCAATCGTTACTTGATGCAACACCGAAAAATCCGCCCATATATTTATCATTTCCTTTCCATCGCAGAGAAATTTCTCCTCTGCATAGTTAAAAAATTCTTTGCTTTTATATATTATAATAGTATACCCTGATTTCTTGTAGCTCAGAAGCTGTATTCTTCTCTTATCTTCTTATCAGCTTCAAGTACCTTTGCAGTCTGAGCAGCACGGTATTCCTTCATCTTAGTCATAAGAACGTCATCACCTACTGCGAGGATCTGAACAGCAAGATATGCGGCGTTTGCAGCACCGTCAATTGCAACTGTCGCAACAGGAACGCCTGCAGGCATCTGAACTGTAGATAATAAAGCGTCAATACCTTCAAGAGCACTTGCTTTTATCGGGATACCGATAACGGGCAGGGGAGTCTGGCCTGCAATTGCACCTGCAAGGTGAGCAGCTTTACCTGCGGCCGCAATGATTACGCCAAAGCCGTTTTCTTCTGCCTTGCTTGCAAATGCTGAAACGTCAGCGGCACAACGGTGTGCAGAAAGAACACGCATTTCAACGGGTACACCGAAATCCTTAAGTACCTCTGCAGCCTTTTTTACGATAGGGAGGTCAGAATCACTGCCCATAATGATAGCTACTTTTTTCATAAATTTATTTTCCTTTCAAGATAAAAATAAAGAAAGCTGTGTAATCAAAAAATCCCACAGCCTAAAAATTATACACTTATTCTGATAAAGGGTGCTGAAATACTCATACGACAAATAAATGATGTCGTATAACCGCTTAAGTTATGTCTTGATACTGTTTTCACGGCATAGTTCCCCCTTTGTTATCAGTCTATATTTATTGTACCTTATTTTAATATTAAATTCAAGGGCTAAAGTACAAAATCTATTAAATTATCGTTTTTTACTATTTTAAGCAGAATGTTTTTGTATGTTTTGTACATTTGTAACTTTATAAGCTATTTTTAAGCACGAAAATGCATAAAATCGTTTACATAGGCTTGTAATCAAGCTGAACCCTTTTGTAGAGCGGTTTTGCATATATTTTGGGAAAAATTCGGTGTCTTTTTTGTTACAAATTTGTAACACTTTTTTGTGCATATTAACGAAAAAGTCTCAAAAAAGCGAAAATTGTAATCGTTTACAGTAAAAAAACGAGTTTTCCGCTTTAAAATGCTTGCAAAATCGGACTTTTTATGATATCATATTGTCAACGGAGGAAAATATGCCAAAACAATTTCCCTTGTGAAAAAGTTTTTGTGTATTTTACTTCAAAAAAGTAAGCGACCGAAAGGTCAGGACGTGTTACCAAAGGTAACATGAAAAATTAATTCTGGAGGAATTTACCAATGAAGAAAAGAATTTTAGCAGCTGTATTAGCAACTGCATCAATTCTCGGTACTGTTGCTGGTTGTGATTCC
>JAZSHW010000138.1:0-2635 GCA_045533495.1 Ruminiclostridium sp. | reverse complement strand
GACACAGACACTGACTCTGACACAGACACAGATACAGACTCTGATTCTGATACAGACTCTGACACAGACACTGATACAGACTCTGATACAGATACTGACACTGATACAGACACAGATTCTGATACAGATACAGATACAGATACTGATACAGATACAGATACAGATACTGATACTGATACTGATACAGACACTGACTCTGACACAGACACTGATACTGATACAGATACAGACTCTGACACAGATACAGACTCTGATACAGACACAGATTCTGACACAGATACAGACTCTGATACAGACTCTGACACAGACACTGATACAGATACAGATACAGACTCTGACACAGACACTGATACAGATACAGATACTGATTCTGACACAGATACTGATACAGACTCTGACACTGATTCTGACACAGACACAGACACTGATTCTGATACAGACACTGATTCTGATACAGATACAGACACAGACACTGATTCTGATACAGACACTGATACAGATACAGATTCCGATTCTGACACTGATACTGATACAGATACTGATACAGACTCTGACACTGATTCTGACACAGACACAGACACTGATTCTGATACAGACACTGATACAGATACAGACACTGATTCTGACACAGACACAGATTCTGATACAGACTCTGACACAGACACTGATACAGATACAGATACTGATTCTGACACAGATTCTGATACAGACACTGATACTGATTCTGACACAGATACTGATACAGACACTGATACAGATACAGATACAGACACAGACACAGATACTGATGACGATCGTGTATTCGGTGATGAGGAAGAGTTCGATGACAGCACACCTCAGGGTGATAGAACAGATTCGACATCTGATAACCCCAACACCGGTGTTGGTCTTGGCGGCGTAGCAGGAGCTTTAGCAGCTGCATCTGCACTTGCGGCATCTTCTACATTACTCGCAGCAAACCGCAAAAAGAAGTCTGAAGATTCTGATGAGGAATAATCCTTCGTAATCTGAGCTCATGACAGTAACCAAATGAATTTTCCCCTGTGGTGAAAAGCCACAGGGGATTTTTATATAAATTCAGGTTGACAATTCGTGTTTGTTATGATATACTTATTTAAGATGTGATACGATATAGGCAATGATCGGGAGTGGCAAGGCCACATAGTAAAGCTTCTACACAAAGAATTAAAGAGAGCGGGGGAAGGTGTAATCCCCGTATTCTGTAGTTGTCTTGAAGTTCGACCCGTGAGCTTTCTGTGAAAAGCAGAATGTAATCGCTGCATTAAAGCGAAGCTGATTATTCAGCACTAAGTGGCAGTTTTACTGCAATTTGAGTGGTACCACGGATATTATTCCGCCTCATTGTTAATACAATGGGGCGTTTTATTTTTTAAGGAGGTCAGAAATATGGACAATCAGATTGTTCAGCTTAAGGCACAGTTTGAAGAAAAGTTGTCAGCAGTTGAGGCTGCGGCTACTCTTGAAGAGATCAGAGTTTCTTTTTTAGGCAAAAACGGTTCTGTTACAGGACTTATGAAGGAAATGGGTAAGCTTTCTCCCGAGGAAAAGAAGGCGTTTGGTCAGAAGGTAAATGAGCTTAAAAACTTCTGTACAGAAAAAATAGCAGAAAAGCAGGCAGAAATAGCAAAGCTTGAAATGGAAAGAGAAATAAACTCTATGCCTGAATTTGATGTTGCAATGCCCGCTGAGGTAAAGAGAGGCTCATATCATCCTATCACTCTTGTACAGAGAAAGTGCGAAGAAATATTCCGTTCTATGGGCTTTGCTGTAGAGGATTACAGTGAGATTGTAACTGATTACGAATGTTTTGAAGCACTTAACATTCCTAAATTCCATCCCGCAAGAGATATGCAGGATACTTATTATCTTGAAAACGGTCAGCTTTTAAAATCTCATACATCAGCAGCACAGAATGCCATCTATAAGAAGTATAAGGATGCTCTTATAAATGAAGGCAAACCAATCCGTGCTATTTTCCCAGGTAGATGCTTCAGAAATGAATCTACAGACGCTTGTCACGAAAATACATTCTTCCAGATGGAAGGTGTAATGGTTGATAAGAACATCTCTATCTCAAACCTCATTTTCTTTATGAAGACAATGCTTTCAGAAGTGTTTGAAAAGGATATCAAGGTAAGACTCCGTCCCGGTTTCTTCCCCTTCGTAAAACCCGGCTTTGAGCTTGATATAAGCTGCCTTATCTGCGGCGGTGAGGGTTGTCCCTCTTGCAAGCACAGTGGTTGGCTTGAGCTTTGCCCCTGCGGAATGATTCATCCCGAGGTTTTAAAGGCAGGCGGAATTGACCCGGAAGAATACACAGGCTTTGCATTTGGCTTAGGTCTTACAAGACTTGCTATGATGAAATACGGCGTTAAGGACATTCGCGACCTTAACAGCGGCAGCCTTAAAACTCTTTCTCAGTTCACTGACGATAAATAAGAAAGGAGCGGCAAAGAAATGTTATTATCTATGAATTGGATCTCCGATTTCGTTGACCTTTCCGGTCTCGATAAACTGGAGCTTATCAGCAAATTCTCCCTCTCCTGTGCAGAGGTTGAAAATGAAATTTTCTTCAAGGGAAGCGACCTTAGCGGCGTAGTTGTTGCTGAGATCA
>JAZSHW010000087.1:0-4705 GCA_045533495.1 Ruminiclostridium sp. | reverse complement strand
CAGCGTGCAGACAAAGACTTTGTCTACACGCTGACAGCTCTTAGCGTCTGCTAAGTGCTGTTTGATGCAATAATAATATCCGTTACGAATTTTTGTTTTCTGCCTTTCTCTGAGAAGCACAAAGTGCTCCGCTCGGGCAATTTGAACACTGTCCTGCACACATAGGCTTTCCTGATTTTTTTTGTCGTACAAGATAAACCACCGCCAGAACAAGCACTGCTACAACTGCTATTGAAATTATGATAGTACCCATAACATACCGCCTTTCTTATACCTTTTTAACACTATAGTCTTTTGCAGGCCTTACAAGCATAAAGACGATAAATGCAAGAGCAAGGATAGCAAAGATAAGTCCGACTACATTTAAATTTCCTGTAAAGATACTGCCGAGCTGGAATACGATAAGTGAAATAAAATAAGCAAATACACACTGGTAAGCAAGTGCAAAGGCCGTCCACTTTGCACTGTTCATTTCTCGTCTGATTGCAGCCATTGCGGCAAAGCAAGGAGCACAAAGAAGGTTGAAGATAAGGAAGGAATATCCTGCAAGCTGTGTCATACCCATAAAGTCAAGCACACCAAGTACTGCAACTACCTCTTCCTTGGCTATAAGACCCATAAGAGTTGCGATTGCAGAAGTAGGATCACCAAATCCTAAAGGAATAAAAAGCCAGCAGATTGCATTGCCTATTGTGCCGAGTATGCTGTCAGCAATAGGAAGCTCTGTGCTGAAACCGAATGTGCCGTCTGCAAGTGTTCCGAAGCAGGAACCTGCCCAGATGATGACTGTCGAAAGAAGGATAACCGTACCAGCTTTTTTGATAAATGACCAACCTCTCTCCCACATACTTCTGAAAAGATTTCCGATAGTAGGAAGATGGTATGCAGGAAGCTCTAAAACGAAGGGTGCGGGATCGCCTGCAAATGGTCTTGTCTTCTTAAGCATAATACCTGAAATAACGATAGCCGCACAGCCTACAAAGAAGGCGCTGGGGGCTACCCACCACGCATTACCGAATAATGAACCTGCAATAAGAGCAACAATAGGCATCTTTGCACCGCAAGGAATAAATGTGGTAGTCATAATAGTCATACGGCGGTCACGCTCGTTTTCGATGGTACGGGACGCCATAACACCCGGAACACCACAACCTACGCCTATAAGCATAGGAATAAAGGATTTACCCGAAAGACCGAACTTTCTGAAAATTCTGTCCATAACAAAGGCAATTCTTGACATATAGCCGCAAGCTTCGAGGAATGCGAGCATAAGGAAAAGCACAAGCATCTGAGGTACGAAACCAAGTACTGCACCAACACCTGCTACAATACCATCAAGAATGAGGGATTTGAGCCAGCCGTCAACCGAAATGGCATCAAGACCTTGTTCTACAAGGACAGGAACACCGGGAACCCATACGCCGTAATCTTCGGGAGCAGGTGCACTTTCCATAGCTTCTACTACAAGGGATTTTACGTTATAACCAGACTGAGCAAGGCTGTCACCATAAGAACCGAGTGCTTCTTCAAAAGCGGCATAGTCGCCATCCTGTACAGCAGCAAGTACATCCTCAGCGCCTATGACACCCTTGTCAGCCGCTGCCTGTGATAAGTTCAGTACATCTTCTGTGAAAATGTTTTCTGATGCATAAGCGTCTGTAGCTTCTTCAAATTCGCCGGTACCGATGTTAAACAGATGGAAGCCGTCTCCGAAGAGTCCGTCATTCGTCCAGTCAGTTACCCATGTACCTACAGTTGTAACAGATATAAAGTAAACTACAAACATAATTACCGCAAAAATAGGTAATGCTAAAATTCTGTTTGTTACTATTCTGTCGATTTTGTCAGATATGGTAAGAGCACCCTTGTTTTTCTTTACAAAGCACTTTTTTACTACATTTTCTATGTAAAGATATCTTTCGTTTATTATGATACTCTCTGCATCGTCGTCAAGCTCTTCTTCGGCAGAGCGGATATCCTTTTCAATGTGGCTTGATATCTCATCGGAAAGATTCATTACTTCGAGTATCTTTTCATCTCTTTCAAAGAGCTTTATTGAGTACCATCTCTGCTGTTCTTCAGGAATATCGTGGAGCAGATATTCTTCAATGTGTGCAAGTGCGTGTTCTACACAACCGCCAAAACGATGCTTAGGAGGAATAACAGCCTTTTCTCTTGCGGCTTTTATTGCAAGCTCTGCCGCCTCTGTGATACCTGTTTCCTTTAATGCTGATATGGTTACGACCTTGCAGCCAAGCTCTTTGGAAAGAGCCTCTATATCAATCTTATCACCGTTCTTTTCTACAATATCCATCATATTGACAGCACAGACAACGGGTATTCCGATTTCTATAAGCTGAGTGGTAAGATATAAGTTACGTTCAATATTTGTACCATCTACAATATTGAGAATAGCGTCAGGCTGTTCGCCTACAAGATAATTTCTTGCCACTACTTCTTCAAGTGTGTATGGAGATAAAGAATATATTCCGGGGAGGTCAGTGATTATTACGTCCTCGACCCCTTTCATCTTGCCTTCCTTTTTTTCTACTGTAACACCCGGCCAGTTACCAACAAACTGGTTTGAACCTGTAAGGGCATTAAATAATGTCGTTTTGCCGCAGTTTGGGTTACCTGCAAGCGCAATTCTGATTTCCATATATCTTTATTGTCCCTTTCCTTTTGTCGTTAGCTTTCTCTAACTATGTAATAAATATATTTTCTTATAATTTTTGATTACTCAGTTTCTATCATTTCAGCATCATCTTTACGAAGAGAAAGCTCGTACCCTCTTACATTTACTTCTATTGGATCTCCTAAAGGTGCCACCTTTCTGACTGTTATCTCAACACCCTTTGTAATACCCATATCCATAATTCTTCTTCTGAGTGCACCCTGACCGCCGACTTTTACTACCTTAACAGGTTTGCCGATCTTTGCGTCCTTTAATGTTGCCATATATATATTTCTCCTTTTCTTCCGAGGAACATTATAAATATCCAAGTTAGACGTTGCTAACCATCATTGTTTTTAAAAAGTTAGCACTTGCTAACCATAATTATTATACTACCTTGTCAGAAAAATGTCAAGGTAATTTTTGCATAATAAATCGTTTCGTAACTTTGCACACAAGTTTTGGTTAGGTTTTACTAACTTATAGGTAAATTGACAAACACAATTTATAAATTGGTTATGATATTTTTCAGAAAAATCAATAACTTGTTTAAGACGACTTTTGATAATCTTCAACAGCAAAGTATATAACAACTTTTACTTATCAAAGGATTATTATTGTTTTTTTATAAAAAGAGTGATATAATTATCGGAGAACATAAAAGGAAGTGCAATATGGAAAACAAAGTTATAATCAGAAAATACACGGATAACGATATTCAGCAGATGATAGAAATATGGAACGAAATAGTTGAAGAAGGTATCGCCTTTCCGCAGGAAGATGTACTTGACGATACTTCAGCAAAAGAATTTTTCAGTAGTCAGAGCTACACGGGAGTTGCTGAAAATGAAAAGGGCGAAATTCTCGGGCTTTACATACTGCACCCTAATAATATCGGAAGATGCGGTCATATCTCTAATGCAAGCTTTGCGGTAAAATCAGGTATCAGAGGTAAGCATATCGGCGAAAAGCTGGTGCTTGACTGTATAAAGCAAGCGAAAAAGCTTCAGTTCAGTATACTGCAGTTCAATGCGGTAGTAGCTACCAATATCCACGCAAGGCATTTGTATGAGCGTGTGGGCTTTAAACAACTGGGCACTATTCCTGAAGGATTTCGTATGAAGGACGGGCATTATGAGGATATCTGTCCTTATTATATAGAACTGTAATTTTATGGGCAGAGGCATCACTATGATGCTTCTGCTCTTTTTTATAAAAAACACCGTCCCTTTCGGAACGGTATAGATTAATATTATATGGTTTTGTATTTATCCAGTTCAAGCAGGAGCTTATAGAGCTGTTCCTGTTCCTTTTCAGATTTTTCAGAAATTAATTCGTAACAGGCAAGAGGTATATTATTTTCGCTATCATCCTGACCGCCCAATTTCTCAAAAAGCTTTGAAAGAGAGATGTCAAGAGCATTAGTTATCTTCTCAATGCTTTCAAGCGTTGCGTTCTTTTCTCCTCGTTCAAGCTGACCGATATAGGTCGGATGACAGCCACAAAGCTCTGCCAACTTCTCCTGACTGAATTTCTTTTTTTTTCTGTAGTTTCTTATACGCTGTCCGACAACCTTTGCAATATTGCTCATAATATACACCTTTTCTTTGTTTTTATCGCCCCAATTTGTACAGACGCATAAATTGGGGCGATACATATCATATTAACAACATCAGCTCATTTTTTTATTCAATAGTAACTGACTTCATAACCTGCTTTTCTGCGGGTCTGTCCTGCCAGTCTGTCTTTACTGCAGCGATCTCATCTACCACCTCGATACCTTCAACAACCTTGCCGAATGCAGCGTAGTTGCCATCAAGGTGAGGAGCGTCCTCGTGCATAATAAAGAACTGTGAGCTTGCGGAGTCGGGCATCATTGAGCGAGCCATAGAGATAACGCCTCTTGTGTGCTTAAGATCGTTCTTAACACCGTTTGCTAAGAATTCGCCCTTGATGTTTTCCTTTGCACCGCCCATACCTGTGCCGTCAGGACAACCGCCCTGAATCATAAAGCCGCTGATTATACGGTGG
>JAZSHW010000134.1:0-11560 GCA_045533495.1 Ruminiclostridium sp. | reverse complement strand
CCTCTTGTGAACATACCGCTACCGTGTGTACGGGGAAGGATGCCTACTTCGGAAGCAAGGGGACGGATGTCGTTAAGGCCACGACCGTCTACACGCTTTCCATCGTCAAGAATCCAGCGGCGTACAACGTACTTCTGCAATTTATAGATAGCTTCGTCAATTACTGATTCCATTTCGGGGAATCTTTCAGCAAGTGCTTCATATACAAAGCTGTAAACTTCTTTAAGGTTTTCCTCACGGATGTTCTTATCATCTGTGTCGAGTGCAAACTTAACCTTATCTGTATACTTGTTCTGGATTGCTTCAAATAAATCGTGATCAACGTCCATTGAGGGGAAATCAAACTTAGGCTTACCGATTTCTGCAACGATTTCCTTGATGAAAGGAATAATGGACTTGTTGATTTCTTCATGACCGGCTGCAATAGCCTTTATCATTGTTTCGTCGTCAACTTCGTTAGCACCGGCTTCGATCATAACAACCTTCTTTTCGCTGGATGCTACTGTAAGCTGTAAATCAGATTTTGCTCTCTGCTCAGCGTCAGGCATAAGAACGATTTCGCCATCAACAAGACCTACAGAGATACCGCCGATAGGACCATTCCAGGGAATGTCAGAGATTGCAACTGCAATTGATGCACCGATCATAGAGATGATTTCAGGCTGTGTATCAGGATCAACAGCAAGAACTGTCATAACGATAGCTACATCGTTTCTCATATCCTTGGGGAATAAAGGACGCATAGGTCTGTCTACTACACGGGATGTGAGGATAGCCTTTTCACTGGGTCTTCCCTCTCTCTTTAAATAGCCACCGGGAATCTTACCTACAGCATAGAGCTTTTCTTCATAATCAACCGCTAAGGGGAAGAAATCTACGCCATCGCGAGGCTTGGGGCTTGCTGTAACGTTTACCATTACTACTGTTTCACCGTAGTGTACCCAGCAAGAACCATTTGCAAGACCACACACCTTGCCTGTTTCAACCATAAGTTCTCTGCCGGCAAAGGTAGTCTTGAATGTTTTGTAATTCTCGAACATTTTACTGTTCCTCCTTGTTTTTTTATTGTTTTAAGAGAAACAGCTTTAGCAATAAGCTCAGAAATGTAATTATACATTACTCAGCTTAATGCTAAAAGTTCTGCTTCTCAAAGTAGTTAAAATGAGCTCTTTAAATAAGGGTTAAAGGGCAGAACAAAAAACTTGCTCTACCCTTCTTAAACTCTTACTTACGAATACCGAGCTTTGCAATAACTGCACGGTAACGTTCAATGTCCTTCTTCATAAGGTAGTTTAACAGATTACGTCTGTGACCAACCATCTTTAAAAGACCTCTACGTGAGTGATGGTCTTTCTTGTGTGTCTTGAGATGTTCTGTTAAATCGTTGATTCTCTTTGTGAGAATAGCAATCTGAACCTCAGGAGAACCTGTGTCGTTTTCGTGTGTACGGTTAGCTTCGATAACCGCTGTCTTTTCTTCCTTTAAAAGCATAGTTACACCTCTTAAAATTATTTGCAGTAGTCATAGCGAAGGGTAACGGTGTTTCTCGTTAAGAGCATCTGCCTCAACGCCAAGATTCTGCATTGTTATTTTGATGTGCACAAAGCACAACAATGGTATTATACCATATCATTTGTGATTTGTAAAGTGTTTTTTTGAAATTTGTTAAATTTTAAGCAAATTATATTTATACGGAAGATTATAATACCTCAGCTATCATTTTCTGAAGCTCTGACCACTCGGAAACAATAATACAATCTATATCAGGTGGAGTCTGTTCGCTATGTAATGCCCCGTTATACCACACAGGGATTATTCCGCATCCTGCCGCACCCATGACATCACAGTTTACATTATCTCCTACATACCAGACCTTATCTGCTGTAAGACCTGCCTTGCGTAATGCAAGCTCAAAAATACGCCTGTGGGGTTTTCTGTATACATATTCACTGGAAGCTATTATAAACTCAAAATGATTATCCGGCAACATCTCGTTTATGCATCGTTTAAGACAGACTTCTGTAAAATCAATATTGCTTATAACTGCAGTTCTTATACCCTGCTCGTACAAATAATCAAGAAAATCAGCAATACCATCTGTATTATAAATATCATGGCAGTTGCGAAAGAATATTTCTTCAATTTCATATTCTGATTTATCGAATGTAACACCAAAATATTCATAAAGATAACGCTGAAATTTGTGCTGATGCACTTCAACAACAGGCTGTTCTTTGGCATAATCAAAAGTCCTGCCAAAATCCCTGTTCATCTCTTCGGCAAAACGCTGAACTTCTTCAGCTGTACTGCCATTGGTATCGAGTGATGAATCAAGCACTGCTTTAGTGCCTTTAAGACCATCAAAACAGCCTTTAACAAGCGTTCCACCCCAGTCAAAGATTATCATTTCAGGCTTTTTCACGATGCATTCTCCCTTATATATCCCAAAATGTTCACCAAAATCAATTTGGTGAACATTTTAAATCAACTACTCTTCTTTTTACTTTTACCCTCATCTCTTACAATTTCAGGCTTTTCTCCATCAGTAATAGACTTAGCGTCTACAATAACCTTGGTTATTGTTTCATCTGCAGGAGCTTCAAACATAACTTCTGATAAAACTTCTTCAACTACTGTTCTAAGACCTCTTGCACCTGTTTTTCTTTCAACAGTCTTCTTTGCTATTTCCTTCAAAGCATCATCTGTTACTTCCAGCTCAATTCCATCAAGACTGAACAGATATTTATACTGCTTGATTATAGCATTCTTGGGTTCTACAAGAATCTTTACAAGTGAATCTTCATCAAGATCATCAAGAACTGTGATAACAGGAAGTCTGCCCACAAGCTCAGGGATAATTCCGTATTTTACAAGATCTTCAGGCTCTATTTTCTTAAGTGCTTCATTAAGGCTCTTATCCTTCTTGCCCTTTACATCCGCTCCAAAACCAAGTGCGGATGAATTTGTACGAGAAAGAATAGTCTTATCAATTCCATCAAAAGCACCACCGCAGATAAAGAGAATATTCTTTGTATTGATCTGAATAAATTCCTGATTTGGATGCTTTCTGCCGCCCTGAGGAGGAACATTTGATACTGTTCCTTCGATAATTTTAAGAAGTGCCTGCTGTACACCTTCACCGCTTACATCTCGTGTAATGGATGTATTTTCGGATTTTCTTGTAATTTTATCAATTTCATCAATATAGATAATACCATGCTCAGCAGCTTCTATATCATAGTCTGCCGCCTGAATAAGTCTGAGCAGTACATTTTCTACGTCTTCACCCACATAACCTGCCTGAGTGAGTGTGGTAGCATCTGCTATAGCAAAAGGCACATCAAGAATTTTCGCAAGAGTCTGAGCAATCATTGTCTTACCAACACCGGTAGGACCAAGCAATAACACATTGCTTTTCTGAAGCTCTATTTCATCAGCTGAATCATCACCTAAAAAGTTTCTCTTATAGTGGTTATAAACAGATACGCAGATTGTTTTCTTTGCTCTCTCCTGCCCTACCACATATTTATCAAGAACCGCTTTTAATTCAGCAGGCTTTTTAAGTTTAAACTCTTCGTTTTTCTTACCTTGTTTCCTATTTTTTCTTAAGGTTTTATCTCGTTCAGTAAGCATTTCATAAGTTGCTTTTATACATTCATCGCAAATACAAGCGTCAGGAGTGCAGATAAGTCCATCTACCTGATCCTCTGTCTTGTTGCAAAAGCTGCATCTTCTCATTTATGTTGTTGTCCTTTCAAGAATGTTATCTCTTTGCTATAACTTTGTCAACAAGACCGTATTCACAAGCTTCGTTTGCAGAAAGATAATTATCTCTTTCGCAATCTCTGTGAAGTTCTTCGTAGGATTTACCACAGTTTTCAGCCATAATTTCTTCAAGTCTTTTTCTTGTTAGCTCAAGATTTCTTGCATGAATAGTAATATCTGTCTGCTGACCACTGAGACCACCGCCGATTAAAGGCTGGTGAATCATAACCTGTGAGTTGGGCAGGCAGAAACGTTTTCCCTTTGCACCGCTTGAAAGCAAGAAAGCACCCATTGATGCGGCCATACCAATACAGATAGTGGAAACATCGCACTTGATGTAATTCATAGTATCGTAAATAGCCATACCTGCTGTTATAGAACCGCCCGGACTATTAATATAAAGAGAAATATCCTTATCAGGATCCTGACTCTCTAAAAACAAAAGCTGTGCTACAACAAGACCCGCTGTTACATTGTTTATTTCCTCGTTAAGCATAATGATTCTGTCGTTTAATAAACGAGAGAAAATATCGTAGGCTCTTTCTCCTCTGCCTGTCTGTTCAATGACGGTTGGTACTAAGCTCATAATGCATCTTCCTTTCTGTAAATACGCTTTAAACCAATTTCACGACAAAAAATCGTAAAAATCATTTAATTTCTCAACTGTCTTAAAATCAACCAAGAGCTTTCCATTATTATATAAGGAAAGCTCTTGTTATTTTTAATTATTCTGTAGCTTCTGTTACTTCAGCACTTTCACGAACGATATCAAACGCCTTTTCAACCTTAAGGTCTTCAGCAAGAGCTTCAGCTGCAACGATAGTCTTAACCTTGTCAAGTTCCATCTTGTAGCTTTCAGCCATTTCCTTGTATTCGTTCTCAACTTCTTCATCTGTAACTTCAATTTTTTCAAGCTCAGCAATCTTTTCAAGAGCAAGTCTTAACTTAACCTGCTTTTCAGCGGGTTCCTTGAAGTTTTCCTTGAACTGTTCGATTGTGATATTTGCATACTTAAGATAATCCTGAACTGTAATGCCCATATTTCTGTTTCTGTATTCCCAATCACGAACGAGATCATCAACACGGTTGTTGATCATAGCCTCAGGAACTTCTGCCTGCATCTTTTCAATAACCATATCTGTGAGATCGGCATCAAGCTTTGACTTAGCATCATCGTCAGCTCTTGCCTGAAGCTTGGACTTGATGTCTTCCTTTAAAGCATCAAGTGTATCAAACTCACTTACATCCTTAGCAAATTCATCATCAAGTTCATCGTATTCCTTGCCCTTGATTTCGTGAATCTTGCACTTGAATACTGCGGGCTTACCTGCTAAGTTTTCAGCGTTGTAATCTTCGGGGAATGTTACATTAACATCAAAGTCTTCACCGATGTTCTGACCAATCATAGCATCTTCAAAGCCGGGAATGAAATGACCGCTACCGATTTCAAGTGAGAACTTTTCAGCCTTACCGCCTTCAAAAGCTTCACCATCAACAAAACCTTCAAAGTCAAATACAGCTGTGTCACCCTTCTGAAGTGCTCTGTCTGTTACATCTACAATTCTTGCTGTTCTTTCGCGAATACGCTGAACTTCTGCATCTACTTCTTCATCAGATACAGTCTTGACAGTCTTTGTTGCCTTTAATCCCTTGTAATCTGAAATTTCAACTTCAGGCTTTACTGTAAAAGTAGCCTTAAAGCTAACACCGTTTTCCTTGCTTACTTCAGTTACCTCGATGTTGGGCATATCTACAACATCAAGCTTTAATTCATCGATAACTTCAGAAACAGTCTTCTGGTACATACCATTTACAGCATCTTCATAGAAAACACCTTCACCGTACTGAGTTTCAATCATCTTACGGGGTGCCTTACCCTTTCTGAAACCAGGGATAGCAATGTTCTTTCTCTGCTTTAAGTATGTTGCCTGAACGGCTGCTTCGAATTCTTCGGCAGTTGCCTTGAATTCAACTTCTACTGTATTAGTAGCGGTTTTGTTGTTTGAAATGATTTCCATTTTAAATGTTCCTCCGTTTTCACAGTCGCTTTGGCTTCTGTGTTATTGTTATATTTTTTATTCCTGCACAAGTACAGGTGTAAATTTGACATAATCCGCTGACACCATTCTGAAAGATGTTCCTTCGTTCTCGCCTTGAAAAGCTTTCGGAAAACACCAACTGCCATGAACATGACCGTAATAGCATCGTTTTATGTTGTGGGATTTTAATACTTCAAGAATATAATAATTCTTTTCTCCTCCATAGATAGGCGGATAATGGATAAACACAACCGGTTCAAGCCCTGTTTCTTCTGCTTTATTTATCGATGCTTCAAGTCTTGAAGCTTCTCTTGATAAAAGCTTTGCATCCTGAGCTTGTCCATCATCATTTATCCACCCACGAGTACCGCATATAGCTATGTTTCCTGCTATATAAGCATCATTGTGAAGAATGGTTATATTGTTAAAGTCATTTTGTGATAAAAACTTATTCATTTTCGAATTAGTAGTCCACCAATAATCGTGATTACCCTTTAATATAACCTTATGTCCTTTTAGCGTCTGACTTACAAACCTGAAATCCGGCAAAGCTTGATCAAGACTCATCGCCCAGCATAAGTCACCGGGAATTACAACCACATCATCATCAGAAACAATACTGTTCCAGTTTTCTTCTATGCGGGTTGTGTAGTTATCCCAACCACCGAAAATATCCATAGGCTTATTAACCCCGAAAGGCAGGTGAAGATCACCCATTGCGAATACTTTCAATCGAAAACTCCTTAATTTTTACTTATTGATAAAATCAATTACAACTTTGGACATATCCTTAGCTTCTACAGAACCTGTAAAACGTATTGCCTTATCTTTAGTATCCGAAAGAGCCTTAGGACAAGTTGTTCCTGTAAGTGTTTCAAGCTTACCTATAAGCTCAAATTCGTCAATATCTGTTGTTTTGCCACCAAGTGCTTCATATACAGCATAGCCGAACTTATAAGGATTTGCAGTAGATGCAATAAGTGTCTTAGTGTTATCACCTGTAGTCTGCTTATAATCTTCATAAACCTTGTAAGCAACCGCTGTATGTGTATCCATAAGATAGCTGTATTCATCGAATACCTTCTTAATAGTCTCCTTGGTCTGGTTATCATCACAACATCCTGCATAGAAGAAATCTTTCAGTGCAGCTTTGACATTATCATTTACTTCGTACTTACCTTCAGACTTTAATGCACCGAACCACTCGTTGATAAGAGCATCGTTTTCGTCTGTAAGATGGTAAAGAAGTCTTTCAAGATTGCTTGAAATAAGGATATCCATTGAAGGAGAAACAGTAGTATAGAAAGGTCTGTTTCTATCGTAAATACCGGTATTTATAAAGTCGGTAAGAATATTATTGGCATTTGATGCACAAATAAGCTTTCCTATCGGAATACCCATCTGCTTTGCATAGAATGCAGCAAGTATGTTACCGAAGTTACCTGTAGGAACTACTACATTGAGCTTGTCACCGAAGTTCAGCTCGCCATCCTTTAAAAGCTGTACATAGGATGAAACATAGTAGATGATCTGAGGAGCAAGTCTGCCCCAGTTTATTGAATTTGCACTTGAAAATACTGTATTAGCCTTTTCAAGCTCTGCAATCATATTTTCATCTGTAAAGATTGCCTTTACACCGTTCTGACAGTCATCGAAATTACCAACAACTGCACATACATTTACATTATTTCCTTCCTGGGTTGTCATCTGACGCTTCTGCATCACACTTACACCATCTTCAGGATAGAATACAGTTATTGAAGTGCCTTCTACATCCTTGAAACCTTCAAGTGCAGCCTTACCTGTGTCACCACTTGTAGCAACAAGTATTGAAATTTTCTTATCACTTATTGTCTTCTTTGCAGAACAAGTAAGAAGATAAGGTAAAATCTGGAGTGCCATATCCTTAAACGCACATGTAGGACCGTGCCAAAGCTCAAGAATATATGTACCTGTTAAAAGATGAGATATTTCTGCTATGTTTTCTGTAGCAAAATTCTTATCACTATATGCACTGTTTACGCAATGACGGATTTCATCATCTGTAAAATCTGTAAGGAAAAGCTTGAATACTTCATACGCTCTTTCAGCGTACGACATATCGCACATTGCCTTGATCTTTTCTTCAGTAAGCTTAGGTAAATTTTCGGGTACAAATAAGCCACCCTCAGAGGATAAGCCCTGTGATATCGCCTTTGCACTTGTTACATTAACCTTTACATTACGAGTACTTTTGTAATTCATAACAAACTTCCTTTTGTTCTTAAAATTGCGTTTCATATCCTGTTGTATCAAACGCATCTTCATAGTAATTAAACGCTATAACATAAGGCTTCTCTGTATTTGAAACAGTAACCTCAGCTATATCGTATCTTGGCTGATAATCCATTCCGTTTTCAGCTAAATAATAATCTGCAGTAGCTATGATTTTTCCTTTTTTCTTGAAGTTTACTGCGTCAACACCGCTGACTAAACTGCGATATTTACGGGTCTTTACTTCAACAAAAGCAATAAAACCATCCTTTACAGCGATTATATCAATCTCTCCGCAAGGCTTACGATAATTTCGGATGATTATCTGATAACCATTTTTTGATAAATAATCAGCTGTATAATCCTCTCCGAGTTTACCCTTGCGTGCTTTATCATTATTATTAGCCGCCATTTTTATTCTTTTCCTTTGCGGCGTAATATTTTACTAAAAAGCTTTTTCTATGTACATCAGATGCATCATATTCATCAAGCATCTGATAATGAAGCTTTGTGCCGTATCCTTTATGTTTTTCGAACTGATACTGAGGATATTTTAAAGCAATCTCTTTCATATATCTGTCTCTTGCAACCTTAGCAAGTACAGATGCAGCAGCAATCGATGCACTTGTTGCATCACCCTTGACAACTGTTTCAGCGTTTACAGAAAGTTCGGGAGCTTTATTTCCATCAATCAAAGCAATGTTTGGTTTTACAGAAAGTCCTTCAAAAGCTCTCTTCATAGCAAGCATAGTTGCAGCAAGAATATTTATTTCGTCTATTTCTTTAACTGATGCTGTTGCAATGCAGTAGCTTTCGGCTTTTTCAATTATTTCATCAAAAAGTGCTTCTCGTTTCTTTTCTGTCAGCTTTTTACTGTCATCAAGTCCCTCGATAACAACACCTTCGGGTAAAATAACTGCGGCAGCATATACATCTCCTGCAAGAGGACCTCTTCCTGCTTCATCAATTCCGCAGAAAGTACCGAATTCGTCTCTGATTACATCATCAAACTTATATAATTTACTCAGGTCTTTCAAGTGAGATTTTTCCAAGCTTACCACTCCTGAATTCATCTAAAACGGTTATCGCTGCACGCTCTAAATCAGGCTCTCCGCCGGAAATAAGCATACCTCGCTTTTTAGCTATTATTTCAAGTGTTATATCTTCGTTTTCACCGATTTTATAACGTTCTTTTGTCTTTTTCGGATAATGCTCTTTAAGATAGCTTACAAGACTATCTGATAGCTCGTAAACATCCATTACATCATCCTTGATTGCACCGGTATAGCCAAGCTTTATGGCAACCTGCTGATCGTCAAATTTCGGCCAAAGAATACCTGGTGTATCAAGTAATTCTACATCCTTGTCAAGTGTTACCCATTGCTGACCTCTTGTTACACCGGGCCTGTCCTCAACTTTTGTCTTTCCGCTTTTTGAAAGACGATTTATAAAAGAGGATTTTCCGACATTCGGTATACCAACAACCATAACCCTGAGAGGTCTACCGATAAAACCTTTTGCCTTTCTCTTCTGAAGCAGATTAGACAAAACCGATTTTACAGCAGGAATAAAAGAATTTACGCCCTTTCCGCTTCTGCAATCACATATCAGGACTTTAAAGCCCATAGATGTGTATTTTTTCTGCCACATAGCAGTAACATTATCGTCTGCATAGTCACACTTGTTTAAAAGAATGATTCTTGGCTTATTTCCTGTAATTTCACTTATTATAGGATTACGACTGGATTCGGGTACTCTTGCGTCAACAATTTCTGCAACAGCATCAACCAGCTTTAAATTTGCTTCAATCTGTCTTTTAGTTTTGGTCATGTGACCGGGAAACCATTGAATGTTTGATATTTCTCCCATTTTCAAGTTCCTTTAATTATACAGTCCCAAGCTTATCAAAAGGCCAAACACGAACTAAGGATTTACCTATTACGTATCGTACGTCAATCATACCTATATCATAGCTTCGACTATCTTTTGAATCATTTCTGTTGTCGCCAAGTACAAACAATCTGTTTTCCGGAACAGTGACTTCCGTGTTATTAGGAAAGTTCTGCTGAATATTTGTAAGAGTATTTGTATATGGCTCTTCAAGAGCTTCTCCGTTTCTGTAAACAATGCCCTTTCCAAAATCTATACGGATCTTGTCACCAGGAAGACCTATAACTCGCTTTACAATCGTCTTGCCATAGTCGTTGGATAGATTGTTATAAAGACTCGGAGCATAAACAATAACGATATCCTCGTACTGTGGTGTATATCCCACATCCGACACTAAAAGCATATTTCTATCCTGAAGTGTAGGTAGCATTGATTCACCATCTACTGTTATAACTCTTGCTAAAACTGTAAACAATATAATAAAACACAGTACGCATGAAAAGATAAACGTTATCCAATCAAAAAATTCCATATAGACATAACCACTCTGTTTTTCATCAGGAATTGTATGTTCGATTAAATCTTTTTCATCCATATTGTGCTCCTTTAAGTGTAAATAAAAAAAGAAATATCGAATTGTGTTGCAATAACGAACTTTCGTTCGTTATCACATTACAATTTCGATTCAGGATAAAACGCGTAAGATTAAACCTTAGACTTAACCTTTGCAGCCTTACCAACTCTGTCACGCAGATAGTAGAGCTTAGCTCTGCGAACTTTACCTTCTCTTACAACTTCAACCTTTTCTACTGTGGGTGAATGTAAGGGGAAAACTCTCTCTACACCACAACCGTGAGCAACTCTGCGAACTGTGAATGTTTCGCTGATGCCACCGTGCTTCTTAGCGATAACTGTTCCTTCAAAAATCTGAATACGGAACTTGTCACCTTCTGCGATACGTACGTGAACCTTTACTGTGTCACCTACGTTGAACTGGGGAGCAGCTTCCTTTAAGCTGTCCTGTGCAATCATTTTTAATGCGTCCATTTTTTCCTCCTGGTTTTCGGGTATTCTTGCATCGGCTTTTTCCTCCGTCTTTGTTTAAAGTACGGATAACGATATCTTTTATCGTTAAATGCAGCGGACTATCCGTTTTAATGTCTTTGTGCATTGCACTAATGGCATTAAACACGCTGGTAAAATTTGTAATTATAGTTACAGTTTTCACCAACGGATTTCAAATGCTTTAATATTATAGCACCTTTTAACGAAATTTGCAATAGTTTTTTGTTAAATTTTCATTAATTTCTTGCTTTTTTATATCTTTTTTCAAAAAATATCTGTTATTATATGAATTCAGAGCCATCCTTACACAGAATTTTGCTTCTTACTATATCGATTTTCTCTATTTCTTCACCGCTGTACTTTTCGAATGCGTCAAATAACAGAGAGGGATTTACAGTAAAATCACATCCCGAAGGAAGATACAGAACAAATCCTTCATCTGAAATATTCTCAACTTTTATATGAGGCTTGAGATCAATCATCGATACTCCCCTCTTGGTTTTCTTTTCAACCTCAATAGCAGGGAGATTACAGAATTCCTTGAATTT
>JAZSHW010000011.1:0-11665 GCA_045533495.1 Ruminiclostridium sp. | reverse complement strand
TTTAGCTAAGGAACACCAGCCCAAGCTCATCGTAGCAGGTGCAAGTGCATACCCCAGAGCTATTGTCTTTGAAAAGCTTGCTGCTATCGCTAAGGAAGTAGGAGCTTACCTTATGGTAGATATGGCTCACATCGCAGGTCTTGTTGCAGGTGGAATGCATATGTCACCTGTTCCTTATGCTGATATCGTTACAACAACAACACACAAGACATTAAGAGGCCCCGGGGGGGGGCTTATTCTTACAAATAATGAAGAACTTGCTCTTAAGATAAACAAAGCAATATTCCCCGGTACACAGGGTGGCCCTTTAATGCACGTTATCGCTGCAAAGGCAGTATGCTTCGGCGAAGCATTAAAGCCTGAATTCAAGGCTTATGCAAAGCAGATAGTAAGCAATGCCTCTGTTTTAGCTTCTTCACTTTTAGAAAAGGGCTTCAACCTCGTATCAGGCGGTACAGATAACCACCTTATGTTAGTTGATCTTCAGCCCTTCAATATCACAGGTAAGGAACTTGAAAAGAAGCTTGATGAGGTTTATATCACAGTTAATAAGAATGCTATCCCCAACGATCCTCAGAGTCCCTTCGTAACAAGCGGTGTTCGTATCGGTACACCTGCAGTTACAACAAGAGGACTTGTTGAAGAGGATATGAAGACTATTGCAGAATGCATCTACCTTACTGCAACTGACTTTGATGCAAGTGCAGAAAAGGTAAGAGGTATGGTAACAGACATCTGCAACAAGTATCCTCTCTACGAATAATATCTATTTCAAATTGCCATAAACGAGAGATTTTATCCCTCGTTTATGGTATTTATACGGATAACATAAAAGTTATAATGGCGTGAGCCAAAGTGAAAGGAAATATAAATATGACAGCAAAAGCAAGTGAGATCCTGTTTTCTACTTCTGAAAGAGTAGCACCTATGAGTATTATTGCTCTCCCCGGTGCCGAGGAACTCGGAGCAAAGATTGACCAGTATTTAGTAAAGTGGTCATCTGCAGCAGGATTTAATTTTGATACATTCTTAATTGAAAATGAATGCCCCAGATTTTCTTCTGGTGATGGTAAGGGCCTTATCAAGAGTACAGTAAGAGGTGATGATATTTTCATCATCGTGGATGTAGGTAACTACAGCTGTACTTATGAATTATTCGGCAGAGAGAACGCAATGTCACCTGATGATCACTTCCAGAACTTAAAGCGAATTATTCAGGCTATCGGTGGTAAAGCACACAGAATAAATGTAATTATGCCTATTCTTTATGGAGGCAGACAGCACAGAAGAAACTACAGAGAATCTCTTGACTGTGCAGTAGCATTACAAGAGCTTGAAAACTTAGGTGTATCAAATGTTATCACTTTTGACGCACATGACCCCAGAGTGTGCAATGCAATTCCTTTAATGGGCTTTGATAATGTAATACCTACATATCAGGTTCTTAAGTCCATGCTTAATAATGTAACAGATTTAAAGCTTGACAAGGAACACTTTATGGCAGTAAGCCCTGACGAAGGTGCTATGAACAGAAATATGTACTATACTTCTGTACTTGGTGTTGACCTTGGTATGTTCTACAAGAGAAGAGATTATTCTCAGGTTGTAAACGGACGTAACCCCATTGTAGCTCACGAATATTTAGGCAACTCCGTAGAAGGTAAGGATGTATTCATTGCTGACGATATCATTTCATCAGGCGAATCTATGCTTGATATCGCTTATGAGCTTAAGAAGCGTAAGGCAAAGAGAATACTTGCTTATGCTACATATCCTATATTTACAAACGGACTTGAAAAGTTCGATATGGCTTATGAACAGGGTATTATCGACTATGTATTCGGTACAAACCTTACTTACAGAACACCTGAACTTCTTGCAAGAGACTGGTTCTGTGAAGTTGATGTTTCCAAGTATATCGCATATCTTATTGCGGCACTTAATCACGATATGTCAACAAGCAAGGTTATCGATCCCCATCTGAAGATAAGCCAGCTTTTAGATAAGCACAACAACGGCTGATAAATTGCTTACCTCCGAAGAAAACGCTTCGGAGGTAATTTGTAATAAAAGGAGTGAAAATATGCCACTCGCAGACAGAATAAGACCTACCACACTTGACGAAGTAGTAGGACAGCGACATATTCTTGCCAAAGGTCGCCCTTTGTACAATATCATAAGTAAGGGAAAAATACCCAATATGATTTTTTACGGAAGCTCTGGCGTAGGCAAGACAACAGTTGCTAATATTATAGCAAAACAGACGAGTATGACGCTTTATAAGCTGAACGGCACTCAGGCGTCTACTGCTGATATCAAGGAGATTGTTTCAAGTCTTGGCACTTTTGCAGCTGCCAACGGAATACTTCTTTTCCTTGACGAGATACAGTATCTGAACAAAAAGCAGCAGCAAACTCTACTTGAATACCTTGAAACAGGTGAAATAACTCTTATTGCTTCTACAACAGAAAATCCTTATTTTTATGTATATAATGCAATTTTATCCCGTTCTACTGTTTTTGAGTTCAAACCGATAACGGCAGAGGATGTTATTCCGGCAGTAGAAAGAGCATTTCATCTTATGGAAGAAGAGCTTAACTGCAAATACGAAATTGAAGAAGGCGTAATCGAGCATATCGCTTACGGCTGTGGCGGCGATGTCAGAAAAGCTGTGAATACAGTAGAGCTTTGTGCTTTGTCCTCGGATGATGATAAAATAACTATGGACATCGCTCAGGTGCTGACACAGAAGAGTAATATGAATTACGACCGGGACGGCGATAAGCACTATGATATTTTATCAGGTTTGCAGAAATCTATAAGAGGCTCTGATGAAAATGCGGCTTTACATTATATGGCAAGGCTTATTGAAGCGGGTGATATAACCAGCCTTTGCAGACGTCTTCTCGTAATAGCAAGCGAGGATATCGGTCTTGCTTATCCTATGGCAGTTCCTATTGTAAAAGCTTGTGTAGACAGTGCGTTACAGCTTGGACTTCCTGAAGCAAGAATACCCCTTGCAGAAGCGACTGTTCTTCTTGCAACCTCACCTAAATCCAATAGTGCTTATATGGCACTGGCGGCGGCTATGGAGGATATACAAGCCGGTAGAGTGGGAGATATACCAAGACACCTTCAGAACACACATTATGATGGTGAAGGTGCTGCGGTAAAAGGGCAGCATTATCTTTACCCGCACGATTATCCCAATCATTATGTAGAACAGCAATACCTACCGGATATATTAAAGGACAGGGTTTATTATCAGTTTGGCGATAATAAAATGGAGCAGCAGGCAAAAGCCTATCGTGATATGATAAAGGGCAAGAAATAAAATATGTGCCACAGGAGTTTATTTTTCCTGTGGCTGTTTTTTTACCTTGTTCCAAAATAATTCTCTTAGCCCTATAACTATCAGAAATATAGCGAACAGCTTTCTTAAGATATCGGTATCAAGATACACAGACAAAAGACTGCCCGCCGCTGCACCCACAAGTCCTGCTATACTGTATTTAATGATGGTTTTAACATCTATAAGTTTGTTTTTAAGGTGCAGACACACAGAAATCAGTGCTATAGGCAGAAAGAAAAGAATATTTACACCCTGAGCAATAGCCTGATTGGTATCAGTAAATACAGAAAGGTAGATAAGCAGAATAAATCCTCCGCCAAGACCCATTGATGCGGCTATGCCTGAAAGAAATCCGACGATTATATTCATAAAAGTATCCTCACTCCGCTGATAATGATTATAATACCAAAGATTTTTTTAAGCAGGTCAGAGGATATTCTTTTTAGAGTAAGAGAGCCAATGACAGCACCTGCAATTCCGTAGGGAATAAACTGCATCGAAAGAGAAAAATCAAGTTTACCGTTCATAAAGTAAATGACTGCTGTAAAAAGACTGAGTATGAAAATAAGAAGAACCGATGAAGCGTGAGCTTTTTTTGTTTCAAGTCCGCTTTTCTCAAGGCAGGGGACAGCAACAGTACCGCCACCTGACCCGAAAAGGCCATTTAAAAATCCGCATAGTAATCCGAAGATATAAGAAAGCTTGTTTTTCAATTTAATTCACCCTATTTAGTATAAGTATAAATTATCTGAAAATACAAAAAGCCTTACTGCCAAAAAGCAGTAAGGCCGAATTTTTATGTACCACCTTGCCGTGGTATGACGATAAAACCCGTACATAAGCACGGTGGGTAAGATCACCCGGATGGTTCACGCTCCCTTCGTCCGCTATAAGCGGGAGGTCTGCAATCCGCACCCGGAGTAGAAATCCCTATTATTTAAGTGTTGGATCATAACAATCATACTTAAACGCACAAGGCAGTTAGAAAGCTAAAATTATTCTGCGTCTTCGCCGAAGATTTCTTCTGAAAATCTTTCGAGGAAAGCAGCACCGATGCGATTGTATTCGTCATCGTTGTCTATTGTAGCGAGGTATGTTTCGCCGTCCTTTTCAGTTTCTTTTAAGATTACGAATTCGTCATCGTCGATATCTTCGTCATCGTTTTCGCTGTAGGGAACAAGTGCATAATATCTGCTGCCATCATCTAACTCTAAACCATCAATGATTTCAAAGGTGACTGTGTTGCCTTCTTCGTCTTCAAGGTCAATGAGTTCGGGAGTAAATTCTTCTTCCTCTTCGATTATGTTCTTTTCTGCTTCTGACATAATGTTTTCCTTTCTGTCGGTGAGACATCTCTCTTTTATGATTATAATTTTACACGAAAATATACCTGATGTCAAGTGGAAAATGTTATCTTGAGGCTAAGAAATGTGAAGCAAAAGACAGATTTTATCAAAATTTTTACTTTCTGTGAAAACGCTATGTAACATTATGCATATTCAACAAAGAGCCTTTGTGCAAATTGTACATCTTTTTTCAACTTTTCTGTTGACATTTAGCGTATAGTGTGGTATTATTTAATCAAGGAAAAGAAAACCCCAGACCGAATAAACAGCTTGGTGCTTACATCTTAACTTAATAAAGTGAGTTTATTCATAATGTACACAAGATGGCAAGGTGTACAAATCTGTCGAGAAGGAGGCGAGTCCGATGGGTAAGGAGCCAGTTATTGAATCACAGTCTGTTGAGACTCGTGGCGAATATTAAAAAGGGGTATTTATCCTGATACTCAAACGGTATCAGTGACAACCTGAAACCTTAAGATTTACTTAAAATGCTATGAGTTATGCGGACTATATGAAAACCTTAATTGCATCGTAATGATGCAGATTTACCGCTCAGGCGTTTACATAAACCTATAAAGGCATGGTGATTGATATGATTAGTTTTCTTTCAGTCAGAGGTAGTTTTAAATAGGCAGTTGTAAAGATTAAGGATGTGTTTAGGGTGATAAATTATCAATAAACTGCAAGATAAGAAATAAATATTATTAAGCGGGGTATATACCAATGTACTGATTGATACTATGAGTTCGGTTTAACCGATCTTAAAACTGAATAGATATAAACCTTACGGTATGTTTTGCCGTAAGGTTTTTATGTTTTATAAAAATTTTTCACTAAAAGTAGTGCAAATTGCGTTAGTTTATGGTATACTATATAGTGGATATAAATCGAATTTTATAGAAGTGGTGATTAGTTTGAATTATAAAATAGACCTTGGCGGATGGAATGGTATTTTCGCAGTTCCAAACGATGTTGTTGACAGATACATAAAGATTGCAAGTGGCGGTGCAGTGAAGGTGCTACTTTATTTCCTCCGTCATAGCGGAAATACAGAAGATACTCAGCAGGTATCAAATGCTTTATCTATAAGCAAAGAGGATGTGTGCGATGCACTTACTTTCTGGGAACAGGTCGGTCTTATTGTAAAGAATAATGACACATATACACCATCACCTGAAAGAAAAGCAATGCCTGTTACAGCAAAAACGGAACAAACTTCTGTGGATGAAATGACAGAGGAGCAGGTGCGTTTTACAGCAACTAAAACAGCAGCTCTTCGTTCTCCTCATTTTTCGCCCTTGCAGATTGCCGATACGGTCAAGGGCAACGATGAAATAAACTTTTTATTCAAGACCTGCGAGGGACTTTATGGCAGACCGCTTAAGCATACTGAACAGAATGCACTTGTTACCATCATTGATGATATCGGACTTCCTGCTGAGGTTACTCTGATGCTTGTAGACTATTGTTTTTCGGTAGACAAGGCAACCCCCGCGTATATGAGAAATATGGCAGTGGAGTGGGTCGAAAACGGAGTTACTACACTTTCGTCTGCTGAAGATTATATTTCACGATTACAATCAAAATACGGTGCTGAAAGCACAGTAAAAGCGGTTTTCGGACTGGACAGGGCACTTTCTCAGAAAGAAAAGGAATTTGCACTTGTCTGGGTGAGCGAATGGGGTTTTAATTCGGAAATTATCCGTCTTGCTTACGATATAAATGTCAATGCCAAGGGAAAGTTTACATTCCCTTATATCAATAAAATTCTTGAAAACTGGTATTCAAAGGGCCTTTTCACAAAGGATCAGATTTTAGAAGATCAGCAGAACAGAGCTAATAATGAAGTGGTATCATCCTTTGATACTAAAGAGATTGATAAAATTATTCTTGATGATTATATGTAAAGGAGAAAACTATGAATTATCCTAAATCCTACATATCCCAGGCACAGCAGATAATAGATGAAAGAAAAAACGAAAACAGCTATAAATCAGATATGCGTTATGAGGAGATAAAATCAAAGCTCCCTCTTGCAAAGACTTATATAGAAGAGCTTGCAGAAACTATCGGAAAAGTTGCAAATCTTATTTTAGCACGAGATGAAAATATAAAAGAAAAGATAAATGAGCTTGAGAAGGAAAATCTTGCAATACAGGACGCACTTAAAGCAGAGCTTGTTAAAAACGGCTACCCCGAAAACTATCTCGACCCTATCTACATCTGTCCTGAATGTGAGGATACTGGTAGAATTGGCAGCATCAGATGTAAGTGCTTTAATGAGATTATAAAAAAGATTGCAGGGGAAAAGCTCAGTGAAAATATGTCAATAGGTCTTATCTCTTTTGATACCTTTGATATGAAATACTACAGCGATACACCACGTACTGAATTAAAGGGCAAATCCGCAAAGTTTATAATGCAACAGAATTTTGACTACTGCAAAAAGTATGCAGAGGATTTTCATCTTCCTTGTGACGGCATTTTTATGATGGGTGGTACAGGACTCGGTAAGACCCACCTTTCTTTATCAATTGCAAAAGTGGTGATAGAAAAGGGCTATTCTGCCGTATACGGGTCAGTGCCTGATCTTATCCGAAAGATAAAGGATTCTAATTTCGGGCAGAATGAAGATAGTGGCGATGTAATGCAGACACTGATAGAATGCGATCTTTTAGTGCTGGATGACCTTGGTGCCGAACACGAATCAAAATACAATATTTCTTGTCTTTACGATATTATCAATTCAAGAATAAATAACCGAAAGCCAACTATAGTCAGCACCAATTTCTCAATTGCAGAGATAAAGGAACGCTATAGTGACAGAATAACATCACGACTTCTTTCGATGAAATGTATGGTATTCAGCGGAGATGATATAAGATTGATTTTAAAACAAAAAAATTAATTTAAAGGGGAAATTATAATATGAATAAAAGTACGGCAGCATTCAGTATGATACTGATACTTGGAATTATTGTAAGCCTTTTTACATCTGCAGAAACTTTCGGCAAACGTTTTACTGCAGTAACAAGCGTTCTTTTATCTCAGAATTTATCACAGGATTATGAAGAACTGAGAAGAAGTGTAGACGCACCGGGCCATCTCCCTTTTTTAGCACAGTTCGGCGAAGAGTTTGATAAGAGAGATTTTGCTGCAGATATTTATGCATCACTTGATTCAGGTTATTACAGTAAGGCTCAGAAACTTTTTTTAGATAGTAACTATCTCGAAATCCGCTATACCACCGATGGAACTATACCTGATAAGAGCTCACTGCTTTATGATAATTCAAAGGGTATTGAAATAAACGAAAGTACATTTTTATGCGTATGTGCGGTAGAAGGCGATAAGCTCAGCGACATATACTTCTATTCCTATGTTATCTTCAAAGATGCAACTGATTATCATTATGCCTATGGATATAATTCTCTCGATAATGACGAAAAGTTTATTTACCAGAAGATATATGAAGGTGCAAAGAATTTTAAGTCTACAATAAATTTCGGATCTCAGAACCTTACAAATTCAAAGGTTCAGAAAATTTTATTCTGTGTAAATTACGATAATCCTCTGATGTTCCAGTTGCCGCTTGTCAGCCTCAACTGCGAAGGTCCAAAGGATAATATAACATCTCTTACTCTTGTTTTCGATTTTAACAAAAATGAAGTAGAGTATTATGAAAAGCAAACCAAGAAAAGAGTAGACGAAATTCTTGCCAAGGCAGATGGTAGTTCCACTCTTATGGATTACCTTGTTACTGTTCACGATCAGATACTGTATAACTGCGAATATTCAGATACGATGGACAAAACAGGTGATTATGAAGCTTTTGGTGTGCTTACCGATAAAGTAGGTGTGTGCGAATCCTATTCAAGAGCTTTTCAGTATATCTGTCAGAGAATCGGTGTAGAAAACCTTCTGATAGTAGGCGAGTCTCAGAAAATAGGTCACATGTGGAATATGATAAGCATAGATGATGAGTGGTATCATATTGATCTTACATGGGACGATGGCGAAGGTAAAAATGAGATATATTACGATTATTTCAATTTCAATGACGATATGATGAAGAAGGAGAACACCAGGAGCGTGTATCCTATGATAGATGACACTGATACATCACGCACACTATACACAAACTTTAATTATTATCCCATTCCTGAAGCTTGCTACGATTATTATGTGTTCAATAACTATTACTATTACGGAAACACCGAATATTGATTTATAAGTAAAAAGGAGGACAGCATGAGAAAACTGAATATTATAAAAAAAGCAGCTGTGCTTCTTGTCTTTTCCATAGCTACATCACTTGTGGCAGGTTGCAATAATGTAGAACAAAGGCCTGTTGATGTGAATGATATCTATCTTGAACTTAAGTGTGATAACGAACTTGGCTATAACAGAGAGGGTAATTTCAGTGTCAATATCAGCGGTGCGACAGATTTTGCTGATGATATCACCTCAGACGATGTAAAGATTTGCTATGTGACTGCTGATAACGAAAAGTTGCCTCAGATAGATAGTGAAGAAGGAATACTGCTTCGGGAAGATGAATACAGAATTGCCGACATCACGCCCTTGCAGGTGGCAGTAAATTCCTCAAGCTCGCTTACCGTAAGCTTTAAAGATATATATTTCAGCACATACAGACCCTGCGGTTATATATTCATTATTGATAAGGACAGCAATAAAGATAATAAGCTCCTTTATTGTTTTGCTCCTGTCAGATATTCATTTTATTCAATGGTATCTGATACGTCACATATCATAAGAGAGGAATCTGAAGTAACTTTAAAACTGACTCTTGATAAGACAAGTTTTTCAGATAAGATAACCGAGAAGGATATCATCTTATCGGGCGGTTTTTCTTCTTGCACACTAAAAAAGGTTGAGCGTACAGGAGAAAACACGCTGACCCTTGATTTAGAATGCAAATACAGCGATAATTCTCAAGTGGGCTATATCACTGTAGATAAGTCTATGGTAACGGATAGCTCAGAAGACGTCACAGCAGAAATACGCATAGATTCTCCTGAAGTTATAACCGATATGGAGGAATTTGAAGCAACCTTTAATTTTTCCTGCATACCTGTAAGCTTAAAAGACGCCACCTTTACAGATTCTGTATCTTCTGATATGATAACCTGTGATAATCCGCAGATCAAAATAAATCGAGTAGACAGAGTTTCAGCTGATGAGGCAATGGTTTATCTGTCTTTTGATATGGAAACCGCTGAAGATGCGGTAAAGGCAATAGCGGAAAGCAATTTTACCATTAGCAGTAAAGCACTTAATATCAATAAGTCGCTTAATTTTACAATAAAGCCAAGCGAGCCTGATGTTTCAGCAAGAATTCTTTCTGTTGACGAAAATGGCTCAGAATTTAAAGTAACAGCACAGTTTTCTGTTATAAATGGTAGCTTTAATGTAGTAAGTAAAACAAGCTTTGTTTTTGGCGGTGACTATTCAAAGGCTGTGGTGGAATCCATTCAGCTTCAGGATGATACGGCAATTGTTGAATTCACTATACCCAAAACCGCTTCCATAGATACTGCTGAGCTTTATGGAACTGTAGCTCTTAAGTCGAGCAGTCTACTCAATAAGTGGGGAGAAAATAATTCAGTTCCGGCTTTTCCGCTTCGATACAGTGCAAAAGAAAGAGCTGCAGCTTTAAATGGAGCTGACTTTTCGCAAAATAATGTAAAGCATCTTTTAGCAATGCTTTCAAAGTGTCAGGACAGTTTTACTCTTACAGAGCTTTCAGAACTCAGCAATATCAGATCCTTAAGATATCAGGATGGAAAAATGCTATCTTACTATCTTGACGAGGTTACAAGCAGTTTTATCTATTTTGATAATCTGCATATAAAAATAAATAACTCTGTTCACTCTGACAAAATAACAGAAAAGAATGCCCGTATTATTGATTCAAGAAACAGACTTGATGTATTTTTAAGCGATATAGATATGTTGAGATCTGTCATTATGTCCGTTGAAAGCCATCTTGACACTATGCTTCAGTATGAAACTGCAGATCTTGACACTAAAACACCTGAAGAAGTAGATAAGCTTACAGAAGAGTATAAAAAGGCCTTGAATGCGGTGCAGAATATGTTCAACGGAAAAGCAAAGGGTAGATCCTTCAGCGAGCTTTTGCTTTCTGTTGCGGATAGTTACAGCGGAGAGAATAATGCACTCATGTGTTATGATTATCTCATCGACTGTTCTTACAACTGGCAACCGCAGACAATTGCCGAAAAGAACGAATTCAGATATTATGTGAACAGTGTACTTGCCAAGGCTTATGTACTTGCATTTTTATCCTTTGGTATGAATTCAGAAATAACATCTGATAATTTGGAGTTTACAGCAATTTGCGACAGCTTAACAAAAGTATCAGAACATTTCAGTCGAAATGCAGTAGACGATAATAGTAATGATAAAATATTCTGCAACACCTTGGGCAAAAGCTTCAGCCTTTATTCCTTAAAGGACGGCACTTTCCTTGATGGTATAACATCGGTTCAGATATCTCAGCTTGTGAATAAGCTTCCTAAAGATACTTCGCTCAGAGATGAGCTTTTATCCGTAGGCTTTGATATTTCAGATGTAAGATATCTGATCTGCTCAGACGTCAATATAAGCAGTTCACATACTTCTGCACAAAAAAGTGAAGGGGATAATGCGATAAAGCTTTACACTCATACTTCAAGAGCAACAGTATATGACCTTATAAGTTCAAATATTATTGAAGATTTTGCTTATGAAAGCTATAGTACGCTTTTATCATCTGAAAACGGAGAGATGCCTAAGGTATCTATGCTTGCAGTGAAAAATATCGAGCTATATTCTCTCAGATAAGAACCCCCCGTTCCGATGGAACGGGGGTTTTTCACAAAAATAACCACCGACTTTATGTCGGTGGTTTCAGCGTGTAGACAAAGTCTTTGTCTACACGCTG
>JAZSHW010000127.1:0-27043 GCA_045533495.1 Ruminiclostridium sp. | reverse complement strand
ATACTTCTTCACGCTTCTGAGCCTTTAAGAATTTCTTTGTAATTTCATCAGAGGGGAATATTGATGTTGTTGCACCAAGCTCTGCACCCATATTTGTAATAGTTGCACGCTCAGGAACAGAAAGTGATTTTACACCTTCACCGCAGTATTCAATAACCTTGCCTACACCACCCTTAACGGATAATCTTCTGAGAACTTCAAGGATAACATCCTTTGCAGCTACCCAGGGGTTAAGCTTACCTGTAAGCTCTACCTTTACGATCTTAGGCATTGTTATGTAGTAAGCACCACCGCCCATTGCGACTGCAACGTCAAGTCCGCCTGCACCGATTGCAATCATACCGATACCGCCGCCTGTGGGAGTGTGGCTGTCAGAACCGATAAGGGTTTTTCCGGGGATACCGAAACGTTCAAGATGTACCTGATGGCAGATACCGTTGCCGGGTCTGCTGAAATAAATACCGTGCTTCTTGGCTACTGAGCCGATGAAACGGTGATCGTCTGCATTTTCAAAGCCTGACTGGAGTGTATTGTGATCGATATATGCAACACTTCGTTCAGTTTTTACACGGGGGACACCCATAGCTTCAAATTCAAGGTAAGCCATTGTGCCTGTTGCGTCCTGTGTGAGGGTCTGGTCAATTCTCAGTCCGATCTCTGTACCCTTGATCATTTCTCCGTCAACAATGTGATTTTTGATGATCTTTTCGGTAAGAGTAAGACCTTTAGTTTTGTTATTTTCCATTTAATTGCCTCCTGATTTTTTAATACGTAGTTAATTATACTATAGATTTATGTAAAAGTCAAGAAATTAACAAAGGATAAAGGCAAATTTATACAAAAAAATAATTGTAAATTTGTGAAAAAATTTTACTTGAAAATGAGAAAAAATTCGTCATTCTGCTGACTACAATACTAAGAGAATTCTATTCATATTTCGGATTGACATAAGAATATTCACATTTTTCGTTTAATATAAATGTTAATTGAAATCTGCATATTGTGCTTGCAGATGAAATCCAACACAATATCTTTATAAGGATTGATATTTTACTTATGATTAAAATAAAAAAAGCTATACTTTGTCTTCTTGCTGTATCTGTTGTGTTTGTTTCAGCAGGGTGTGGTCATGCGATAGTTATAAAAGGGGACAAAGTTGACAATAATTCATACATATATTATAATGGCAATGAAATAAGCGGTGTCCCTGTCGGCACAGATAAGCCGTTATCTGACACTTCTGAAAGTAAAACAGACTCGTCAGTAATAAGCAGCAATTCTGTTGTCACAACACCGCCGCCGGTTTCTGTTACTGTTACAGGTTCAGAAACGTCTGCACCTGAGACAATGCCGGCTGTTCCGGAAACAGAGATGACTGTACCTCCGGTGGAAACAGTAACCGAAGAAACAACGACAACAGCACCCCCTCAGACAACCACAACGCAGAGCACAACAACAGTAAAAACGGAAAAGCCAAAACCTGATGTTTCTATGCCTGAAGATAATCTACCTGTAAATAACTACAAGGCTTTAAATCACAGTGAAGTAAAGGGCGTTTGGATATCCTATTTTGAACTTTACCCCATACTTACAGGAAAAAGCGAAAGTTCATTCAGAAAAGGTATAGGGCAGTACTACGATAATGCCTCAGCTCTTGGCCTTAATACAGTCTATGTTCATGTAAGACCTTATGGTGATGCTATATACAGATCTGATTACTATCCCTGGTCCAAGTATTGCACAGGATATATCGGAGAAGATCCCGGATACGATCCTCTTGAAGTTATGATAGAAGAGGCTCATAAGCGCAACATCTCTTTTCATGCGTGGGTCAATCCTTTAAGATGCTCTCAGGAAAACGATGCTCCGCAGATAGATGATAGCTATCCTGTGAAGAAATGGTATAACTATAACGATGGTGATTATATCAGCAAGGTGAGCAGTTACTGGTATCTCAATCCTGCTTATGATGAGGTTACAGATCTGATTGCACTTGGTACAGCTGAGATAGTATCAAGATATGATGTAGATGGTGTGCATATAGATGATTATTTCTACCCGACAAAGGAAAGTTGGTTCGACAATAAGTCCTTTGTGCAATCTGAATATAGCGATTTATCTCAGTTCAGGCTTGACAATTGCACAAAAATGGTATATAAAATGTATGAGGCTGTAAAATCCCATAACAGTACGGCTTTATTTGGCGTCAGTGCTCAGGGCAATGTTCATAATAACCTCAATGAACTTTATGCTGATGTTGAAAAGTGGAGCAGAGAAGAGGGTTATGTTGATTATATGGCACCACAGATTTATTATGGCTTTGAAAATAGTGGTCAGCCTTATGCTTCAGTGGTTGATCAATGGGATGAAATGCTCAGAGGTACAGGAAAAAAACTTATACCCGGGCTTGCAGTTTACAAGATAGGTGCTGAGGATACCTGGGCAGGTAGCGGTAAATATGAATGGATCGATAATAAAGAAATAATAAAAAGACAGATAGAAAAAGCAAGAACGGCAGATAATTACAGCGGGATAATACTGTATAGCTATCAGTTTATATTCACGCCTGAAAATAGCGTCAAGGATGCTGTTAACGAAGAAATAGAGGCGTTTAAGCCATTACTGTCGTAACTGAAGATAATAGGATATGAGGAGAATATGAAGACAGGATTATTAAGAGTTTTTGCAGGGGCTATGACTGCGGTGATGCTTTTATCAAATGTGGTAGCCTATGCAGAGGAAGTGACTGATACAACAAGCGGAACTGTCAGTGGTGAGGTTTCGGAAGAAAAAAGCGAAGAAACCACACCACAGATAATCAAACCGATGTTATCCCTTCCTGAAAATCTGCGTGCAACGATAATCAATATCGGTGATATTGCAGAAGAAGACTATGAGGACCGGCTGACTGCAAAATTAGATGAGCTGGTATCTTATGGTCTTAATGGTGTATATATATACCCTTACGGTGATGTTTCTTGTTTTGACACAAATATGAACAATGAGGATGACAGGCTTAAGAAAACTCTTGAAACCGTTTCGAAATACGGATTGCAGAAGTTTATTTATTTTGATGTATCAAAGGCACTTGAGTCTTGTCCCGGTACAGAATATAAGAATGATTATCTTGTAAGCGAAGCACATAAGTTTGCACTTAAATATCCTTGTAACGGTATCATCTTGACTGGATTCTACGGTGAAAACACGAACGAATACTATGAAGAATACATGAAAACCGGTTCAGGAATAGGATACAGAAACTGGCTTTATGATGTTATTGAATCCCGTTTTAAAATGGTGTGTGATGTAATTCACCTTACTGATAATACAATTGCAGTTGGTTTAGATGCATCTGATGTATGGGCAAATGCTGAAACAGATGAAAATGGGTCTGAAACCTATTCAGATTTCGAAGCATTCAAAGATGGTTTTGCAGACACAAAAGGCTACATAGAAAAGAAATATGTTGATTTTATTTCTGCTGATGCTTCGGGTTCAATTACAGATGAAATTCTCCCATTTGAATCAGTAACAGGCTGGTGGGATGCTTTATCTGTTTCAACAGGTATTCCTGTGTATTTTGTTCATCATAACGAAAAAATAGGAATGGAAGATGGATGGCTTTCTGAAGACCAGCTTTTAAAGCAGATGGCGATAGTTGATGCTTATGATAATTGTAACGGCAGCGTGTTCTATTCTCTTGATTGTCTTGCGGAAAACGCAATGGGTACAACAGATACACTTGTTAAATATTTCAATGAGCAGATTAATGTCGACAGCCTTTTTGAAGAGCTTGTAATGACATCTCCTTATTATCTTAATTATTCAACCGACGAACCATCTGCAACCTTTATGGGTACATTTGATGAAAACTTTGATGTTTATTTTGATGGTGAAAAACTTGAACTGAACGAAGCAGGTAATTTCTATTTTGAAAAGCCTCTTGAAATCGGTATGAATACTTTCTCTATCAGCCATAAGGATAAATATCTTTATTATAATATTGAAAGAAGGATAAACGTACTTAAATCAGTAGGCTCTGCTGTTTCTGAAGGTAAGGTGATGCATGTTGATGGTGAAACTTACGTTTCAGTTCTTGCTGTTGCTTACAAGGGTGCAAATGTAACTGCTACAATCAATGGAACAACCATCAAGCTTAAAGAAAATACAAAGAGTGATGATGTTGATATAAACTCTTCATACGCATCTTTTACCGGTAAATATAAAGTTCCTAAGGGAATAATAGGTGAAGAGCAGTATCTTGGAAATATAGAAATTACAGCTTCTTATTCAGGATATTCACGCACATATATTGGTGCAGAGGTTATAGTTAAAAAGGTTGAGCCTCCTAAGGAAGAGGTTAAAATAGAAACAGAAATTCCTGAGGATCAGAGCTCTTTCGGAACAGGTGAGATAGTTGGTACATTATCAGCCGGTATAACCGAAGATAAGCAGGTCTCATTTATAAAGATAAACAAGAACTTTGCTTACATTTTTGATGGGTACAATACCGACTCTGTCAATCCCCCTGACTGTGGTCAGTTGCCTGAAGGTACACTTGATTATTACGACGGTGGATGGGATGAGTACTATACAACCTTATCGGGCAAGCGTTTCCTTGCGGAAGACTGTGAGCTTGTTGAGGGTGTTGGACTCGGACTTAACCCTCTTTATGTAAATTCTGTAGGTAATATGGGTGGCGATTCGGTTATCTCAATGAAGCTTGAAGATAAGATAACTTTCACGGTTACACCCATAGGAAATGAATATTATTCAGGATATGACGGTGATTTCTATCTTGATGATTTTACCGCTGATTATATTTACATCACTTTTGATAATGTTACATCAGTAACTGCATTGCCTTCATTTGAAAATTGTTCTGTGTTCAGTGCAGGTAAATGGGAGCAGGTTGTAGTTGGAGATGTACCGAAATTCAGACTTGTATTGAAGTTAAGACAACCCGGAGTTTATGCAGGCAACAGTGCAACATACGATGAGGAAGGAAACCTTAATTTCAAGTTCCAGATACTGACAAACGATATAACAAATATGACAGTTGTTATTGATCCAGGTCACGGTATGACAGAATATGATTGGAATGATCCGGGTGCTATAGGCCATATTGAAGAAGCGGGAGCTAATCTTGCTGTCGCAAAGCTTGTTGAGTCAAAGCTCAAAGCAATAGGAGTAAATGTAGTAAGACTTCAGACTGAAAATTACTTCTTTGATACTATAAGACGTCCCTATTATGCAAGAGATTACGGATGTGATTTATACCTTGCTATCCATTCAAATAAGGCTGGTTCTGAAAGTGCAAGGGGTACAGAGTGCTATTATTATACTTCGTATTCTCAGCCGCTTGCTGAAGCAATCACGAACAGCGTTTCCTCGTATTTTACAAATAATGTATATTACGATGGTGAGGATTGCAACAGAGGCGATATGTATAGCTATATGTGGACAACAAAGCAACAGGATTTTCCGTCGGTACTTCTTGAAATGGGTTTTGTAAGTAATTACGAAGATGCTATGGCACTTGCTGACCCTGTTCATCAAGCGGGAATTGCTCAGGCAATTGTTGATGGTATAATTACCTATCTGCAGAGGAGCAAGATATCCTCCTATTGAGTTATAGAGCAAATTTAAAAAATTATAACAAAACATCTTGCAATTTTTGAATTGGTTTGTTATAATTAAAAAGTGAATAAATTTATAATAATTAACAAAGAACTTTTCATTGCAACAACAGAGTACTAAATTTATAAGCTTTTGAATGGGCCTCAGGGCTTTAAATTGCACTATAGGCGACTGTTTTGCTACAGTCGCCTTATTTTTCTTAGATTAGGGTGTATTATATTGAATATACTGTTTATCGGGGATGTTGTGGGACAAAAGTCCTGTGCAAACCTCAGAGATAAGCTTCCGAAACTGAAAAAAGAATATAACGCCAAGATAGTAATTGTAAATGGAGAAAATTCAGCAGACGGTAACGGAATCACTCCGATTACTGCAAGATATATTCTTGATAGCGGAGTGGACGTTGTAACTACAGGCAATCATTGTTTCAGAAGAAAGGAAATGGATGCTTTTTACGAAGAAAGTGACATAGTTCTTCGTCCTGCAAATTATCCTGACACTGTTGTCGGAAAAGGATATACAGTGCTTGATTTTGGCTCTTATTCAGTAGCGGTTATAAATTTGCTCGGTACAGTTTATATGCAGAATCTCGAAAATCCTTTTTTCTGCATCGACAGGATTTTAGATGAGATTAAAACTAAAACGATAATTGTTGATTTTCATGCAGAAGCTACTTCGGAAAAAAGAGCGATGGGACACTATCTTACAGGAAGAGTGTCTGCGGTGTTGGGTACTCATACTCATGTACAAACAGCGGATGAAGAGGTACTTGGTGGTCACACCGGCTATATAACCGATGTAGGAATGACAGGTGTTACGGATTCAGTTCTTGGCATAAAGAAAGAAATTATCATTAATAATATGATAACCGGTTATCCGCAACGCTACGAATATGCGCAAGGAGAGCAATTTATTTGCGGTGTTGTGCTTGAAGTTGATGAAAAAAGCGGCATTTGCAGTTCGATAAAAAGAATTAAATGCTGATAATTATTTTACATTATTTTATTTATTTATACGGAGGGTAAGAAAAATGGAAGTTGTTAAGGTTTCGGCTAAGTCTGTTCCTAAGTCGGTTGCAGGAGCTATTGCTGCGGTAATCCGTGAAAACGGAGAGGTAGAAGTTCAGGCAGTAGGTGCAGGTGCATCCAACCAGGCTGTAAAGGCTATTGCTATTTCAAGAAGCTATATGGCTTTATCAGGTGATGATATTGTTTGCATACCTGCATTTACAACAGTTAATATTGATGGTGAAGATCGTACAGCAATGAAATTTATTGTTGAACGTCGTTAAAACCGGATAAAGAAAAACTCCTCCTGATTACAGGAGGAGTTTTTCTTTTATGCATATATCGTCATAAATCGGCAGATATTATACCGAGGTGAGAGTAGTGACGGATATAGTTGTTATTGATGATAATGATAGGCTTTTTTCTTATCTTGCTAAGGAACTTGAAAAAAGCTTTTATGTCAGAAGATTTACAAGTTGTGGTCTTTGGGCGTGTGGAGAAGGAAAATCAATAAATATAATTCTGACTCAGGATATTGATAGAATGAATTTTGAAAACAGTATAGTTGTTCTTGGTGAAATTTCTGATTATAAGCGTGTCAGACATCAGAAATTTTCTTATGTAATTGCAAACTCGGAATCTGATATACAAATGGATAGTCTTCTATGTTGTGCATTGCCTGTTATTACTTGTGGATGCTCTGCTATGGACACTTTTTCTTATACAAGCTTAACGGATGATTTTCTGACAGTTTCTCTTAATCGAAAGCTTATCACTTTGTCGGGTAAAAGTGTTCAGCCCTTTGAAATACCCAGACCAATAGCAGAAGGTGAAAGTGTATATGATGTTATGACTCTTGTTGCTGTGAGTTTGCTCTTAGGTGATAATTCGGAGTTCGGAAAAATGTATTCATAAAAAATTCTTTAAACACTTGTATTTTATTCTTTTTTGGTGTATAATTATTATGATGGCTGTATAGTAACAAAAAATGGAAATTGGGTTTGTTTTTTGTAATTGCTATATGGTATAAACAAACTTTCGAAGAGTTAATCAGAAAGGATGAAATTATAATGACAGATAAGATTACCCGTTCAACAGCAAGCCTTAAGATTTCTAATGAAGTATTAGTAAAGATAGCGGAAGTCGCTGCTACAGAAATAAAGGGAGTGGCATCTGATGGAGAACGCCTTGTTGTAAATGACAAGGGCGTTCAGATTGCAGGTAAATTTATGTCTCCGGTTAGGGCTGTACTTAAGAATGAAGCTGTAGAAATAACCGTGAGCATTATTGTTCTTCAGGGGTACAAGGCGAGTGCAGTTGCACAGGCAGTACAGAAGAGCGTTAAATCCGCTATTCAGAATATGGCAAATGTTACAGTATCCAAGGTAAATGTAAAGATTGCTGATATTATGCTCAGTAATCCGACTGAATAAAATTTAAGGAACATATTTATTGATGAACGACAGAAAACTAACAAGACACGAGATGAGAGAAGCTGCTCTGCTTATTCTTTTTCAGATGCAGCTTAATTCAGGTACGCTTCAGGAGATAATAGAAGATTCAGAAGAAACCTTTGAACTTATGCATACAAAGGATTCTGTAAAGCTTGTAAACGGAGTAATAGAACATAATGACGAGCTTACACAGATAATTTCAGGATACTCTCCTTCAAGATCGGTGGACAGAATTTCAGTTATAAATATGGTTATTATGAAAATAGCAATTTATGAAATGAAATACTGTGACAATGTTCCTGACAAGGTAGCGATAAACGAGGCTATTGAGTTTTCAAAGGAATACGCTGAAAAAAGTGATGTAAGTTTTATAAACGGGGTGCTTAACTCCTATCTGAAGGATAATAGTAAGGATGCCTGAGATTTTTACTGTTACCGTTTCGCAGATAAACAGAAGGCTTGCTACTCTTGTTAAAGGAGATAAGGCACTAAGTGATATTTATGTAAATGGAGAAATTTCTAATTTCACATTACATCAGGCTTCGGGGCATATATATTTTACTTTAAAAGATGAGACTGCATCTATAAAGTGTGTAATGTTTGCCGGATATGTCGCAAAACTGAATTTCATGCCACAGAGTGGAATGAGCGTTCTTATTCATGCTTCCGTCGGAGTTTATGAGCGTGATGGAGCCAATCAACTATATGTTACAGAGATAATGCCTCAGGGGATTGGCGAAATTTATCTTGCTTTTGAACAAGCAAAACAAACGCTTGAAAAAGAAGGTTATTTTTTACAGAAAAGAGATATTCCTATCGTTCCTCGGAAGATATGCATAATAACAGCTATAAAAGGTGCGGCATTACAGGATATGCTCAATATTCTTTCAAGACGACTTCCTATTGTAAAGGTTATTGTTATTCCTGTTACAGTACAGGGCGTAACTGCTCCTCAGTCATTGATAAAAGGACTTGAAGCAGCTCAGGATACTGACTCTGATCTTATTATAATCGGACGAGGTGGAGGTTCGGCTGAGGATTTATCCGCTTTCAATGATGTCGAATATGCCAAAGCTCTTTTTAAAAGCCGAATTCCGACTATTTCAGCTGTGGGTCACGAAACAGATACGACTATTTCAGATTTTGTTGCAGATAAACGGGCACCTACACCATCAGCGGCTGCAGAGCTTGCAACTCCGATAACGATAGGCGAGCTTATTGCAAAGGTAACATCAGATTTTGATTTTATCAGAAATACGATTTTATATCGTTTCGATAACTATAGCGAGAAGCTTAACAATATCGAAAAACAGATAACTGCTCTTACTCCTGTGAAAAAGCTTGATTCATACAGCAGAGAGCTTGAGCTTATCACTAAAAATATATATTCATCTGTATGTGGATGTATAAACAGATATGAAACTCTTCTTGACAGTAAAGCCGAATATATCTCGGCACTTAATCCTATGACAGTGCTTACAAGAGGATATTCATTTGCTGAAAAGCAGGGAAGTATAATACATTCTGTAAATGACGTTGTAAATGGAGATACAGTTACAATCACAATGTCAGACGGTAGTTTTGATGCTGTCGTACAAATGATTACAAAAAAAGAGGATGCTTAAAATGAGTTTTGAGACCGCTATGAAGAGACTTGACGAAATATCCGCAGAAATGGAAAAACCGGATATCACTCTTGATAATTCTATGAAGTATTACAAAGAAGCCGTTGAATTGGTGGCCTTTTGCAGAAAGTATATTGCTGATGCAAAGCTCACAGTTCTGAATTACGATGAAATCTGAAAATTGTCAGACGGAAAGGACAGTAAGCAGATGAAACTTGATAAAAACGGCTATCCTTCTTCAGATGTGCAATTTCAGGATGTAATGGATTTTTATACATCCTATTTTGAAGGAAAATTGCAAGAATATACAACAGAATTGAATAATAAAAGCATTGATTATACATCGCTATCCGAAGCGTCAGCCTACAGTCTTGCTGCAGGTGGCAAAAGGATACGACCGATTCTTGTTTATGAATTCTGTAGAGTGTGTGGCGGAGAAATTTCAGATGCAGATCCTGCGGCACTTGCAATTGAAATGATACACACGTTTTCTCTTATCCACGATGATTTGCCTTGTATGGATGATGATGATATGCGTAGGGGAAAGCCCAGTTGCCACAAGGCTTACGGTGAAGCTACTGCATTGCTTGCAGGCGATGCTCTTACTTTAAAAGCTTTTGAAGTGCTGGCAGCGTCGCATCTTGATCCTGCTAAGGTCAAGGAAATGGTAAAGATACTAAGCGAATGTTCTTATAAAATGACCGGTGGTCAGGTTGTGGATATAAGCGGTGATATAGAGAATACCGATCTTCTGCTGAAGATGTATTCTTATAAAACCTCTCAGCTTATCATTGCTTCATCTCTTATGGGATGCGTGGCGGCGGGTGCTGACGAGGAGAAAAAAGCAGCGGCTTATGATTATGCTTATAATTTAGGTCTTGCATTTCAGATAATAGATGATATTCTTGATGTTACTTCCGATAAGGAAACACTCGGAAAGCCGATAGGAAGTGATGAAAAGCAGAACAAGAATACGATGGTGACGCTTGTTGGTTTAGATGAAGCAAAAAAGCTTGCTAAGGAATATACGGATAAGGCGATGAAATCGCTGGAATGTTTTGATGACAACCAATTCCTTGCAACGCTTACAAATATATTATTGGGAAGAAAAAAGTAGGTAAAATATGAGAACAGATCAGATAAATGTGGTTCTTGTAATTGCTGTAGCGAGTTGGTTTCTCGCACAGGTTATAAAGACCTTATTATACTTTATTACAACAAAAAAATTCTGTGCCGAAAGACTTACAGGTGCAGGAGGTATGCCGTCGGCACACTCGGCATGCGTTTGTTCTACGGCTATGGCTACATGCAGGGTATGTGGTATATGCTCGGTTGAATTTGCACTTGCGATGATTTTAGCGATAGTAGTAATGTATGACGCTACCGGTGTTCGTCGTGCGGCAGGATTACACGCAAGAGAGATCAACAAGCTACGCAGGGTAGTTAATGAGATTGATGAAGAATATATGGATAAATTTGATGATGGTGTTGACGAATTTGCAGATAACAATGCAGAAGAAACAAAGGATCTCAAGGAATTCCTCGGTCATACACCTTTAGAAGTTCTGTGTGGTGCTTTACTTGGCATACTTGTTGCAATGGCGATGCCGATAGTCGTAGTTTAATGCTATTATTTTTTATCAGGAGATTTTATATTGTTACTAAAGAATAATATTTCTGCAGACTACATAAAAAAGCTCAACATGGAACAAAGACGTGTTCTTTGCTCACAAATCAGACATCTTTTAGTTAAAACCGTAACCAATACAGGAGGCCATCTTGCATCCAATTTGGGTACGGTTGAGCTTATTGTAGCGATGCATTCGGTTTTTACCACTCCAAAAGACAAATTTGTTTTTGATGTGGGTCATCAGGCGTATACGCATAAAATAATTACAGGGAGAGCAAAAAAGCTGAATACTCTTCGTAGTGAAAATGGTATATCAGGATTTCCAAAAAACGAAGAATCTGAACATGACAGCTTTATAGGTGGTCACAGCAGTATATCAATTTCCGCAGCTCTCGGCATGGCTAAAGCAATGCAGCTTGATAAAGATGAACATAGCGTTGTGGCAGTTATAGGAGATGGTGCTCTCACAGGCGGAGAAGCCTACGAGGGCCTTAACAATGCAGGAAAAACTGATTGTAATTTGGTTGTAATTCTTAATGAAAATGAGATGTCAATTTCAAAAAACACAGGTGCATTAGCGTTATATCTTGCTCAGATGAAATCGACACAAAAATATTATAAGACAAAAAATTCAGTAAAGGATATTCTTGAAAGCACCCCTATAATCGGAAAAACTCTTGGTAATGCTGCAAGGAATACCAAGAGAATGTTAAAGTTTGCCTTATATCAAAGTAATCTGTTTGAGAATCTTGGCTTTAAATATTTAGGGCCTATAGATGGTCATAACCTTGAAGAGCTTACAGAGGCATTAACAGTTGCAAAAATGATGAAAAGACCCTGTCTTGTCCACGTATATACAAAAAAAGGCAAGGGTTATGCCCCGGCAGAGGAAAATTCGGGAGAATATCATGGCTTGTCGCCGCAAGGCTTACCTGCAGTAATCGGTGAAACTTTTACAGAGTGCTTCGGTAAAGAACTTTGCAATATAGCAAGAGAGGATGACAGAATTTGTACTGTTACCGCTGCTATGAAATATGGAACAGGGCTTCAGTATTTTTATAAAGAATTTCCCGAGCGTTTTACCGATGTTGGTATAGCGGAAGAACACGCAGTCACATATTGTGCGGGACTTGCCGCTGGGGGCAAAATTCCTGTTTTTGCTGTATATTCTTCCTTTTTACAAAGAAGTTACGATCAGCTTATCCATGACTGTTCAATAGAGAAAAAACACATAGTTTTAGCAGTTGACAGAGCTGGCTTTGTTGGTGAAGATGGAGAAACTCATCATGGTATGTTTGATGTGCCTATGCTTACATCAGTGCCGGGTTCGGTGATTTATTCGCCGTCCGATAACAAAGAGCTTTATTTCTGTCTGAAAAAAGCACTTTATGATGAGAAGGGTATAGCTGTTCTGAGATATCCGAGAGGTTCTGCTCTATATGATAGCGGAGCGACTGAGTATTATAGCTACAGACATATATCATGCGGCAATAAAAGGGTGATTTTTACCTATGGCAGAATTACTGCAAATGCTGTCAGATTGTCAGATAAAGCTGATATTCTTCAGGCTGTGAGGATTTATCCTATTGAAGATAAAATTATAGATATCCTTTTAAATTATGATGGGATTTTCTTTTTTGAAGAAGCATCTATTAGTGGTTCGATATCAGAAAAAATATGTTCTCTTCTTTTGCAGAGAGGATATAAAGGCAAAGTTAATGTTACAGCAGTTAAAGAGTATTTTCCACATAATACAGTGCAGAATCAGCTTAAATATGCAAAACTTGATTATGATAGTATGAAAGATATAATCGGAGAGTAAAATGCAGACCAGACTTGACCTATATTTATCCGACAATAAAATAGTAAAAAGCAGAAGTGTGGCCGCCAAAATGATAAAAGAAGGCAAGATAAGTGTAAATGGTACGGTTTGCACCAGATCTTCGCTTATCGTTTCTGAGATGGATAATATAGAAGTAACCGGTGATATGCCAAAGTATGTAGGCAGAGGCGGTCTTAAGTTAGAAAAAGCAATAGTCTTTTTTGGAATAGATCTTAAAGACAAATGTTGTATTGATATTGGTGCTTCTACAGGTGGATTCACCGATTGTATGCTTCAAAGCGGTGCAGATAAAGTATACGCTGTTGATGTAGGTAGTGATCAACTTGATGAAAAGCTGAGAGCTGATAGCAGAGTTGTTTCAATGGAAAAGACAGATATAAGAAATATTACTGATGAGATACCATCGGTTGATTTTATAAGTATAGATGTTTCCTTTATATCATTGAAGTTGGTTCTACCATCAGCGTTCAGGTTGCTTTGTGATAAAGGAAGTCTCGTAGCTCTTATTAAGCCGCAGTTTGAGGCCGGAAAATCAAATCTCAATAAAAAAGGTATAGTAAGAGATGAAAAAGTAAGACTGAAGGTCTGTGAGGATATAAAACAGTTCTCAGTGTCTTGTGGATTTGAAAGCATCGGACTTGTTGAGTCGCCGATAAGCGGCGGAGACGGAAATATAGAATATCTGATATATCTTAAGAAAGGAGTAAGTTGATGAAAATATTTATCTGTGCTAATTTTTCAAAAGAAAAAAGCAGAACTACAGTTGATACTGTATGCAATATGCTTTTATCTATCGGTTTTACTCCTATGCTTGATAAAGACTATAGAGAAGAATTTATCAGAACTGGGATTGTTTTCAAGGAAAGAGAAACCCTGTTAAAAGAATGTGACATGATCATTACAGTAGGTGGTGACGGCACAATCATCAAGTGGGGGAGATATGCTGCAAAGTTTGGAAAACCCTTGCTTGGGATAAATACAGGAAGACTCGGTTTTATGACTGCTATCGAGTCTGATGAAACAGAAAAATTAGAAAAACTGAAAACAAAGCAATACAGTATCAGTGAACGAATGCTGTTTGAAGTATCTCACAGTGATAGCGATGATACATATATAGCAGTAAACGATGTTGTGTTTACAAAAAACAGATATGCTAAATTACCCGAATTTTCTGTCAGCGTAGATGGTTATGAAGTATCGAAAATAAGAGCTGATGGGATTATTTTCAGCACACCGACAGGTTCTACTGCTTATTCGTTATCTGCAGGAGGACCAATAATTGCACCCGATGCTAAGTGCATTGAATTCACTCCTTTATGTGCTCATTCTTTATTCGGCAGGCCAATGATTTTTTCCTCAGACAGTGAGATTACCGTAAAATTCAAAGGCTATGAGAATAGCGGCGTTATTTTTAATGTAGACGGTGATGACGATCTTAAATTTGAAGAAAACGACTGCGTTAAAATCAGAAAATCCGCACTTACATTAAAACTTGTAGATATTGATGGGGGAAGCTTCTATAACGCTGTACATAATAAGCTTATGGCACCACTTAAATAGCAATATAATAAGAGGCAAGGTATGAAAAAGAAAAGACAAGCAGAAATTCTTAAACTTATATCTACTTATGAAATAGAAACGCAGGAAGTGCTTTTATCACTCTTAAAGGATTGTGGTTATAATGTTACTCAGGCGACTGTTTCACGAGATATAAATGAACTTAATATAGAAAAAGCTGTAAGCGAAACAGGTGTAAACTGCTATGTAAAAGCAAGCAAGGTGCATACTGTACGTTTTCACAATATCATTTCAGAGGCGGTTGTTTCCATCGACTATGCAATGAATATAGTTTCAATAAGATGTCATTCCGGTCTTGCTAATGCCGCTTGTGCGGGTATAGATATGATGAATTTATCTTATGTAGTCGGAACCATCGCAGGCGATGATACTATTTTTGTGCTAACCCGAACTGAATCAGATGCAAAATTGCTTTGTAAAAAGCTTAAAGAAATAGTTTAAAAAAGGAGGTCGGCGTTTTGCTGAGAGAACTGTCAATTGAAAATCTTGCCGTTATTGAAAAAGCGTCGATAACCTTTGGCGATAAAATGAATGTTTTTACCGGTGAAACAGGTGCAGGTAAAAGTATACTTATCGGTGGAATTAATGCTATTCTCGGAGGCAGAGTAAGCAAGGACATTGTCCGCTTTGGTGCAGAAAAAGCGGTTGTAATAGGTCTTTTTGATGATATCCCCGAAAAAGTGAGAGAAAAACTTTCTGAATATGGTTTCGCTGTAGAAGAAGAACTGTTACTGCAAAGAGAAATTACAACAGATGGTAAAAGTGTTGCGAGAATAAACGGCAGAACTGCAACTGTTGCTACTCTCAGAGAAATTGCAAGCGAACTTATCAATATTCATGGTCAGCATGACAATCAGTTATTAATGAGCTGTGACAAGCAAAGAGAGATTCTTGATAATTATGCTGTGATTGACGAGCTTTTATCCCAGTACAGGACTGTATTCAAAGAATTTTCGTCTATATCAAGAAAAATAAAAGAAGTATCTGATACCTCACGCAGACAGACCGAAAGAGCCGATATCTTGTCAGAGCGGCTATCTGAGCTTGATGAATATAAATTCCAGCCTGATGAAGAGGAAACGGTAAATAAAAAAATAGATGAACTCAGAAATATTGAGTATATCGAAGATAATCTTTATGGGGCTGTGCAGGCAATATCAGGAGATGATGAGGAAACAGGAGCGTATACTCTTCTTCAGAGGGTGAAAAGCAATGTTTCTTCGCTTTACGATATTATACCGGAATTTTCGGATTTAGAAAAGCGTATTTCTGATATGCTTATTGATTTAGAAGACATCAGAGCAGATATTTCTTCTAAATTACGGTCAGATGACGAAGATTCTGTTAAACTGCTTTCTAAATATGAAGAAAGATTAAGTGATATTCTTCGTATGAAAAGAAAGTATAAGATGGATCTTCCTGAGCTTATCGAAGCTGCAGAGGAGTGGCGGCAGGAACTTTATACAATAAATAATAGTGAAGATATATTAGAAAAACTCTCTGAGCAGAAGCGAGAAGCAGGAGAGAAACTGAAAAAGCTTGGTTCACAGCTTACAAAACGAAGAAAAGAAGCTGCAGATGAACTTGCCAAAAGAATATCTGAAGAACTTACATTCCTTGATATGCCTGATATCCGTCTTGTGTTTGATATATTGCAGGATAAGGTGACAATGAATGGTATGGATATGGTAGAAATGCTTATATCCGTAAATAAGGGCGAGGAGCTGAAACCAATGAGCAAGATTGCTTCTGGCGGTGAATTGTCCCGAATTATGCTTGCTATAAAGACTGTTCTTGCAAGCAGTGATGATATCGGAACTATGATCTTTGATGAAATCGACACCGGTATCAGTGGACGAGCTGCACAAAAAGTCGGAACAAAGCTTTATGAAGTTGGCAGAAGTCGTCAGATTCTTTGTGTTACACATCTTGCACAGATTGCAGCGATTGCAGATACACACCTTCTTATAAGTAAATCAAGTGATGAAAATCGTACATACACTGATATAAAAACACTTGATTTTGAGGGAAGAAAAAGAGAGATTGCCCGAATCATTTCAGGTGATGAAGATAGCGAGATATCTCTTGAAAATGCAGAAGAATTATTAAACAGAATAAAAGAATAAAATGATAATGTTGCCCGACTGATTTCAGTCGGGCATTTCTTTCTTATATCGTCAGAAAAAGACAAATCGCAGTATTGAATATGACAAAATTTTTACAAGCTCTTGATTTATAATAGATGAGGGGAGTGGACATGGTAATTTATATTGATGTGCTTTTTTTGATAAATCTTTATGTTACATATTTTGAATTGCTGTCGGTGTGTATATTTACACATAATAAAATTTCGGTAATCAGGATGATAGTATCATCAGTAATAGGCGGATTGTTTTCCTTCATCATTTTTTTGCCGGATGAAAGTGTATTGATAAGTACAGTAATAAAGCTTGTTTCGTGTGTTATAATTTCTTTTGTTGCTATGGGATTTAAAGATTTTTTTAAAAATACAGTTTTCTTATTACTTGTAAATTTTATTTTTTCGGGTCTTATGCTTTGCTTATGGCTTTTTGTTGCACCACTCGATATGTTTTACAGCAACGGTACGATGTATTTTGATATAGATGGACTGGCAATTATCATTTCTACTTCTATTGCTTATTTTGTTATAAAAGGAATCAGGTTTTTTCTTGACAGAAACGGAAAGACGGATAAAAAATATTTTTTAGAGATACATAATAATGGTTCGGTTATAAGCCTTTCTGCTCTTGCTGATACGGCAAATGGACTTGTGGATTATTTCAGCGGTACGCCGGTTGTTATATGCAAAAAAGAAAACTGTAAGGAAATTGTTCCTGAATGTTTAGAGAATATTTCAGATTATGCAGGTAATATCAATACGGAAAGTATGAAGGGCATCAGAATACTTCCTTTTTCCACAATTTCAGGAGAAGGCTTTGTATACGCATTTAAAGTTGATAAGATTATAATAAGAGAAATAGAAGGTAATAAATTCTATATCGTCAGAGCACTTATAGGGATAACTGACAAATCAAAACAGGAATATGATGCAATTTTCAATCCAAAGATATTAGTATAAAAAGGAGATTAAGATTTATGATGGTTATAAAGACAATTTTAACAAGGGTTCTTTTAAAAATCGGTATTATAAAATTATCCGAGGTTGATTATATAAATGGTTCTGAATCCTTGCCGCCTCCGCTTTCAAAGGATGAAGAGATGAGAGTGATTTCTATGCTTTCTACAGATTTTGAAATGGCAAGGGAAAAGCTTATTGTACATAATTTAAGGCTTGTAGTTTACATTGCCAAGAAATTTGACAGTACAGGTGTTGGAATAGAGGATCTTATTTCTATCGGTTCAATAGGTCTTATAAAAGCTGTAAATACATTCAGCGCTGAGAAAAATATAAAGCTTGCAACCTATGCTTCAAGATGTATAGAAAATGAAATACTTATGTATCTCAGAAAAATAAATCAGCAGAAGTGTGAGGTTTCCATAGATGAGCCACTTAATGTAGACTGGGATGGAAATGAACTTCTGCTGTCAGATATTCTTGGCACTGACGATGATGTTGTCAGCGTTAATATAGAAAATGAGGTGGAGAAGAAGCTTCTTCACGAGGCTGTTGAAAAACTTGATGAAAGGGAAAAGATTATTATGGAGATGCGTTTTGGTCTTAACAACAGACAGGAAAAAACTCAGAAAGAGGTAGCTGACATAATCGGTATTTCTCAAAGTTATATTTCAAGACTTGAAAAAAGAATAATTAAGCAGTTAAAAAAGGAAATGGAAAAAATGTATATATAGCTTATCTGCCAACAATAGCCATAGCACATCTGATTCCGTCCATTGCTGCAGTTACTATTCCACCCGCATATCCTGCACCTTCGCCTGCAGGATACAGCCCCTTTATCCTGTCCACATGCAACTTGTCATTTCTTACGATGCGGACAGGGGATGAGCTTCTTGTTTCAGGACCCGTCATAAGTGCGTCAGGATTTTTAAAGCAATTTATTTTTTTACCGAACATCGGTATTGCAAATTTAAGTGCATCACATACAAATTCCGGCAGATATTTATCAGGTAGTACAGGCGTAACACCCGGTTTGTAGGTTGGCTCTACGCCATTGAAATCTTCTGTTATTGTTCCGTTAAGAAAATCGCCGACTTTACAACAGGGTGCATTATAGTTTCTCCCTGCAACAGTAAAAGCGGCTTTCTCTATTTTTTCTTGAAATGCAATGCCGTCAAGAGCGTTTTTCCCAAAATCATCAGGGGTTATACCTACAAGTAAAGCACTGTTGGCATTTTTGCCATTTCGGGAAAACATACTCATTCCATTTGTGATAATAGTTTCTTTTTCGGATGAAGATGCGACAACACTTCCGCCCGGACACATACAGAAAGAATAAATCCCTCTGCCTTTTTCATCGTGAATAGAAATTTTGTAGTCAGCCGCACCAAGGGCAGGATGATTATAGAATGAACCATACATAGCTTTGTTAAGCTCTTCCTGTGTATGTTCTATTCTGACTCCTACAGAGAAGTTTTTAGGAACAAGAAGAATCCCCTTATTGTTAAGAGAATAAAATACATCCCTTGCGCTATGTCCTGTTGCAAGGATAAGATTATCTGTATCAATTACATATTCCTTCTTTTCCTTTTCATAAATAACGGCAGATATTCTGCCGTTATTTTCTTTGTAATCAAGGTATTTTGCTCCGAAGATAACTTCTCCGCCCAAAGAAATGATATCTTTTCTGATGTTTTTAACTGTGTCAGATAGTTTATCCGTACCAATATGCGGTTTTGCTTCATAAAGTATTTCCGGTGGAGCACCATGTCGCACAAGCTCATTGAACACTATCTTTGAAAGCGGATTGTTTACACCTGTATTGAGCTTGCCATCGGAAAAAGTTCCTGCTCCTCCTTCTCCGAATTGAACGTTACACTCGGTGTCAAGCTCGCCTTTTTCCCAGAACTTACGCACTTTTTCAGTTCTTGAATCTACATCTGAGCCTCTTTCGAGAACGATAGGTTTTACACCACACTGAGCAAGATATAAAGCGGCAAACATTCCCGCAGGGCCAAATCCGACTATTACAGGACGTTTTGAAAGCGTTGCTGTTAAAGGTAAGAGATACTTCTCTTTTTTGATGTAGGAAATGTTTTTATTGTGTTTATTCTTTTTTAAGACTTCTGTTTCGTTTTTAACGGAAATGTTTACAGACAGAACAAACACAATATCTGATTTCTTTCTTGCATCTACGGATTTTTTCACAAGTGTTATGCTTTTGATATCCGAAACGGATATTTTCATTTTCTGAGCAAGAAATAATCTTAGCCATCCGTCATTGTATTCAAGAGGGGCAGTTATATTAGAGTATCTTATCATTTTTATTCCTTTATGCTATAAATGTAGTCGGTGGCATTTTTTCCTGCGGTATATCCGCTTTTCCAGGCGAAATCGAGGTTATAGCCTCCGCAGATTCCGTTTATGTCAAGTATTTCTCCACTGAAGAAGACGCCTTTTCTTATTGTAGATTCAAATTTGTCGGTTATTTCTTCACTGCTGATGCCGCCGCATGTTACTTGTGCCAATGACCAGTCAGAAACAGCAGTGACAGGAAAACGCCACTTCTTTATAATGTCGCTTATGGCGTATATATCCTTTTGGGAAACGTCTTTGCAGGATTTATTAAAGTTTATTGAAAGTGACTTTAATATTGCTTGTCCGATACGCTTGTGAAATAACCCTGTCATAAGTTCTTCGCAAGGAAGGGCTGTTCTTGAGTTTTGGGCGACAAGGAGCATATCTGCAATTTCTTTCTTTGAATAGTCTGGAGCAATATCAAGAATTATCTCAGCCTTTCCGATATACTGTGCGGAAAGTGCTGAAAGATTGAAAATGCAGATTCCGGACAAAGCGCCATCAGAAAACTGAACTTCTCCTGTTTGCTCTGCGATTACATCTTTATTTACGCAAAGTGACGCTTTTGCATAAGTGCGAAGACCTTTTAATGCTTTCACGAGATTGATATCTGTTCTTACAGGTGCTAAAGCGGGGTAAAGGTGAGTGGTAGTATGACCGAGTTTTTCTGCTATTTTATATCCGCTTCCGTCGCTTCCGAGAGAGGGGGTGGCACACCCACCTGTAGCAATTATTACACAATCTGCTTTTATTTCTTCTTCGCCGTTTGTGATTATAAAATTTTTCTCAGATGGTTTGATTTCTTTTACATCATAATCACAAATTATATCTGTACCGGTTGATGAAACTGTAAACCTGAGTGCATCGAGTACAGATGATGCAGCCATGCTGTGAGGATATATTCTTCCTTGTCCGTCGTTTTTACAGGCGAGGCCCATTTCGGCAAAAAAATCTTCGGTATCTATGAAGTCGGAAGTAATAAAATCAAGTAGTTTAAGGGTTCCGTTATAACAGCTTTTACTTATATTGCTATTTGTAAGGTTACATCTTCCGTTTCCGGTTGATAATATCTTTTTACCGATTCGGCTTTGTCTTTCAAGTATTGTAACGTTGTGGTCTGAATATTTCTTTATTGCGATAGCTGCAGCAAGCCCTGATGCTCCGCCACCGATAATTGCAATGTCTGTATTTCTCATTTTTACACTCTCTTTTTATAAAAAATAGGCTGAAAATTCATAGTAGGTTAATAATTACAGTATAACATATAAATAGCCTGATGGCAAGAATAAAGAATGAAAAACTATAGACAAAAAGAAGGTGTAGCTGATGAGTGAGAAGATTATAAAGCTTATAGTTGCAATTGGAAAACTAAGTACTCAACATAAACAGACGAGCAATTTATTACCACAGATGAACCAGAGCGAATCGGGTGTTTTCTTTGCAATGCTTCAGATAAAAACAGAAAAACCTGAAATAGAGCTTTTCTCTTTAAGCGAGCTTAATAGTTACCTTGACTACACAAGACCTAATCTTTCGCAGACTGTGAATAAACTTGAGGATAAGAATCTTGTTGAGCGTGTAATACTTAAAGATGACAGACGCGTGACATATATAAAGCTCACAGATGAAGGAAAAGAAATGCTTAAATGCAAATACGATGAGATAATAGAGCGTATGAATAAAATAAAAGAAGTATTTGGAGAAGATAATATAGATAAGCTTTTAGATCTTCTTGTGAGATTTATTGATGCTTACGAAAAAACAGAATAATTTTTTTCCCACTGCTTGACGGTGGGAAATTTGCTATATATACAATAGTTCTTTTGTAGATTGCTATTGAAATTTATCTGCTAATGTGGTATCATAAAATAGAAAAATTAAATAAAAAGGAATAACTAAAATGAAGATATTAGTAAAAATTTTAAAAATACTGCTTGTTATATCAGTAGGTGTCATAGCACTTACATTCAATGTGCTTGGTGCAATATCAATGCTTAGTACAGGAGATGCTGCAGACAAAAAGATATTGGGAGAAATAATATTCTGGCTTGTTTTCTCGGTAGTTTGTTATGTTACACCCGCATTTCTTGTTATGTTCAAAAAGTACATATTATCTGCAGTATTCAGTTTTGCAGGAATGATATGCGTCTTTATTCTTCACGAAATGCTTGGAGGTGCGGCATCGCCGTTATATCTTCCTCTTATATTCATTACAATTCTTGCTGTTCTGCTTGCAATTTTCGGCAACTGGAATAAGATACATGAGGGAATTGATAAAAGAGAGGCTAAGAAGAATGCAGTTGCACCCTCAGTTCTTGGTGGAACTACAAAATCAATGGTAGAACAGAAGAAAAAGGGTAATAATAAAAGTAAGAAATAAGTTTTTCAGGAGGATTTTTATGGGACTACTATCCGCTGAACTTCAGTTTCATGTACAATTAGATGAATCAATGGTTGGAAAGTATGCTATTCTTCCCGGAGATCCGGGAAGAGTCGAAAAGATAGCGGCTTTTCTTGACGATGCTCAGTTTGTTGTATCAAACAGAGAATACACAACCTACACAGGTACACTGCTTGGCGAAAAGGTAAGTGTTGTGTCTACCGGTATCGGTGGGCCATCTGCAGCTATTGCTGTTGAAGAGCTTATAAGGTGCGGTGTTCATACATTCATCAGAGTAGGAACGTGCGGCGGTATTCACGACAAAGTTCGTGGTGGCGATGTTATTATTGCAAATGCTGCAGTAAGAAGTGAAGGTACATCAAAGGAATATCTTCCTGAAGTATATCCTGCAGTAGCTGATTTTGAAGTCGTATCAGCACTTAAGATGGCGGCGGATAGCCTATCAGAAAATGAGGACGGCAAGCGTTGTCATGTTGGCGTTGTACAGAGTAAGGATAATTTTTATGGACAGGTCGAGCCTCATACAATGCCTGTAGCAAATATTCTTACAGACAGATGGAACGCCTATGTACAGTGCGGCTGTCTTGCCTCGGAAATGGAAGCGGCTTCAATCTTTTCAGTGTGTCTTGCGAGAAGAAAGAGAGCAGGTGCAGTTTTTACAGCGTTGTGGAATTTCGAGCGTTCAAGGAACGGACTTCCTGATACTGTTTGTCACGACAGTACAAGAGCTATAAAAACAGCTGTTGAGGCTGTAAAAATTCTGATAGAACAGGATAGAAGAAATGTCGTATAAATATGCATTGTTTGACCTTGACGGGACTCTAACTGATCCGTATGAGGGTATCTCGAAATCTGTTATTTATTCTCTTAAGAGTTTTGGTATTGAAGAAAATAATGAAACAACACTGAAAAAATTCATAGGCCCGCCTTTAAAGGAATCCTTTATGAAATTTTACGGTTTTTCTGAGGAAAAGGCACAGAAAGCAGTGGAAAAATACAGAGAACGTTATATTGCTACAGGCGTTTATGAAAATGCTTTAATTGACGGCGTAAAGGAAACGTTATTCTTATTGAAAGAGAAAGGCGTAAAGATATATCTTGCTACGTCAAAGCCTCAACCGCTTGCAGAAATTATTCTTGATCATTTCGGAATAACAGATTATTTTGATTTTATCGGCGGTGCGGATTTTAATTATAATCGGGACGAAAAGTGGCAAGTTATAGAATATGTTTTTGAAAACGCAGGAATAACAGACAGGGAAAATGCTCTTATGATAGGGGATAGAATGCACGATATCATCGGAGCAAAAAAGACTGGTATTAAATGCCTTTGTGTTCTTTGTGGATACGGAAACAGGGAAGAATTTGAAGAGCACGGTGCAGATTATATAGTTCAGACTATTCCCGATATTGTTTCTTATATCCTTTAGTAAGACGGTAATATTTTTGTTTTTGTCGTTCATAATATATTTATAAAGCGGAAAGCTTTATAATTTCATTTTATTGAAAGGAAGTAATATTATGAACTGCGAAAACGCAAATAAGAGTATTGCCTGCTCAATCAAGAACTGTAAGTATCATTGCAGTAGTGCGGATTACTGTTCTCTTGATCATATCAAGGTTGGTACTCACGAGGCAAATCCCACACAGAAGTCATGCACAGACTGTGAATCCTTTGAGCTTAAGGCGTAAATAAGGGTTTAATCGATTGAGATAAATACCGTCTGACTGTGATTTAATCAGTCAGACGGTAAATATTTATTACTGATATAAAATTTTCAAATTTTTAAAATAAAGTGTTGACAAACAAGTTTTTATTTGGTATAATATAAAGCGTTGTAATCCGATACAACAAAAAATTAAATATGATCCACTAGCTCAGGCGGCAGAGCACCTGCCTTTTAAGCAGGGTGTCCCGGGTTCGATTCCCGGGTGGATCACCAATACGGTTATCAAAGCGGTTTAAGCACTGTTTTGGTAGCCGTTTTTGTTTGGTAAAAAGGTGTCCCGAGCTTTTGTTCTACATTGTACCGAGTTGTCCCGTATAATACCGTCAAGGTGTGATATATGCTTATCTTGCAACAGCTTTTTGTTATGTGCCAAATGCAAGTAAAGCTCTGTAATGTTTAGGTTAGAGTGTCCGAGAAGTAACCGAAGTGTTTCAAGGTCTCCACCGTTTACAAGATAATTTGTAGCAAAGGTATGTCGCAAAAGATGGGCGTGTACTCGGTCTATACCTGATTTACCCTTTAGCTTTTGAAACATCATCTTGACAGCGTTAAGGCTCAATCTGTTCCCGAAACGGTCAACGAAGAACGGTTCAAAATCTTCTGCTTGTTTTCGTTTTCGTTTCTTGTAGTCCGTCAAGAGTTCAAGCGTTAATGCACCGAGAGGAACATAGCGTTGTTTCTTGCCTTTGCCGTTGACGAGCATAATTCCGTTATCGAGGTCTACATCTGCGATATCGAGGTTTACAACCTCTGCACGTCTGAGTCCGCTGTCTAACATCACAGCCATTATACACCTATTGCGTTCATCAATGCAAGTGTTTTTTTCGTTTTCAAGTAATTTTTTTATTTCGCTGTCGGTAAGTACTTGCTTTTCTTCTCTGCGGATTTTAGTTGCACGAAGTTTTCTTGATATATCATCAATCAAGTTTTCTTCTATGCAGTAGTTATAAAATCCTCTGATAGCACGAACATAAGTATTAACGCTACTGCTCTTGTACGGCTCGCCATTGCGTTTTGTTCGTGTAGTTAGGTATATTACATACCTTTTGTAGTTTTCAAGCGTTAATGCGTTAATTTCATCGTTTCCGAGCCATTCAATAAACCGTGTTACATTCTCCTCATACCATTCAATCGTTCTGGGAGAATTATTTCTATACTTCTGCTCGTCGATGAACTGTTCTAAAATTTCGCTTATCTTCATTTTATTTCAGTCCTTGTATCTTGTTGTTTTTTCCCATTTTACACCGCCAAATTTTAAAATGATGTAAATTTGTGGCTAATATCAAGTAAAGAGTGTCGGTTGCTACGCAACCGCCCCTCTGCCTCAATTTTCAGAAAATTCATCATCATAACATTCAGGCGGAATTTGATTATAGATTTCTTTTTCAAGTTTCAGGATTTTGTTATCTATATCTTTCGGAATGTTAAAATATGTTCTTATCGAAGCAAGAATATCCGCAACAACAAATAAATTAAGTTCTTTTCCGTTATTAAATTTATACATTTTTTATCCTCTTTTCTTATTCTTTGCGTTCAGTCGGTCGGCGGGGGTCTCTCCCAAAGGGAGAGCCGACCCACCGACACGCCCAATCGCAACGCCTGACGGCGTTTAATCGGCAAAGTCGGTTTGTTATTTATCATCTGCTGCTATCGGAACACAGCCAAAGGGGGCAATCTTGCGAGGCATCCCCCTCTTTTGAGGCGTTGAAAACAGGAAAATCAGAGATTTTCTCCGTTTCCAACCCCTCAAAATTCACCCCCTACCTCGCGTTAATATGATTTTATATTTAGAGATTTATTTTTTGGGGAGAGGAACGGCAGAAAAGAGAGCTTGCAGTAATAGGGCGTTCTGCAAATCCGTAAGGTCACCGTCTTTTTTGCCGTCTGAGACAGCGTTCCTTTTAAGCAGGGTGTCCCGGGTTCGATTCCCGGGTGGATCACCAATACGGTTATCAAAGCGGTTTAAGCACTGTTTTGGTAGCCGTTTTTGTTTGGTAAAATGGTGTCCCGAGCTTTTGTTCTACATTGTACCGAGAGGGATATAACACTGTTTATTGCCTTTGCCTTTAACGAGTGTAATCCTATTTTCAAGGTTTATATCTGCAGATTTAAGATAGCTTTTAAGAGCCTCGGCGGCGTTCCGTGTGCATTGAGCACTATGTAGCGTGTCGCCTTGTGCAGAGCAGTGATACAGATAGATTTTGAAATGATAAGTCTTGACAATCGACAAAATTCGACATATAATTAAAACATAAACGGGGTGAAAAAATGACTAAAAAACAACGTATAAAATTGCTTATTGACGGATTGAAAAGCGAATACCCGGAAGTGAAATGTGCACTTACATATAATAAACCTCACGAGCTGCTTATTGCTACAAGATTATCGGCACAATGCACCGATAAAAGAGTAAATATGGTAACGCCTGCGATGTTTGAGCGTTTCCCGACTATCGAGAGCTTTGCAAGGGCAGATGCGTCAGAGGTGGAAGAATTTATAAAATCCTGCGGACTATATAAAACGAAAGCGGCTGATATAGTTTCTATGTGTCAGATGCTTGAAAGAGAATACAATTCTACAGTTCCGGATACGATAGAAGAACTTGTTAAATTGCCGGGCGTTGTTAGAAAAACTGCCAATCTTATTGTGTGTGATTTATACGGAAAACATGCAATTGTAT
>JAZSHW010000051.1:0-4083 GCA_045533495.1 Ruminiclostridium sp. | reverse complement strand
TGACCGCGTCCCTGTGTTCTGGAACGAAGGTCGGTAGCATAACCAAACATATCGGCAAGCGGAACGTGAGCATTGATTTGCTTAATGTTTCCTCTGTCTTCAAAACCGAGAATTTCACCACGGCGGCCAATTAAGTCACCTTGAACTGCGCCGAAGTATTCTTCGGGAACGTTAACAGCAACTTTCATGATGGGTTCAAGCAACACAGGGTCTGCTTTTCTGCATGCTTCTTTGAATGCCATAGAACCGGCAATCTTAAATGCCATTTCAGAAGAGTCAACTTCGTGGTAAGAACCATCGTAAAGTTCAACCTTAACGTCTACAGTCTGGTAGCCTGCGAGTACACCGCTTTCGAGAGCACCCTGAATACCAGCATCAACTGCAGGGATATATTCCTTAGGAATAGAACCACCAACAACGCTGTTGATGAATTCGTAGCCCTTACCGGATTCGTTGGGAGTTACACGGATCTTAACGTGACCGTACTGACCCTTACCACCTGACTGACGAGCATACTTTGTATCCTGCTCTGTAGCTGTTGTGATTGTTTCCTTATAAGCAACCTGAGGAGCACCAACGTTTGCTTCTACCTTGAATTCACGGAGAAGTCTGTCAACGATGATTTCGAGGTGAAGTTCGCCCATACCGGCGATGATTGTCTGGCCTGTTTCCTCATTTGTATAAGTCTTGAATGTGGGGTCTTCTTCAGCAAGCTTTGCTAAAGCGAGAGCCATCTTTTCCTGACCTGCCTTTGTCTTGGGCTCGATAGCGAGGTCGATAACGGGATCAGGGAATTCCATAGACTCTAAGATTACGGGATGATCTTCGTCGCAGAGTGTATCACCTGTTGTTGTGTTCTTAACACCAACAGCAGCAGCGATATCACCGCAGTAGCAAACTTCAAGGTCTGCTCTGTGGTTAGCGTGCATCTGGAGAATACGTCCCATACGTTCCTTCTTGCCCTTTGTAGCATTAAGAACGCTGGAGCCGGCAGCAACTGTACCGGAGTATACTCTGAAGAAGCAGAGCTTACCAACGAAGGGGTCTGTCGCAATCTTGAATGCGAGAGCAGCAAAAGGCTGATCGTCGCCTGCACATCTTTCTGTCTCTTCATCTGTATCGGGGTCGATACCCTTGATAGCAGGAATGTCGAGAGGAGAAGGCATATAGTCGATAACAGCGTCAAGAAGCTTCTGAACGCCCTTGTTTCTGTAGGATGTACCACAAACTACAGGAACGATTGCGTTGTCGATAGTAGCCTTTCTTAATACTGTCTTGATTTCTTCAACGGTGATATCTTCACCTTCGAGGTACTTGTTCATAAGTTCCTCATCCTGCTCAGCAACTGCCTCGATGAGTTCATCGTGGTACTTCTGAGCAATCTCTGCCATATCAGCAGGGATCTCTTCTACACGCATATCCTTACCGAGATCATCGTAATAAATGTCAGCCTTCATTTCGATGAGGTCGATGATGCCTCTGAAGGTATCTTCGGCACCGATAGGAAGCTGAATCGGAACAGCATTACACTTAAGTCTGTCCTTCATCATACCTACTACGTTATAGAAGTCAGCACCCATAATATCCATCTTATTTACATAAGCCATTCTGGGTACTCTGTATTTATCAGCCTGACGCCATACTGTTTCTGACTGGGGTTCTTCACCGCCCTTTGCACGGTATACAGTAACTGAACCGTCAAGAACTCTCAGTGAACGTTCAACTTCTACTGTGAAGTCAACGTGACCGGGAGTATCGATAATATTGATTCTGTGCTTCTTCCAGAAGGCAGTTGTAGCAGCGGAAGTAATTGGCATACCTCTCTCCTGCTCCTGTTCCATCCAGTCCATTGTTGCAGATCCATCATGTGTTTCACCGAGCTTGTGATTAACACCTGTATAGAACAGAATACGCTCAGTAGTAGTTGTCTCAGCTGACTAATTGTGATCCATGATACCAATATTACGGGTCATTTCGAGAGTTACGTCTCTTGCCATATTTCCTCCGTTCTACTGATTACCACTTGTAATGAGCGAAAGCTCTGTTAGCTTCAGCCATTCTGTGTGTATCGTCACGCTTCTTGCATGCGCCGCCCTGACCGTTTAACGCGTCAAGGATTTCGTTTGCAAGTCTTTCTTTCATTGTCTTTTCGTTTCTCTGTCTTGAGTACAGAGTGATCCATCTCAGACCTAAAGTTCTTCTTCTTTCAGGACGAACTTCCATAGGAACCTGATATGTGGCACCGCCGACACGACGAGCCTTTACCTCTAACTGAGGCATGATATTTTCCATAGCTTCTTCAAAAGCTTCGAGTGCTCCCTTACCTGTCTTTTCTGCTACGATTTCAAATGCACCGTAAACAATCTTCTGGGCTACACCCTTCTTGCCATCGAGCATGATGTTGTTAACGAGTCTTGTTACGAGCTCTGAACCATACATAGGATCAGGCAGAACATCACGCTTAGGAACGTTACCTCTTCTTGGCACTTTACTTCCCTCCTTCATAAATAATGAAAATCATAGGTACTCGAAAGCAATAAACTCCCGCCGTCCAATTGCAGAGGTAATACTATTATATATTACTCCACAAAAGTGGCTTATTTCAGTTTAATTACTTCTTTGCACCAGCCTTAGGACGCTTAGCTCCGTACTTGGATCTACTCTGCATTCTTCCGTCAACACCCTGAGCATCGAGTGTACCACGAACGATGTGATAACGCACACCGGGGAGATCCTTAACACGGCCGCCACGGATTAATACTACGCTGTGTTCCTGCAGTTTGTGACCGATACCGGGGATATATGCAGTAACTTCGTAGCCGTTTGAAAGTCTTACTCTGGCGATCTTTCTCATAGCAGAGTTAGGCTTCTTGGGAGTAGCAGTACGTACAGCTGTGCAAACGCCTCTCTTCTGGGGAGAAGACATATCAACTGTTTCCTTCTTAAGAGTGTTCATGGTCTTCTGAAGTGCAGGAGCCTTGGACTTCTTAGCAGCAACTGCTCTGCCCTTACGAACGAGCTGGTTAAAGGTTGGCAAACTTTACACCTCCTTAAAAAATAATTGTAATTTTCTGTCTGAGAACACTTTACCTACAGTAAAATATTCTACACACAATTATAAATTATATACAAAAAAGCGGTAATTGTCAAGGTTTTTCGCTTTCGCTAAAAAACTTTGTATCAATTACCACTTTTCACGAATTTTATATTTCAGTTTTGTGCATTATCACAACTTATGCTTCTGAAACAACTGTATCCGCATCTGTTTCAGTCTGTGCTTCATCCTGAACTTCTTCTGCTACAGCTGCCTCTTCCTTTTCCTTTTCAAGAGCTTCAAGGCCTGTACCGGCAGGAATCAGCTTACCGATGATAACATTTTCCTTAAGACCAAGCAGAGGATCAACCTTGCCGTGAATTGCAGCATCGGTGAGTACTCTGGTTGTTTCCTGGAAGGATGCTGCTGAAAGGAAGCTGTCTGTTGCAAGAGAAGCCTTTGTGATACCGAGCAGAACGGGTGCGTATTCAACATCCTCGATCTGTTCGCCTGCTGCCTTGCGTGCTTCAAGACCTTCAAGAACACCAACAAGCTCGCTCTTGTCGATAACTGAACCTGGGAGCAGATAGCTGCTGCCGGGGTTGGTAATTCTTACCTTTCTCATCATCTGGCGTACGATAACTTCTATGTGCTTGTCGTTGATATCAACACCCTGTAAGCGGTAAGTCTTCTGAACTTCTGTAATAATGTAGTTCTGAACTGCTTCCTTACCCTTTACTTCAAGTACATCGTGGGGGTTTACGCTACCTTCTGTGAGAGAGTCACCTGCTGTGATATCAGCACCATCTTCAACCCTCAGCTTATAACCGAAGGGGATGGGATAGAAGTGTTCTTCACCATCTTCAGATGTGATTATAACGTGCTTTGTCTTCTTGATCTCGTCAATTCTGCACTTACCTGTGTCCTTAGCCATAATAGCTACAAGCTTGGGACGACGTGATTCGAAAAGTTCTTCTACACGGGGAAGACCCTGTGTGATATTCTCTGCGTTAGCGATACCACCTGTGTGGAAGGTTCTCATTGTAAGC
>JAZSHW010000113.1:0-13216 GCA_045533495.1 Ruminiclostridium sp. | reverse complement strand
TTTGTGTTTATGTATCATAACGGGTCGTCGAGGACATACCCTAAAGGGTGCCACAATCCTTTGGATTGCTCGTCGACCCCTACACGCAATCCGCAACGTTGCGGGGAAAATTGTAGGGGGCGACCTCCTGGACGCCCCGCCGCCGCCAAAGACGGAATTTGGTACGGCGACTCGCCGCTAAACAACAATTTATCGTGCATCTATTATGTAATACCGCCGTCCCACAAACCTTTGCATACCACAACGATATCCAAAGGCGGAACCGCCCGTGGGTGCAACCCGCAAACAACAATTTATCGCTATGATTACAATCGGGTGCAAAGAAACCCGCCGACAAAATCAGGGACTGTTTTTATAGCCGCTGATAACATCGCAGACCTTTGCTAAAATTTCGGGATTTTCCTTACCTTCGGGAGAAAATCTCACCATAATAATTATAGCGTATAAATCAAACAAATCGTATACCGTAAACATTTAATCACCTGCAAATAAAAGTCAGAAGTCATCTGATATGGTTATTGTAACATATCCGCAATAATTTTACAAGCGTAATACATTATAAAATAAAAGCCGACGCAATATCGGCTCAGACTGAAGACAAACTCACGCACCGCAAAAATACGGAAGATTTGTAATAAATTTCTGAAAAATAACGAATAGTGGTATAAAAGTTTAGGGGGGCCGAAAACGGCTCCCCTAAAGCATTTTTGCTTACTTTGTCAACAGCCATCTACCGTACCATCGTACGCCGACGATGGCTGTTTCCTCGTCTGCGTGCGTTTTTCTTCGTCTGCCAGCGTGTAGACAAAGACTTTGTCTACACGCTGAGCCGATGAAATCATCGGCTTTTATTCGCATCTGTTATTTTATCTCCTGCTCGATATTGTCAAATAAATCGCTGTCAAAAAACTCTCTGATACTTATTTCAAGACCATCGCATATTTTCTTTATTGACACTATGCCGGGATTCTGACTTTTTTCGTTTAACATACTGTAAACTGTTGATGGCGGTATCCCTGCATTGTTGGCAAGAGTGTTTATTGCAATACCTTCCCTTACGCAAAGCTCTATTATTCTTTTTTCTACAGCTTCTTTTATGTTCATAAAATTTCTCCTTACGACTTATCATATACATTAGTTTATATAAATTTACGATAAATCGTGTGGGATATATCGCAATTTTTAACAAAATGTGTTATAATTACGATATATCCCACAAGAAAGGAGGGAATATTGTGGTTTGTACTTTTTTTGGTCACAAGGATGCACCAAGCACAATCAAAGAAAATTTAATGCAAACAATAATTGATTTGATAGAAAACAAAAACGTAGATAAATTTTATGTAGGGAATCAAGGAAATTATGATCGTATGGTTTATCTTATATTAAAGGAATTGTCCACATCATACCCAATAAACTTTGAAATAGTTCTTGCCTATATTCCTGTTAATAATCCTGAGATAAACAAAGAATATTCAGGATATACAAGCATACCAGAGGGTATTGAAAATGTTCCGAAACGCTTTGCAATATCGTATCGCAATAAATGGATGGTGGAAAATTCAGATTTTGTAATCACCTATGTCAGACATAAAACAGGCGGAGCAAATAAATTCAAAGAGATTGCAGAAAGAAAACATAAAACGGTTATAAACATATAGCAGTCCATAAAATAACACTCTCCACTTTCGTAGAGAGTGTTATTTTATGATATAGTAAATGTTTTTAATCACCTGCTGATAGCCACAATACGATGAGATTGATTCACCATAACTTACCCCTCATTTATAGCAATTCTGCCTGTGTCTTCATCAATAAAGACATAGCCCTTCGCCCTTGCACACTTGATACCCTCAGTGCAGGCTTTATCAATAACATCGCCTGTTCTTGTAAAGCCGAAAAGCTTTGCAGTTTCCTTGACAAGATCCGCTCTGTTCATAGATATCTGATCGGTTAAGATTATCTTTATACCGCTTGCGATCTCCTGAGGTGCTATTTCATCCATGCTGCGTTTTTCACCGTCATCCTTTGTCACACGGCAGATGCTGTAGTTCATTACCTGCTCCTGACTGAGCCAGCAGAACTGTGTTTCGTTTACCGTTGTGATGCAGATATCAAGCTCTGAGAAAGCGTTTTCAAACATCTTCTTTGCATTTGCTCCGCCTCTTGTCATACCAAAGCAAAGTAAGGTCTTTTTATAGACAAGGTCATAGCTTACGGGAGCTTCTGCCTTTAAGATATCGTTTATTATTTTCTGTATCTTATTTTTGCTGCTGTCCTTTGTAAAGTCTTCAGAAGTGCCGACTTCCTTTATCTTGAAAGGAATATAGGCTTCGCACTTTTCTGCGGCGGTTATGACCTCTTCCTTTTCAAAGACAAGCTCATCTGATTTTTTTATTTCTTCTGTCTTTTCTTCGGTTACTCCGCTACGGTTTTTCTCTATTGCAAGATTGATTTCAGCCTTCAGCTTTTCTGTCACCTTATCGCTGTTATCCAGCCAGTCAAGAGTATAGACATTTGCGATATTCCAGCCAAGTCCCTTAAGCACACCCGGCTGAGATACGGTTCTGTCTCTTGCGGTACTGTTTTCAAGATGCTTTTTGCTGTCTACCATTATACCGAAAATGTAATTGTCGGGATTATCAGGATCAGCTACCGCAATATCCACCTTGTATTCTGAATAACCGATATTGCATTCTACGCTGTAGCCTTCTCTTCTCAGTCTTTCAGCAATAACAGTTTCAATACCCTTTGCCGCTACGTTTTCATTCTGTCTTGTTGCAAGGGTGTTTCTTCCTCTTGCCGCAAATTCTAAAAAGCCCTTAAGTCCTGCAACACCCTCAGAGCCGGTTCTTGACAGGTCTATCTGATCAGGTGTGATGACAGAGTACACTATCATCTTCTTACGTGAACGGGTAATGGCAACATTAAGTCTTCTCCAGCCGCCGTCACGATTAAGAGGACCAAAATTCATCGACACCTTACCCTGCTTGTCAGGACCATAGCCTACAGAGAATAAAATCACATCTCGTTCATCACCCTGAACATTTTCAAGGTTCTTTATAAATATCGGCTCATACATCTCATTTGCCCATGCTTCAAGCTGGGGATTTTTTCTGTATTCGTCATTTAAAAGGTCATCTATAAGCACCTGCTGAACAAGGCTGAAGGTTACTACACCTATACTGTCACGACGAAGCTCAGGGTCGGAGATACGGCGTACTATTTCAGCGACCACCGCCTGAGCCTCTGCCTTATTCTGCTTACTGCTACCCTTATCATAAAAGCCCTCTACCTGCACCCAGGAAACTTCTGATATACTGTCAGCAGGTGATGGGAAAGTCATCAGCTTATTATCATAGTACTTTGCGTTACTGTAAGCGATAAGGCTTTCATGTTTTGAACGGTAATGCCATAAAAGATGCTTCTGGGGCATTGATAAGGCAAGACAGTCATCGAGTACGCTTTCAAGGTCTTCCTTCTCGTAATTTTCTTCATCAACGGAATTTGTATCGAAAAAGCTGGTAGGCGGTAACTGCTTGGGGTCGCCCACGACTACCACATTTTCACCTCTTGCAATAGCTCCGACCGCCTCGCAGGTAGGAAGCTGTGACGCTTCGTCAAATATAACAAGGTCGAATTTCGGGTATGCAGGGTCAATGTACTGTGCTACTGAGATAGGGCTCATCAGCATACAAGGACACATACGGCGGAGCAAATTCGGGATGCTGTCAAAGAGCTTTCTTATAGACATCATTCTGCCGCCGCTCTTTATCGCCTTTTGCAGTATGCCAAGCTCACTGCCCACATTGCCCTGACCTACCGCAGGGAGCTTTGCCGAAAGCTTTGCTACAAGCTCGTTTATAGTAAGCTTTTCAAATTCGGATATAACTTCGGCATACCTCTTTATAGTGTCCTCAGCCCCTGCTCCTGAAAAGCTGTTAAGTGTATCGTCAGAAGCTACAGTCAGCATGGACATAGCATAGCTTATACCGCAGATATAAGCGTTTATGGCATTTTCGTAATTTATTTTTCCGTTCATATAGGAATATGCAACATTTGAAAGTCCTGCCGCTTTAAGCTCGTCAAGAGTGGTAAGCAACGAACTCCAGCTCTTAAGCTCGCCTATATTGTTGCACATCGCACTTGCAGTACCGACAGAGCTTTCGAGCCAGCTTTCACCCCAGAGCATTTCCTCTGTTGATATCTTACATTCATTTTTAAGTACCGCTACCGCATTTGCAAGAGCTTCTTCACGGGCTATTACACCGTTTATCTGATCGTTGCCTGAAATAGTCATAAGAGCGTCGGATACAGTCTGTTCCTGTGCAGGTGTAAGTGCAAGATTCTTTAATGCCTTGTGGAGCTTTTCGCTGTCAAGGAGTGCCTGCTCCATCACCGCAAAATCTGTACTGTCTGACATCCACAGACCCTGAAGTAAGCTTGTAAGCTCTGCAGGGGCTGAGGTTATCTCGTTTTTAAGTGCTTTATATTTATTAAGTCTTTCGTATTCGCCCTCGATATTCTGCTTTGTTACAGGTATTTTAGCGTATAACTTAAGTGCCTTTACAAGTCTTCCCTGACCGAAGAATTTAGGTAAGAACCACTTTGCACTTACCTGCTTCCATTCTAATGACGCGGTTTCAGCGTCATAAGAAAGCACCTTTTCGTCATAGTCTTTCAGAAGCTCTGTTTTAAGATCATTCATATCCTTGCCGCTTTGTAAAAGCTTTTTAAGAGCACTGAGCTTTATATCATAGGCGCTGTCTGCCGCTAAATCTGACAGCTTATAACGGGCATTTATTGTAACCTCTGATAAGTCTGCCGCCGCTTTGTACTTTTTATATTCCTTAAGCTCTACGCCAAAAAGCGATGACAAGAAGGGTACATCCTGCTTTACTGCGTCTGCCGCTTCAATATAGGCTTTAAGCTTCTTTAAAAGCTCCTCACGAAGCTCTATTGAATACTCTCTGTTTTCGTAGAAACGGAAAGGGTTATCAAAATAACTGCCATTTTCCCTCATTGCAGTAGTGGAGGTATTTATAAGCTCCTTCCAGCTTTCATAGCTTGTTTCATCCATTGCCATTATCTGCTCTGCTGTAAAGTCTATAAGTCCCTTATAATCCTTATACTGTTCATAAAGCACGATAGCTTCATAAGCAGAAAGACCGTAATTACGGGCTTTGTGAAGACTTTCCATAACGCCGTTCAGCTTTGAACGAAGCTCGCTGAGCTTCTGAGCACCCTCGGCATATTTCTGAGGCTCTTTTATTCTACCTGTGTTTATGGTATTTTCAAGCTGATTTAAAACCGCTCTTTTCTGTGCCTTATTGGAATGAAGCTCTAAGCAGAATGGAGCAAGGCCGATTTTTGAAAGTCGCTTTTGTACAACGGTAAGTGCCGCCATTTTTTCGGCTATAAAAAGTACAGATTTGCCCTGATACAGAGCATTTGCTATCATATTGGTGATAGTCTGGGATTTACCTGTTCCCGGAGGGCCATGCAGTACAAAGCTTTCTCCCTGGGACGCTAAATGCACTGCCGCAAGCTGAGAAGAGTCAACACTCATAGGTACAGCCATATCAGAGGGTGACAGCTTTTCGTCAAGCTCTCCCGGGGACAACATTTCGCTGTCAGCCTTCCAGCTCATAACACCGTCAATAAGAGATGCTACCACCTTGTTTTTCTTCAGGTCGTCACTGCGGTTCTTTATATCGTTCCACATAATAAAACGGCTGAAGGAGAACTGTCCTATAAAGGCATATTCTTCGATATCCCAGCGGCTCTTTGCCATTACGCCCTGTCTTACCGTATTGAAGATAAGGGGCAGATTTACCCCCTTTTCGTCGCAAGGAAGAGGAGTAAGTCCGTTAATTGTAATACCGAAATTCTGTCTTAACATTTCAAGGAGAGTGATGTTCATCAGTGTTTCTTCATCACGGATACGGATGGTATAGCTCTTGTCGTGAACCTTTTTGACAATATCAACAGGAACAAGGACAACAGGGGCATATCTTGCCTTTTCGCTCTTGTCGGTCTCATACCAGCGGAGAAGTCCTAAGGCTAAATAAAGAGTATTCGCACCGTTTTCTTCAATGCTTACCTTTGCGTCACGATAGAGCTTTTTAAGCGTCTTTTCAAGCTCTGCGGCTTCAATAAAGGTGCGTAGTCGGTGATTTTTAAATTCGGATTCTACAATACCTGCCACTAATTCCTTTTCGTTTTCCACTTCATACATCTTATTTTCAGACGCAGTTATGCAGAAATCTGTAGGTGCAGGCATCACCTTAAAGTCGTTACCGCCTGATATCTCGTCCTCAAGCAGACTTAAATCTGTGGTCATAAGCTGGATATTGGATGAACGGGGACGGAAATTAAGCAGACTGTTACGAAGGCTTAAATCAAGAAGCTTTCTTTCCCATATATCCTGCTTTGTAACATTTTTGTTCTCCTGTGCAGTTATAGCGTGAACAGACATATCTATTTCACTTGGTGCGTTTGTTATTTCACTTTTCTTACGCTCGCTGTAATCTGCAATCTTATATACGCCGTTTTCGCTTATTCTTGTGGGGATAGGACGAATTCCGCAACCTCTTGCACGGGTGATATCCACAGCGTGCTGGAATTTTTCCGCATCGGCAAGGTTTTCGTCTGCGTGACGGGATGCTGTATCAAAATCAACACTTTTTCCTGCCACAAAGTCGGTACATTCAACAAGGCATATTTCATCAATACCTGCGGCTGTACGCTTTGTGATAGCGGAGCAATCATAAACGATGCTATCTGGGAAGGTTTCTTCGCTGAGGCGACAGCCTGCAAAGGCGTGACCCTCAGTAAAGAGCATAATAGGGTTAAGTCCTACTGATTCAAGGCAGGAGCAGTAAAGTACCGCCAGATCAAGACAGGTGCCCATTTTACCTGTAAGGACGTTTTCGGGCAGTCTTATTCTCTGTACATCTTCAAAACTTGCAGGAGGCATTGAATAGGCTATGTTCTTCTGCTGTAATGCCGCATAGATAGCCGCCATCTGCATTTTGACATTATTGGGATTCTGAGTTAAGTAAGCGGTAAAGGCAGGGTCCTTTGTCCACTTCTGCATAAACACTCCCGCTTCGCTTATCACTTCTCTTACTAAAGGGTGATTAGGTGTAACAAAGGCAGATATCATTTCCGGCATAAAGGCTGTACCTGTCCACTGGTCATAAGCTAAAATGTCCACAGTCCTTGTTTCCATAGCTAAAAGACCGTCGGCTGAGAATACCTCAATAGTGATATTTGCCACAGTCTTTTCAGTCATTGTGTATAGAAATTCGGGAGATACCGCAATTTTTACCGGCTTTATCTCCAGCGGTTTTTCGGGCTGTAATACCGAGATAAAGGTCTCATAACCCGAGGCAAAGGCAGGGTCAAAGCTCATACGGACTGTCACATTTTCTAAGACCTCAGCCGTTTTATTTGTTAATATCAGATTTCTGAAAAGGGGGATAAAATTCTGCTGCAGAGAAAAATTCATCTGCTTTAACATATTTCCGCCTATTAAAACTCTGTTTTCCATTTTTAAAAATTTCCTTTCGTTTAAAATAGGAATAAACTACCTATATCATAACATAAAAAGGACGGTATTGCAAGGGAATTAAAGGCTTTTACACCTTGACATTTCCCCAAAAATACTATAAACTTAAAATGTGGGGGAGGTGCAGTGATGACGCCGCAGGAAATACTTTCAAAGCATAAGCTTAATTACAGCGATTTGAGAAAATCCAGCATCAGCTATTTAAGCGATGTATGGCTTACTGAAAAATATGCTATAAAGATATACGGAAAAAATTCAGAGGGCTTTGAAAAGGAATGCTGGTTTTATTACAGAGCCGCACCCTTTTACGCTCCTGCTATGATAGATTACGGCGAGGATTATATAATCCTTGAACGAATTTACGGCAACTCCATTTACCGCAACTGGCACAAGCTTTCTCCTGAAATAAGAGAGGATTATGCAAGGCAGATAGCGGAAATAATCACTGACCTTACAAGCCGCAGCTTTGAAGGAGCGGAGGATATATTCCCCATCCCTGATCTGTGGGAAAAACATATTAAAAACCGCATAATGCTCCTTTGTACCGAGCTCGACGCCGCAGGAAAGATACCGCACGGATTATCCCTTTCCGTAAGAGAATTTACCGAGGAGTACTGGCGGATTCTTGAAGATCACGAATACGGACTATGTTACAGCGATTTAAGATATGACAATCTTTTAGCTGACAGCAACGGCAAGGTGTGGCTGCTTGATTATGAAACTCTCTGTGCCGCACCTAAGGATTATATTTTAGACACCTTTTACCGTATGAGTACAAGCCCCCTTTGGGATAAGAATGAAGAAAATATACAAGGTGGTAACACCTTAATGGAGCTGCTGAGGAAATACGCTCCACCGCTTTTCAGCTACACCGATATAGATAAAAGAATCGCCCTCTATTCCCTTTTATATGAGCTTGATATGCTGAGGTATTATCCTAATGATCCCCTTGCTATCAAGAATATAAAAGAGGCTGTGGGGAAGTTCTGAGTAAAATTAATAACCGCCTGTACTGTAAAGTACGGGCGGTTAAAATTGTCATTACATTTCCTAGTGTATCTGCAAATCAGGCAATATTCAGGCAATATAAAGATGTATAAGATAGCAATATCATATTTTTCGTTTTATGAAACATAAGCTTACTTTCAGACGATAAATTTACTTTATTTATTGCCAAATAACATTGTTGGGTCTGCCTTAAATTGCAACATATTTGCAGTTTCAGCTCCGTTATCTCCCCCTTTTCTTTGTACAGTTATATTTCCTAAATGCATATTTCCAGATGGAGTAAATTTAACTTTACAATCGCCAGCATAAATGCTAATGGCTTCGTTTACAGCCATTAACGCCCAATTATACTCATTATCTACCTTTTGAATTACTAATGTCCATTCTGCAGCAAAACGACCTCGACCTCTTATAACATCACTTATTATCATTATAATGTTCTTTTGAAAGAAATTGTATAGGTGTTTTTGTTCATCTTCTGTAAATTCGTCGATAAACATTCTTTTAGGATTGCGACCTTCTATTCTTGGCGGTAATTCACCATCAAAAAGCATTAGCAGTTCTTTAGTTTTATCATCTATATGCCACATATCTACATACGCATTTACTTTACGCTTTTCAACTTGATTAAATCCTTTTTTACCTCTTACCAATTTCACCTGCACATTTTCAACAGAAACGAGATTTACTTTTTTATTCTTCTTGGTGATTTCTATTTCAATGGTAATATTAATATCCGATTTATATCCTTTTTCGCCTATTTTTGAAGCTCTCACAAGAACGATTTCATCCAAATCATACATCATCGTTTTGAGCCACTGTTGTGCATCTGCATCCGTTTGCCAATTATTAAATTTGTCGGCAACTTCTTGTTCGTTTTCAAATCCCCCTTTAGCAATTTGCGAACCAGTCATAGCCATTAAAATACACCTCCGATATTTATAATTTCCTCTATGATATATTGCAAAACATCGACAACAACGCTATTCCCGAACTGTTTATATGCAATGTTATCATTATTTGCAATTTTAAATTTGTCAGGAAACCCAGTAAGTCTAGCACATTCTCTTGGTGCTAAACGTCGGAGTTTATCATCAACTAAATATATACCTGTTTTTGCACCGACTCCGCCTCCATAAGCCGAAAGAGTAATTGCTGTTCCAAGTGTACTATAAATTCGCTCGCCTTGACCACCTTTATTAACAATCCCCAATCTAAGTGGTTTGGTACTTTTTTTTTCGTTAATTTGTTTCATTATTACGTCATCACGAACAATTTCATATTTACTTGTTATCTCTTTTGGTAAAAGTATGTTTTTAACTCTTTTTTTTAACGGAACAGGTTTAGGAAAAATAAATTTGTCTACTCCTAAATCCTTACGAAAAGCAAGCATATAGACTCTATTTCTACTTTGAGGAATCCCGTAATCTGCCGCATTTAATATATCGTGAAAGAAAGTATACCCTAATTTCTTCATTGTTTTCTCTACAACCGAAAGTGTACGCCCCCCATCGTGAGAAGCAAAATTTTTAACATTTTCCATAAAGACAAGTCGAGGTTTTTTTTCTTTAACTATTCGAGCAACATCAAAAAACAATGTACCACGACTGTCATCAAATCCTTTTTGATTCCCGCTGATTGAAAAAGCCTGACACGGAAATCCTGCGCACAGAACATCGTGATCAGGAACATCCTTTGCGGCAATTTTTGTTATATCACCAGTCGGTCTAATTCCAAAATTATCATAATAAACATTCGCTGCATCTTTGTCCCATTCACTTGCATAAATCACGTCGGCACCAAAGCTTTTGAACGCTAAATGAAATCCACCTATACCAGCAAATAAATCAATTACCTTTATATCTTTAAGTGCTGATGCATTTGACACACGTTTCATTGTACCCTCCAAGTTAAAACAGGATTAGAATTGATAATTTCTAAATAATTATATCATATACTTTGAAAAAATTCAATAAAATTTGAATATCCAACACAATAATCCCATACCCAAAATTTTACCGTTAGATACGGGATTTATCATTTAATATTTCAAACAAACATCAGAAAAACAAACTCGCCTGTACTGTAAGGTACGGGCGGTTAATTCTTGTCTTTTTCTTCAAATTTCATAATATCCTCAACCTTGCAATCAAGAATTTTGCAAAGGTCATCAATAAGCTGGGTAGTTACTCCCATGTTATGACGGAGTCTGTTTATTGTGCTACTGCTGATACCGTGTTTATTTATCAGGGTGTAAGTAGTTACGCCCTTGTTTTTCATCGTTTCCCATAAAGGAGTATATACTATCATAATTCCTCCGTGTAGTCTTTTTTAAAACTTTCCTTACTTTTATTATAAAGTATGTTCGACTACTTGAATATTATCGAATTTTCGACTATAATAGTATATAGTCAATATTCAGACTATATACGGAGGTAAAAAATGATTTGTAGTATTATTTCAGACGGATGTGAGCTTAACTCAAAATGTAGGAATGAACACGAAATGCCCATACTGAAAGTAAAAATTAAATTAAGAGATACAGTATGGCAACTTTACAACGAGGGGTATAATGAATTCTATACAAATTGCGAATATGGTATACCGCTATGGACGGCAGAAATCATTGCAGGATTAAAGCTATACAATAATATCACTCTGAATATTATTGTACCATTTGAAGAGCAGTGTCGGGATTGGTCTGAAAACGAGCGTGACAGATACTATTCCGTTCACGAAAAGGCTGATAATATTATATTCGCTTGCTCTGAATACGAAGATAAATGCTATGACACAGCAAATGAAATTATGATAGATTTAAGTGAATTGGTTGTTATTTCAGGAAATTATGATACTGTGGAAAATTATGCAAAGGATAATAGCGTATCAATAAGAAAAATTGTTTTATAAATACATCAAAAAACAACCCCGCCCTTCCCGGTTTACGCTTACACGCTAACGAGAAGGGCGGAGTTTTATTCCGTAATTAAATTGTTAAACTTAAATTACTTAAGAGCAGCCTGTGCAGCAGCGAGTCTTGCGATGGGCACACGGAAGGGTGAGCAAGAAACGTATGTGAGGCCGAGCTGGTGGCAGAACTCTACAGAAGAGGGGTCGCCGCCGTGTTCGCCACAGATACCGATGTGGAGCTCAGGACGTGTAGCCTTACCAAGCTTGATAGCTGTTTCCCTAAGCTTACCAACGCCAGTCTGGTCGAGCTTAGCGAAGGGATCGTTTTCGAAGATCTTAGCATCATAGTAAGCATTTAAGAACTTACCTGCGTCATCTCTTGAGAAGCCGTATGTCATCTGTGTGAGGTCGTTTGTACCGAAGCAGAAGAATTCAGCTTCCTTAGCGATATCGTCAGCTGTAAGAGCAGCTCTGGGGATTTCGATCATTGTACCAACTTCGTACTTTAAATCAGCACCTGCAGCAGCGATAACTTCGTCAGCTGTTGCAACAACTACATCCTTAACATACTTAAGTTCCTTGATTTCGCCTACGAGAGGAATCATGATTTCAGGAACGATGTTCCAGTCGGGATGAGCCTTCTTAACATTTATAGCAGCCTTGATAACTGCAGCTGTCTGCATCTTTGCAATTTCAGGATATGTTACTGCAAGACGGCAGCCTCTGTGACCCATCATGGGGTTGAATTCGTGGAGAGAAGAGATAAGAGCCTTAATATCTTCAACGGACTTGCCCTGAGTATCAGCAAGAGCCTTGATGTCAGCTTCTTCTGTAGGAACGAATTCGTGCAGAGGAGGCTCGAGGAAACGGATTGTAACAGGGTTACCTTCGAGAGCTTCGTAGAGAGCTTCAAAGTCAGCCTGCTGCATGGGTTCGATCTTAGCAAGAGCAGCTTCTCTTTCTTCAACTGTATCTGAGCAGATCATTTCACGGAATGCAGCGATTCTGTCAGCTTCAAAGAACATGTGCTCTGTACGGCAAAGACCGATACCTTCAGCACCGAGTTCACGAGCCTTCTTAGCGTCTGCGGGTGTATCTGCGTTTGTTCTTACCTTAAGAACTCTGTACTTGTCAGCCCAAGCCATGATTCTGCCGAATTCACCAGCGATTGTAGCATCTACTGTGGGGATAACGCCATCGTAGATGTTACCTGTTGAACCGTCGATAGAAATGAAGTCACCTTCATTGTATGTCTTGCCTGCAAGTGTAAACTTCTTGTTTTCTTCATCCATCTTGATGTCGCCGCAACCGGATACGCAGCATGTACCCATACCACGAGCAACAACGGCAGCGTGAGATGTCATACCACCACGAACTGTGAGGATACCCTGAGCAGCCTTCATACCTGTGATATCTTCGGGAGATGTTTCAAGACGTACGAGAACTACCTTTTCGCCTCTTTCAGCCCAAGCAACTGCGTCGTCAGCTGTGAATACAACCTTACCGCAAGCAGCACCGGGAGAAGCGCCGAGACCCTTACCAGCGGGAACTGCAGCCTTGATAGCCTTAGCGTCGAACTGGGGGTGGAGAAGTGTATCGAGGTTACGAGGATCGATCATAAGAACAGCTTCCTGTTCGGTTCTCATACCTTCGTCAACGAGGTCGCAAGCGATCTTAAGAGCAGCCTGAGCTGTTCTCTTACCGTTACGAGTCTGGAGCATATAG
>JAZSHW010000077.1:0-7592 GCA_045533495.1 Ruminiclostridium sp. | reverse complement strand
TATAGAAATATAGCACGCTGAAGGTAAAGAACAAGGAAGAATTTTGGAGGTAAAAACTGTTTCTCGCGAAACAGTTTGAACCCTACACGCAACCCACAATGTTATGGGGAAAATTGTAGGGGGCGGCGAGCAATCCAAAGGATTGCGTCACCCTTTAGGGTATATCCTCTGACGCCCCGTCGAAGATTGTGATTATGAAAAATATTTGCCTGACGATACAGAAGATTGATATTTCAGCAACATCCGAAAGGATTATATTTTTAACAAGCAGTTCAGATGTGTATTCCTGTGACTTACTATATTTGACAACAAAAACACAAAAACAAGCGATATAATCAGAACCTCCCGAAGGGGAGGTTCTCGTTTTCGCTGACATTTTCTCCCCCGATACATCAGAAGATATACTCTTATAGGTTTCTTTTTAATACTATAAACACGCAATTGTACATATCGGGCTTTACCATCTCTTATCCGTTTTAATTTTGCTTTTTATTGACATAATAATCGTAAAATGGTATAATTCAAAAGGATAAATCCCGATATATGAAAGGTGATTAATTATGAAGAAAACAAAGATCGTATGTACGTTAGGTCCTGCAACTGATAATGATGACATCCTGAGAGAGCTTATCAAAAATGGTATGGACTGTGCCCGTTTCAACTTCTCCCACGGAGATTATGAAAGCCATAAGTCCAGATATGATCAGGTTAAAAAAATAAGAGAGGAATTAGGTGTACCTATTCCGATAATTCTTGATACAAAAGGCCCCGAAGTAAGAGTAAAGAGCTTTAAGGACGGCAAGACTGCCGAGCTTAAAAAGGGCAATGAATTTACTCTCACAACAAGAGAAATTGAAGGCAATGACGACATGGTATCCATCACCTATAAAAATCTTGCCGATGATATTCAGACTGGTGCAAAAATACTCATTGATGACGGACTTTTAGAGCTTAAGGTAACTGAGATCGACCGCAAGGAAGACTATGACGATATCCGTTGTAAGGTAATTCACGGCGGAACGTTAAAACCTAACAAGAGCTGTAATTTCCCCGGTATTCATTTTTCGATGCCCTACCTCAGCGAAAAGGATAAGAACGACCTTTTATTCGGTATCAAAACAGGTTTTGATATCGTTGCTGCAAGCTTTGTGACCTGCGATGATGATATTATACAGATAAGAAAATTTCTTGATGAAAACGGCGGCAAGCATATAAAGATAATCGCTAAGATCGAAAATCAGGACGGCGTAAACAATATCGAGGATATTTTAAGGGTTGCCGACGGTATCATGGTAGCAAGAGGCGATATGGGTGTAGAAATTCCTTTCGAGGAAATTCCCCGTATTCAGAAAGAACTCATCCATAAGGGCTACAATGCAGGTAAGCAGGTTATTACCGCGACACAGATGTTAGACTCTATGATAAAGAATCCCCGCCCCACAAGAGCGGAAACTACCGACGTTGCAAACGCCATCTACGACGGTACAAGTGCTATTATGCTTTCAGGCGAAACCGCCGCAGGTGCTTATCCTGTTGAAGCAGTAAGAACTATGAAGGCTATCGCTGAAACAACCGAAAAGGATATCGACTACCGCAAGAGATTTTACGCAAGAGACGCAGACAAGATACCCAACGTGACCAATGCCATTGCTCACGCTACAGTAACTACTGCAATTGATTTGGGTGCTACTGCTATCCTTACAGTTACAAAGGGCGGCGGCACAGCAAAGACACTTTCAAAATACCGTCCTACCTGCCCTATAATTGCGGCGACCACCAGTGAAGTGGCTCAAAGACAGCTTAATCTCTCCTGGGGCGTTATTCCGATAAAGGCTGAAGAGATGTCTGATAGTGACTCCTTATTCAACCATGCTGTACAACGTTCTATGGACGAGGGCCTGCTGAACGGCGGTGATCTTATCGTAATCACGGCAGGACTTCCCCTCGGAATTTCAGGTACTACAAATATGATGAAGGTGCATATCGTAGGCGACGTACTTGTAAAGGGTAAGGGCGTGACAACAAAAACTGCTACTGCTCCTGTTTGCGTATGCAAGGAAGAGGACGAAGCTATAAAGCGTTTCCGTAGCGGTGATATCCTTGTTATCCCCAAGACTTCAAACAAGATAATGTCTGTGCTGAAGAGTGCGGCAGGTATCATTGTAGAAGATCCAAACCCCGATTGCCATGCGGCAGTTGTTGGACTTTCCCTTGATATTCCCGTTATCTATGGTGCAGAAAATGCCGCAAGCATTTTAAAGAGCGGTGTTACCATCACTATTGAAGCAGACAGAGGTCTTGTATGCTCATCCAATAACTAAATAGGCGAGCCGCCTATGGCAATTCCTGCCTTTTAAAATGTACTGCTTTATCAGAACAAAGAAAAACGGCAGGGGTACACCGTACTGCTTTATCGCACACACTAAGGCGAGCCGCCTTTTATAGGAACAGCTAACCCCGCAGTTGAAAAGGCGATAGCCATAAAGAAGTAACTCCAGAGAAGAAAACGTCTTCTCTGGAGTTTATTTTATATTCAGTTCGACAAATTGGGATTTGTAGCTCTGTCAAACGAAAGTTTCTTTTGTCTTCTAACTCAACAACATCCCCCAATAGCCTTAATAAAACTCAGTTAGTTTTCTGTCAAGTTCTCTTATTTCTTCATCAGAAGAAATCTCTCCTAACAAAGCAATTTTTTCGATTTCTTCTCTATCTATTCGCAATTTCTCAATTTGTTCCAAATATTCTTCGCCTAATGATACCCCAAATATTGCACCATACTCCTCACGTACCACATTGCTAAAATAATCTGGTTGCATTTCAAAGTGAGCAAGACCTAACCATTCAGGAATACAATCAATTCCCAGCTCCTCTTTAGCCTCTCGTACCATTGCCTCACGCATGGTTTCTCCTTCCTCTGGGCATCCTCCAAATATTTCCCAGCCTTTTCGCCAATGATTGAATCCCATAAGATAATCTTTTTCTATCTTTACAACAAGCAGGCAGACAGTTATAGGCGAAAATTGCAAAGCCGCATCCTCTTCCGTGATTTTTATAAACTCTAATAATTTATTTCCAGACTGGTCTGTTGCTAACATATATGTCTCCTTTCACAGCTGCAAATTCTTATTTATCTGTCAGTTAATTATAGCATTGTCGATATAAAAAGTCAACGTCATAAGCAACGCAAAACCACTTTTGACATCAACATCAAAAGTGGCTTTTAATACTTCTATACGACTATCGCATTAAAAACGGCGGGGTTAAAAACTTCTATATGGCGGACACGCTAAATCTTTGGGGTCATTCTTCTTTATAATGTGTAAATACGTAAAAAATCCCCCTCGGTAAAACCGAGGGGGACAAATTTGTTTTAAGATATCCTAATTAAACTATCAGTTTAAATTAGCTTCTCTTCTTAGCAACTACGATAGCGCCTGTTGCGAGAACAGCGATACCAGCTACGAGAGCGATACCTTCAACACCTGTGCCAGCGTTGGGCTTGGAAGAGTCACCTGTTGTAGGTTCATCATCTGTGGGCTCATCTGTAGGTTCGTCTGTGGGTTCGTCTGTGGGTTCGTCTGTAGGTTCGTCTGTAGGTTCATCTGTAGGCTCGTCTGTGGGTTCATCTGTACCAGCCTTAACTGTAGGATTACCAAGCTGATCATATTCAATAAGAACGTTGCCATTTACATCAAGAACTTCGAACTTGAGCACTTCAATGGGAACAAAGTCTGTACCCCATTCCTGGAATGCCATCTGGAAGCAACCGATTTCATCAATTTCCCATTCGTCTGTTGTGCAGGAGAGGGGGTTTACGAAGCCTGTACCTGTAATTTCATAAACGCCATCGCCAAGAGACTTTGTGGAGATAGGATTATCGTTTGATTCGTCTTCATCATAGTTGGGGTCTGTGCAAACTTCTTCGCCATCAGCGTTTGTGTATGTGCATCCCCACCAGTTCTGTGTCTGCCAGTTGTATGTGCCCCACTGAGCTGATTCAGGGCAGAAAGGATCGTCGGGGTTTTCATACTGTACGATGTCACCACCGTTAACGGACATTACGATACCGCCACCGATAGCACCTTCGAACATTTCAGCCCAAGCGTCACCAACGACAGCATCATCCTTGTCAAGAGAAACAGTAACTCTTGCACCGTCGATAGAAGCGAGATCGAGGTTGTAATCTGTAGCGGGCTTGTTTTCAGCTTCATTACCTACATTGTAAACCTGTACTATGTACTTGCCCTGTGCACCTGCTCCGTATTCTAAACCAGCGTGAGCTGTGCCTGAGAGCTCAGCGAGTGCTGCACTTGCTGCAATCGCGAGTGAACTTGATGCAACAGCGAATGCTGCTACACCAGCAATAATTTTTCTTAACTGCATTGGTTAAGTCCTCCTTGTAAAAAAACTTTATAAAGTATTTTTTAATACTACAACCTATATGTAGCATTGTACAATAATTTTACCATCTGAACAGCTTTATGTCAATGTACAAAATAGATAAAATAATTTTTGCCTTTTTGTGCAAAGATGTTAAATTTGCGTTAGTTTTCTGCTTAAATTAAGTAAAAAATAGTAAAACTCAGCGTTTTATGCCGAATTTTACTATTTTTGTGCTTATTGATTAAGTCTGAAATGAACGGGGATGCCATTTTTATATTCTATAACAGGTTCGCCCTTTATTAAAGGTAGGAAATAGTTAAGAGCGTCAATAGTTACATTGTTTCCTTCATCGTTTATCCATTCCTTAGGGAAGTATTTAGCCTTGTTTGCACACTCCCTTACATCACAGGGAACGATATCGACTCTGTAGGGATTGTTGCTGATACGCTTGAAAGTCATCATAACACCTGAGAGTCCGTATTCTATAGCAGATTTTACAGCCTCCGCACCGATTTTTTCCGCTTCCTCAAGGTCGGTGAGGGATGCGATATGCGAGCCGCATCTCTGCATTACATTAAGCTCGATAGAACGCACCTTGCAGCCTATTCTTTCCCTTGTTATGTTTTCAAGATACTTGCCGACACCTGAAAGGTAAGAATGACCGAAAGCGTCTACAACGCCTGTTTTACCGCCTGAGCAGTCTATGCCCTCTGATACTGCTACAACTACAGCCTTGTATTTCTGCTGGGCAAGACGTATGTCATCAAGGAATTTTTCAATAGAAAATTCTCTTTCGGGCAGATATATCATGTGGGGAGCAGGTTCGCCGTTGGCACGCAGTACACAAGAGGACGCTGTAAGCCAGCCTGCATCTCTGCCCATTATTTCTACTATAGTAATAGAAGGAATAGAGTATACACGGCTGTCGCGGATGATCTCCTGCAGAGAAGTGGCTACATACTTTGCCGCAGAACCAAAGCCCGGTGTAAGATCTGTTTCGGGCAGGTCGTTATCAATAGTCTTGGGTACACCGACAACCTTGATATCAACATCGTGCTTTTTAAAATAGTCGTCAAGCTTCATAACGGTATCCATTGAGTCGTTGCCGCCGATATAGAAGAAGGCTCTGATATTATGCTTTGCAAAAACCTCGGCAGCCTTGCGGTAGTCGGAGTCGTCCTCGTCGGCATTTTTCAGCTTGAAACGGCATGAGCCGAGGACTGTTGACGGAGTTTTCATGAGCAACTCCACGTCATATTCGGAAGTAAGAATTTTCTGAAGGTCGACAAATTCGTCACGGAGAACACCTTCGATACCGTTTATCGAGCCGAAGATTGTTCCGATTTCCTCGCTCTCAAGAGCAGCGGTAAAAACACCTGCCAGCGAGGAGTTGATAGCGGCAGTAGGACCGCCTGATTGTGCAACAGCAACATTAAACATAATAATAAAACCAGCCTTTTCCTTTATTTCGAAAAAACATCTGTAATTATTATACCATGTTTCCGTTATATATTTCTATGTCAATTCACAACATATTTACACAGCTTTTCCGCAACAGCTTGAACTGATTTGTGCAGTAAAGGTTTACATTATCAGACATTTTCTGCACGAAAAAGATGCGGGAGAAAATCATTCCTCCCGCATCAGTATGCATGAAAATTATTTTGCCTTTTCATCAGTGAACTTTGACCAGCTTATTCCCATAAGCAGCCAGAAGAACGGAGCAACCGTTACTGCGCTTGCGCTGAAGAATGCCTGAACGGAGTAAGCAAGGATTGCTGTGAGCAATGCAGGTCTGAACCATTTTTCACGGTCGTCGCTGAACTGCTTCAGGTCTTTGACAAGGCGGAAAAGTGTTGCGCCGACAAGAGCGATATAAATCAGCAGTGATGGTATACCACGTGTTGCGGCAACGTAAAGATATTCGTTGTAGCTTTTGTCGATACTGTCATCATTGAGCTCGTCAGTGTTCTGATATTTTGCAAACATATCAGGTCCGATGCCGAGGATAGGGTGATCCTTGATCATGATAAGGCTTCTTTCAGCGCCGATTTCCCAGAGGGACGCATCATTAATCGGGGACGGTGACCCAGGGGTAATGAAAAGTCTGTGCAGACCGTCGGTATAAGCGATAGCCTTGTCACGGAGATAAATGCCCTGTGCTGCAAAAACAATTCCGAAAACAGCAGCGAATGCAACAAGAATTGCGGCAAGTCTTTTGCCAGAGGTTTTCAGCCAGCCTGCTTCAAAGGTTGTAACCTTTTTGCCGGCGGTAAGTTCGATTACAAATGTTGCAGCAAGCGCCGTGCCGATACCGATAAGCGGAACAACCGACGAGGTGAAAAGCGATGTAAGGAAGAACAGCACAGCTGAAGCGCCGTAAATTCTTGCACGGATTACATTCTTGTCGTAGATTGCACCTGCAACAGCAACGGCGGTTACAATTGTAAGGAATGAGCCGTAGAAAATCGGGCTGTCGGAAAGGCCGCTGGAGAGGTGCACTTCTTTAAGGAGAAGCAGTGCAGGAAGCTCTCTGAAATCTGACGGGAAGCCCCATGGAATATGCTGCATAACCGCAACGAGCGCCTGAATAATTCCTGCGCCGATAAGCACGTCGAAAATTATCTTTACTGAAGAATACTTCATAACAGCAGTTGCAAGGAGAAAAATTCCGAAGTAAGCGAAGAGTGAGAGCAGGCCTTCGTATCTTCCCATCTCACCGAGAAGCGCTGTGTTGATGTATTCCTGTGCACCGCCGCTGAGGGCAACACGGTAATACGAAGCAAAGGTCAGCACAGCGAGCCCGATTATAAGCCATGCAACCGGGTATTTCCTGAATTCAATATCCTTTCTCAGCAGCAATACTATATAAAAAAGTATGCAGGAGAAGCCTGATATATAAAGGAAAGAGCCAAGGAAAAAGCTTGCCTTGTCAACAGCAAGAATAACCATACCTCCGATAAGCGGCACGATTATGCAGGCGCAGAGAATTAACATAACCCATCTTCTGACGGTTTTGTAATTCATATTCAGTATGAAGTTTGATTTTTCGGTTGTACCGAATATGGTTTTTGGCATAAACAACCTTCTTTCATTTTTACTGTTTGTAATATACGTCTTCAAAAATACCCCGTGTTGAGTTACACGGGGTATTTATTTGGTTTTGATAAATACAAATTATTTTGCGTACTCAACCGCACGGCTTTCTC
>JAZSHW010000020.1:0-14188 GCA_045533495.1 Ruminiclostridium sp. | reverse complement strand
ATACACTACGCTATTTGCGGCTGTAACTGACGTAATAAGCAGATTTCTTATCTGATTTCTTGTTATTTCAGCACGAAAGCCCTTTTCCAGTCTTTCTTTTACGAACTTTACCGTATTCGCACTTGCTACCGCACCGGCATTCTGTCCACCCATACCATCGCATAGAATAACAGCAATTGCCCCGTCCGTAAGTTCACCTGTCCAGACTGCGTCCTGGTTTTCCTCGCGGAAATTCCCTATATCCGTCTTTGAATAAACCTTCATAAATGATGGTTCTCCCTTTACTCATTATCTCGTCTTAATTGTCCGCAAGCGGCACTTATATCTGCACCAAGTGTTCTTCTTACTGTTGCATTAAGCCCTCCGTCGCAGAGCATCTGTCGGAATTTTTCGACAGAATTACTTCTTTTAAAAGCACCCTCTTTTATTTCATTCACGGGTATCAGATTGACATGGCAATTCTGACCTTTAAGAAGCTTTATAAGAGCATCAGCGGTTTCTCTATTATCGTTCACACCATCAATAAGCGAAAACTCGTAGCTTATGCGTCTGCCCGTTTCTTTAAAATAGTCCTTGCAGGCAGTCATAAGCTTGCTGATGTTATATTTGTCATTTATAGGCATTATCTCACTTCTGAGCTTGTCTGTAGGTGCATGAAGCGATATCGACAAAGTAACACCCAACTTCAGCTTAGCAAGATCGTATATTTTATCAACCAGTCCGCAGGTTGATAGTGATACATGACGCAGACTCATATCATCCTTAGAAGAAATAAGCTGTAAGAACTTGATAACATTATCATAGTTATCAAGCGGCTCTCCGATTCCCATAAGTACTATGTGATTTATTTTCTTACCACTGTCACGCTCACTTTCATATATCTGAAGAAGCATTTCAGATGGTTCAAGATTTCTCACAAAGCCTGCTTTTGTCGATGCACAGAATTTACATCCCATTTTACATCCGACCTGGGTAGATATACAAATGCTGTTTCCGTGTTTATATTCCATAACTACAGATTCAACATTCTCTCCGTCACAAAGCCCATATAGATATTTTACAGTATTATCGATGTCAGATACAAGTCTTTTTTTGATTTTTAGTGAGTTTATCCAAAAAAAGTTTTCAAGCTTTTCTCTTAGTTGTGCAGAAAGGTTAGACATTTCGGTAAAATTTGTAACTTTCTTCACATGAAGCCAGTCGAATATCTGCTTCGCTCTGAATTTCTGCTCACCTATATCTGTAATCTTTGCCTGTAATTCTTCAAAACTTAGTGACAATATGTCAATTTTGTTCATAATACTCCTGTTATAAGAACGGTTATTTTATTCTCCTGAGCGTTGCCGCAAAGAACCCATCTCCTCCGGTTTCTGAAGGAAGCATAGTTCTCATATAGCTATCCTCAACACCTCTTACACCCACCGGTACAACTACCGGTACAAATTCGGGATGAGACTTCAGAAATTCTTCTACAACATCCTGATTTTCCGCCTTGCTTACTGTACAGGTAGAATAAATAAGTGTTCCGCCAACCTTTACATAAGATGCGGCATTATTAAGTATTGTAAGCTGGATGGGTGATAAGCCCTCCAGACTTTTCATCGGTTTATATTTTATTTCAGGTTTTCTTCTTATTACACCAAGCCCGGAGCAAGGAACATCACAAATAACCTTATCAGCCATAGGTATTTCGGGATTTGGCTTTGAAGCATCGTTTTCTGCAGCTCGTATTATATCAAGTCCAAGTCTTGCAGCACCGTTTTTAATAACGGAAACTTTACCATCGTAAAGATCATAGCTGTAAATCTTTCCTCTGTTTGACATAATTTCAGCACAGGTGAAGGTCTTACCACCCGGAGCTGAACACATATCAACAACCGTTTCATTAAAAACCGGTGATATTATCTTACAACAAATCTGTGAGGAAATATCCTGAATGTGAAACATTCCCTTTCTGAAAGCAAGACAGCTTTCAATTCCTCTTGAATTGGATATTTCTATACAGTTATCTATAAGACTGTTTTTTACAGCCTTTATTTTGTCCTTTGCAAGACAAGAGATAACTTCATCCACGCTGTATTTAAAAGAATTAACTCTTGCGTACAAAGGCGGTCTGCCAAAGGACGCTTTTAAAAGTGCTAATGTCTTTTGCTCTCCAAGCTCATTATCCCATTTTTTTATAAGCCACTTTGGGCAAGAATACATAATCGAAAGCTTTGCCTCGTCCTGAAGATCTTTGTAGTCAATATTTTTTCCATCACGGATAAAACTACGAAGAATTGCATTGACAAAGCCTTTTGCCTTTTCTGCACCTGCGTAATCCATAAGAGATACCGACTCGTTTACAGCCGCACTTTCAGGAACAGAATTCATATACAAAAGCTGATAAAATCCCATTCTGAGGATCTGAATTACTGCAACTGATATTTTATCAAACTCAACACTTGAATAATACCTTATAAGATAATCCAGCGTCATTTTTCTTTCGAGAACGCCATAAAAAAGAGCTGTAACAAACGCTTTATCCCGGCTGTTTGTTCTTTCGGCATTGAACATATTATCAAGAATAATATTTGAATAAGCACCTGACATATCCATTTTTATAAGAAGATCAAGTGTTATCTGTCGTGCATTTTTCATGTTGTCCTCCAATAATCTGTCATCTTCGTCTTGTTGCTGTGATAAGTCTTAAAAGCTGTGTTAAAGATAATGCGAGCGCTGCTACATAAGTCATTGCAGCTGCATTCAGTGTTTTTCTTGCACCTTTTATTTCGTTGCCATATAATATGCCTTGATTTTCAATAGTCTTAATTGCTCTGCCGCTTGCATTGAATTCAACAGGCAATGTTATCAGCTGAAAAAGAGCAATTGCCGCAAATAATATTATACCAATATTTCTGAGTATCGGCAAGCTGAAGAAAATACCCATCAGAAAAATTATAAGCCAAACTCGTGAACCAAACTGTGCTATAGGCAAAATAGTCATTCTGATTTTTATAGGCAGGTATCCTTTTGCATACTGTATAGCATGTCCGACTTCGTGTGCAGCAACTCCTATAGCACCAACAGAAGTACTGCTATATACCGGTGTTGATAATGCAATTATCTTTCTTTTAGGGTCATAATGGTCTGTCAGATTACCCACCACAGACACAACTGTAATATCATAAAGTCCATTACTGTCAAGTATCTGTCTTGCAATTTCTGCCGCCGTCTGCCCTCTTGAACTGTTTATCCCACTATACTTTTTGAAAGTAGAATTAACATTATAGGAAGCATAAAGCGAAAATATCATCGCTACAATCAGCAGAATATATGTCGTCATACTGTCAAATAAATAATCCATATCGACAACCTCTCAAACTGCAAATAAACAATTAACCTAAAATTACGTCCTCAGAAAGCTTATTCCCTCTCAGAAAATCACGGGCGTTCATACGCTTTCCGCCTTCACCCTGAACCTCTGTAAGCTTTACACAATTATTATCTCCGCAAACTACAACAAAATCATTGGTATCTATAACCATACCGCAAGGTTTGTCTGATTTTATATTGCAAAGCTGAGCCATATATACTTTAAGTCTTTTTTCTGCAATAAAAGTATAAGCACAAGGAGCCGGTGACATTCCTCTTACAAAGTTATATACATCTTGTGCAGATTTAGAAAAATCTATTCTGCACATATCCTTGCTGATCATAGAAGCATAGCAGGAGAGATTGTCATCCTGTTTTTCGGGAGAAAGTAGCCCCTTTTCAGCAGCATCGAGAGTTGTCAGAATAAGCTCTGCACCCTTTTCAGCAAGTATATCATGAAGCTCTCCCGCAGTCATTGTATCGGTTATCTCTACTACTGCAGACTGCAGCATATCGCCTGTATCAAGTCCTTCTGCCATCATCATAGTAGTAACACCTGTCTGCTTTTCGCCATCTATTATACACCACTGAATAGGAGCTGCACCTCTGTATTTCGGTAAAAGTGAAGCGTGTATGTTGATGCAGCCATACTTTGGCAGGTCAAGAATTTCCTTAGGGAGTATCTGACCATAAGCCGCTACAACAATACAATCAGGATTCAAGCTTTTTAATGTTTCAAGAGACGAAACAGCATCATCACCCTTTCTCAGTGAGAGAGGCTGGTAAACAGGTATATCAAGCTCTACCGCTCTTTCCTTGACAGGAGGAAATTGCATTTTCTTTCCTCTGTTTTTGGGCTTATCTGGTTGCGTAAATACAGCCATTACATTATGCTTTTCAGCAATAGCTGAAAGTGCTGAAACAGCAAAGTCGGGCGTACCCATAAAAACTATATTCATTATTAAATCATCCTATATAATTATTTTTTATCTTCGAGCTGGTCTCCTGTAACCAGTTCTTCGGCCTTATCTATAAACATTACTCCGCTTAAATGGTCAACCTCGTGGCAGAGTGCTCTTGCAAGAAGTCCCTCGCCATCGATCTCAAATTCCTTGCCAAGTCTGTTTAAAGCTTTGACCTTTACTTTTTCAGGACGTACAACATAACCCCATAAATCAGGCACAGAAAGGCATCCTTCAAGATCTCTCTGTTTTCCCTTCATAGATACTATAACAGGATTGATAAGCTCTATCTTTCCGTTTTCGTCGCCTACATCTATTACAACCACTTTACGAAGTATGCCGACCTGAGGTGCTGCAAGTCCAACGCCGTTAGCCTCCTGCATAGTTTCATACATATCATCAAGTAACGCCCAGAGTTTGTCATCAAATACAGTTACATCTCTGCATTTTTTTCTTAAAACTTCGTCACCATTCTTAACAATATTTCTCTTTGCCATTTTAGTCACCTTTCTTTATTTTATGTAATTTCACCATTCAGATCCGCATAAAAGCTCACCTTATCAAGAGCAGGTGATTTATATGCATCCTGAAGTGATTTGTACATCACTTCTCTGAAAAGCTTGTTATTTTTGCACTTTATTATAATTCTGTATCTGAATTTTCCGTTTATCCTTGCTACTGAGCTTTTTGAAGGCCCTAATATCCTTATGGGGATGTTTTTCCCCTCAAGGTTTTTCTTGATGATGGCTAAAAAGGCTTTTGCACCCTTTTCGCATATACGATCATCAAAAGCCGAAAATCCAACAACGCAAAGATCGCAGAACGGAGGGAAAAGTAACGTTTTTCTGATTTCTGTTTCCTGACGGAAAAACTCATCAAAATCCTGTTCTGCAGCAAGATTAAGAACATAGTGGTCAGGAGTATAGGTCTGAAGATACGCTCTTCCCTTCTTACTTCCTCTGCCACATCTGCCGACAACCTGTGTAACCAGCGAAAAAGTCTTTTCGTAGCCGAGATAATCTCCTGCATAAAGAGATTTGTCTATCATCAGCACACCGACAAGAGTCACATTCTCAAAATCAAGTCCTTTAGCTATCATCTGAGTACCGACCATTATATCGTATTCGCCATTTTTAAATTTATCGAAATTTATCTCATAAGAGCTTTTGCTCATAGTCGTATCTGCGTCCATACGAAGTATTTTAGCTGTCGGAAAAAGCATTGCAAGCTCGTCCTCAATACGTTGAGTACCGGTACCTGAGCTATGGATAAACTTTGAGCCGCAAGCCTTACACTTGCCATTGAAATGTTCTGTATAATCGCAGTAATGACATATTAAAGAGTTGTTGAACTTATGATACGTCAGCGGAATATTGCAGTTTGGACAGGAATATACCTCTCCGCATTTTATACAGTTCATATATGTGTGATAACCTCTTCTGTTTAAAAGAAGTATCGTTTGTTCACCTTTTGAGAGGTTTTCTCTTATTTCATCTATCAATACACGACTGAAGTTACTTCTGTTTCCAAGCTCATTTTCAACCTTCATATCAACAATATACACTTCTGGAAGAACCGATCTGCTGTATCTGTTTTTCATCTCAAAAAGTGTATACTTGCCTATGTCCGTATTGTATGCAGAATCAAGACTTGGAGTAGCAGAAGCTAAAAGCAATGTAGCGTTATGATAAAAAGCTCTCTGCTTTGCAACGTTTCTTGCATGATAACGAGGGGCTTTCTCTGATTTATAAGTATGTTCACCCTCTTCGTCTATAACAATTATCCCTATGTTCTGCAAAGGAGCAAATACGGCACTTCTTGTACCTATGACTACGGTTGCCTCGCCGTCCCTTATACGTTTATATTCATCCATTCTCTGTCCGAGTGAAAGATTGCTATGAATTACAGCTACCTTATTTCCGAAAAGATCGGTGAAATTCCTCACCATCTGCGGAGTAAGAGAAATTTCAGGGACAAGCATAAGTGCAGTTTTATCGGCTTTTAATGCCTTATCTATAAGTTTTAGAAATACTGTTGTCTTGCCACTGCCCGTAACGCCCTTTAAAAGAGCACAACGGGGTTTATTTTCTTTCATCATAGCTGAAATACCATTATATGCCGTATTCTGCTCATCTGAAAGAGTTATATCATCAATACTTTTTACTGCCTTTGCATCGGCAGTAAGAGATCGGGAAATTACATTATCAAAGGTTTCAGCAACTCCGATTTTTTCAAGATTTGATATTACCGCCTTTGTAACTGTACAAGTATACATAACTTCTTTTACAGATGCGGTAACTACATCTGTAAGAAAATCGGCGACCTTTGTTTGTTTTGAGGTGAGTGATTTTCCTCCATTTTCAAAGTATTCACCGCTCAGAAAATAGTCGGTGAGACGAACATTCTTTTCTGTTTCATCTCCGACTCTCTGTTTTATTACATCAGCAACAAGCAATACATTCTTTTGGGCAAGCTTTGAAATGTACTGCTTTTTGCCATCCTCAAAGCCAAATTCTATTACATCATTCAATTCTTTTACAGATTTACAAGCCATAAGCATCGCTGCATAGCCTTTTTCTGTTTCTGTGAGAGAGAAATTGTCAGGAGCTTTCAAAAACTCTTCGTTAAGCTGGTATTTCTCTGCTACATTAAGAGCAAGTCCTCCGGGAAGAATAGTCTTCACTGCATCAAAATATGTACAAAAGGTATTTTCCTTAAGCCATTTTACAAGGAATAACATTTCATCATTCAGAATTATCCCATCGTTTACAAGACAGAATACTTCCTTAAGACGATTTTCAGGAATACCTTTTTTTATATCTACGATAAGTCCTACCTTTTTCTTTCCGCCCTTGCCAAAAGGTACTACCACTCTTTGACCGACAACAGCATTGCTGCTATCAGGAAGTTTGTAATCAAAAGCAATATCAAAGCTGAATAAAGCCTTATCAACAACCACAGAAACTATTGTTCTTGGTTTGTTGTCATTATGAACAGGATATTCACTCATTACGAATTTTTAATCTCTTCCAAAAGCTGAAGGTTTCTTGAGGCTGCCATTTTTTCTGATAAAATGACTGTATTTACATCGTTTACCGCCTTATCAAGATCACCGTTTACAACAAGGAAATCAAACTTATCGGCAAATAAAAGCTCATTTCTTGCCTGAGTAATTCTTGCCTTTATAGTTTCTTCGGTTTCCGTACCTCTTTTACGGAGTCTTCTGTCAAGCTCGTTGATTGAAGGAGGGAGAATAAATATCATAACGCACTGGGGGAAAATCTTCTTGATATTCATTGCACCTTCCACTTCTATTTTGAGTATTACATCCTTACCTTCATCAAGCATATCAAGTACCGCTTTTTTAGGTGTGCCATAGTAATTCCCGCAGTATTCGGTATATTCGAGTACTTCCCCATCAGCAATCATCTTTTCGAAGCTTTCACGAGTGTGGAAATGATAGCTTACTCCGTCCACTTCACCTTCTCGCATAGCTCTTGTTGTAGCTGAAACCGAATAAGCAAGATTATCATTTATCTTGAAAAGCTGTTCTAAAATAGTGTCCTTACCGCATCCTGAGGGTGCTGATACAACTATCGGAATTCCTTTGTTTTTAACACTCATTTTGTTTTCCTCCCTATTATTCCGTCTTGCTTTCTGACATATCAGATATACCTGTAAAATGAGATATATCAAGAGCAGACATTATTACATGATTGCTGTCGGTTATAATTACTGTTTTGGTCTTTTTTCCGCAGGTTGCATCAATTGCGGTATTGTTGTCCTTAGCAGAAGAAATAATGCGTTTCACAGGTGCGGCATCTGCACTGACTACTGCTATCACTCTGTCTGAATTAACTGTGTTTCCATAACCGATATTAATAAGTTTCATATTATCTCCAAAAATAATTATATTTTTTTATAAACTATTTTTTATTGTAACACATATAAGTGAAAATTGCAAGAAATTTGAAATAAAGACTTGTGTACTACTTCAACTTCTGTGCAAGCAGCGGAGAATAGTGATTTCTGAACTGTTCATAACAATCATTATCGATAGCATCTCTTATTTTCTCCATAAGAGTATTATAAAAATAAAGATTATGTTGAACTGCGAGTCTGCCACCAAGCATTTCTCCGGATTTAAAGAGATGTCTGATGTATGCACGAGAGAAATTTCGGCACGTCGGACAATCACATTCAGGGTCAATAGGTAGTGAATCTGTTTCAAAGCACTGATTTGTAACATGGGTAATACCATTCCAGGTGAATACAGTAGCGTGTCTTGCATTACGGCTTGGCATAACACAGTCGAACATATCAACGCCCCTGTAAACAGCCTCAATGATATTTGAAGGCGTTCCGACGCCCATCAGATATCTCGGCTTGTCCTTAGGTGCGTGAGGAATTACAGTATCTATTATGTGATACATAACCTCTGTAGGCTCACCTACTGCAAGTCCGCCAATAGCTATACCGTTTACATCCATCTGAGATATTGTCTTCATGTGCTCTGCTCTTAGGTCATCATAAGTACCACCCTGATTTATCGCAAAAAGCATCTGCTGCTTATTAATAGTTTCAGGCAGAGAATTAAGTCTTGCCATCTCATCAATGCAACGCTGAAGCCATCTTGTTGTACGATCAACAGATTTCTTTACATAATCATACGGTGCAGGGTTTTCAACACATTCGTCAAATGCCATTGCTATTGTTGATGCAAGATTTGACTGTATCTGCATACTTTCTTCAGGCCCCATAAAGATCTTTTTACCATCAACGTGGGAATTGAAATATACGCCTTCTTCCTTTATCTTGCGAAGCTTAGCAAGTGAGAACACCTGAAATCCGCCGCTATCTGTAAGAATAGGCTTGTCCCAGTTCATAAACTTGTGAAGACCACCCATTTTATAGATAACCTTATCTCCGGGTCTTACATGAAGATGATAGGTATTGCAAAGCTCTACCTGACATTTTAAATCTTTTAAATCAAGTGAAGAAATACCGCCCTTGATTGCGGCAGAAGTTCCGACATTCATAAAAAATGGAGTCTGTATCACACCGTGAGGTGTATGAAATTCGCCTCGTCTGGCAGTTCCGTCTGTTTTGATAAGCTTATACATTTAGTTGCTCCTTTAAATACATTCCTTCGGTATCATTCCGACTTGACCGTTTTCGCAAAGTCCGATATAATAATCACCAAATTCTCCGTATATATAATATTTATCACCTTTATTTACCTTTACAAAGCTGTCAAGATTAATCCAACCATGAAGATTTCCGTCCCACTGACCTGTACAACATTCGGGAATCCTTCCTGTTGTGCCATCTGCTTTATTCCTCACATCAAGGAAAACACCATCTTTTGTGATTATTTCAAGATTGCTCTTTTCATAATCAAGATATTTGTAGCTTCTGTCGGGATTATAATCCTTTGTAACTATACTTTCTGATACAAGAGGAATAAATCTTGTTTCATAGCAGTAATTATCACCATCTTTAGTGATAATAAAGCCGTTAAGCTGTCCTACCCATTTTACACTGCATCCGCCATCTATATCTATAATGCGTTTTTTAGTATCTATTATCGGCAGATTTGTGTTCTTTGAACGGGAGAAATTATAGCAAGGAAAATGTCCAACTACAACGGTTTTAGAAAGAGAATGCTCTTTTCTCAGCCACCAGTAATCGTTCTGTATTACAACTTCTGCACTGTTTTCCCAATCTGGGCGGTTTTCTACACCTGCATGTACGAACACATAATCCTTTGTATCTATAGCAAAAGGTAAATTTCTAATAAAATCCAGTTCATCTTTAAAAGATTCGTTTACCTTTTTTCTTTTACTATCAAAATCTTCTGTAAAATCAGTAATACCGATTTCCTTGGCCATATCCATATACGTATTTTCGGGTCGGGAGATTAATCTCGACAGGAATTTTTCCTTGTTATCCCTGTACGCCATACGCTCACACATAGTATCGTTATTACCCTGTATACAGATCGCTTTTCTATTTTCACAAAGCCTTTTTACAAGACGGAGTGTTTTTATATTCTGTTTTCCCTTTTCGAGAATATCGCCAAGAATAAAGAGATAATCCCTTTCAGGATCATATTCGCATTTTTTCAGTAATCTCTCAAAATCATCAGCATGACCGTGTATGTCGCTAACGCAGATTATTCTACACTTTTCAGGTAATGTTACCTTTTCTGTTTTCATTTTCTGTACCTTTTATCAGATTATTATCATACTATCGCCAAAACTGAAAAATCTGTATCTTTCATCAATTGCAGTTTTATAGGCTTCAAGTGTCTTTTCTCTGCCTAAAAACGCACTTACAAGCATAATAAGGGTGCTTTCAGGAAGATGGAAATTGGTAATAAGTCCGTCTATCACTTTAAACTTATAACCCGGGTAAATAAAAATCCCCGTATCCTTTGAACAAGCAGTTATTTCATTATTTTCATTCAGTGATGCAGCAGACTCAAGGGTACGGCAACTTGTTGTACCTACAGCAATCACCCTGCCACCTCTCGCTTTGCACTCCTTTATCTTCTGTGCGGTTTCCTCAGGGATAGAATAATGCTCTATATGCATTTTGTGATCTAAAATATTGTCCTCTTTTACAGGACGGAAAGTGCCAAGACCAACATGAAGAGTAACAAACGCTGTATCAACGCCCTTATTTTTAAGCGTTTCAAATACATTCTCAGTAAAATGGAGTCCTGCCGTAGGTGCCGCCGCAGAGCCTACTTCATTAGAATAAATAGTATTATATCTGTTTTTATTTTCAAGCTTTGCGGTGATATACGGAGGTAATGGCATCTGACCTATCTTATCGAGTACATCAAAAATATTGCCATCGAACGTAAATTCGGCAATTCTGTTACCGCCTTCTGCTACATCCACAATTTCAGCGGTCATAAGACCTGAGAAATCAACCTTTGTACCGATTTTAAGGCGTTTGCCCGGTTTCACCATAACCTCCCATCTTGTATGGGAAATCTGGTCAAGAAGCAAAAACTGAACCGCAGCACCTGTGCCGATCTTTGTACCGAAAATTCTCGCAGGAAAAACCTTTGAATCGTTCATTACAAGAAGGTCACCTTTTTCAAAGTAATTGCATATATTATAAAATCTATCGTGATTGACTTTGCCTGTTTCTCTGTCTATTTTCATAAGCCTTGAGCTGTCTCTTGGCTCTACCGGAGTCTGAGCGATAAGTTCCTCAGGAAGATCGTAATAAAAATCTGATTTGAGCATAATTTTAGAACATCCTTAACAAAAAATAATGTATCATCTTATCATAACATAAAATAAGGAAAAAATCAAATAAAAATTTTACCTTTTTAGCATTGACAAAAGAATACCAATGTGGTATAGTAATAAGAGCAGGTAGAGGTGCGGTGATGAAAAGTACCCGTTACGCCAATCCGCCGACGGATTGTAACGGCAAAAGGATAAACCGCCGAAGAACATAAGTGTCGGTGCTTATGTATCTGGTTCTGTATTGAACAAATACAGAATTGTCATCAAGCAGTAAGCTTAAGATGGAGAGCTATCGACAAATAAACGTCAATATGTCATCATACTATCATCAGCTTATTATAGTCGCCTGCAACTGCAAGCGGCTTTTTTTATAAAAATAAAAAACAACAAAAGGAAAAGGTGAAAAACTATGAAAAACTACAAGGTAGGTATTATCGGTGCAACAGGTATGGTAGGTCAGCGTTTTGCTGTTCTTCTTGAAAATCATCCCTGGTTTACAGTAACAGCTTTAGCTGCTTCTCCCCGTTCTGCAGGCAAGACATACAAGGAAGCGGTTGGCTCAAGATGGCTTATTGAAAAGCCCATGCCCAAGGCGATGGAAGATATCGTAGTTATGGATGCTACAGCAGATATCGAAAAGATTGCATCCTCTGTTGACTTCGTATTCTGTGCAGTTGATATGAAAAAGGATGAAATCAAAGCTCTTGAAGAAGCTTACGCAAAGCACGAATGCCCTGTTATGTCCAACAACTCAGCACACCGCTTTACAGATGATGTTCCTATGATCATCCCTGAAATAAACGATGAGCATATGGCTATAGTTGAAGCCCAGAAAAAGCGTCTTGGCACAAAGAGAGGCTTTATCTCTGTTAAGTCAAACTGCTCCATCCAGAGCTATGTTCCCGCTCTTAACCCCTTAAGAAAGTTCGGCATCAAAAATGTTCTCGCTTGTACATATCAGGCAATTTCAGGTGCAGGCAAGACTTTTGACACATGGCCTGAAATGGTTGACAACCTCATCCCCTTCATCGGTGGTGAAGAAGAAAAGTCTGAACAGGAACCTTTAAAGGTATGGGGTACAATCGAAGGCGACAAGATCGTTAAGGCTCAGTCCCCTTCTATTACAACACAGTGCTTAAGAGTTCCCGTTTCAAACGGTCACTTTGCAGCTGTATTTGTAAGCTTTGAAAACAAGCCTTCAAAGGAAGAAATCCTTCAGATCTGGAAGGAATACAAGGGTGTTCCTCAGGATTTAGAGCTTCCCTCTGCTCCTAAGCAGTTCTTAAACTACTTTGAGGAAGACAATATGCCTCAGGCAAAGCTTCACAGAAATCTTGAAAACGGTATGGCGGTTTCCATCGGCCGTTTAAGAGAAGATACACAGTACGATTACAAATTCGTATGCCTTTCACACAATACATTAAGAGGTGCCGCAGGCGGTGCTGTTGAAATGGCTGAGCTTTATGCCGCAAAGGGATATTTTGACTAATAACCACTTTAACAAAGGATAATTATTATGAAGAATACAATTTTTACAGGTTCAGCAGTTGCTATCATAACTCCTATGTATGAGGACGGATCAATAAATTATGATAGGTTTGCTGAAATTATAGAAGAACAGATCGCAGGTAGCACAGACGCTATCGTAGTATGCGGTACTACAGGCGAATCTGCAGTAATGACGGACGAAGAACATATTGAATGCATCCGCTTCTGCGTTGAAAAGGTTGCAAAACGTGTACCTGTAATTGCAGGTACAGGCAGTAACGATACAGCGTATGCGGTTGATCTTTCAATAGAAGCTGAAAAGCTTGGTGCAGATGCACTCCTTCTTGTTACCCCTTACTACAATAAGACATCACAGAGAGGTCTTATAGCTCACTTTACAGCTGTTGCAGACAGCGTAAATATTCCTATCATTCTTTACAACGTTCCCAGCAGAACAGGTGTAAACATCACAATTGATACATATAAGAAGTTAGCTCAGCACAAGAATATAGTAGCTGCCAAGGAAGCAAGCGGAAATATCAGTGCGGTAGCTCAGCTTGCAGCCGAAACAGATCTTGACATCTATTCCGGTAATGACGATCAGATAGTACCTATTATGTCACTTGGCGGCAAGGGTGTTATCTCAGTTCTTGCAAACTGCTGTCCTAAGGAAACTCACGATATGGCTCAGTTCTGCCTTGACGGAAACTACAAAGCAGCTGCTGAACTTCAGTTAAAGTATCTTGAATTCACAAACAATCTGTTTATAGATGTAAACCCCATTCCTGTAAAGGAAGCTATGAACATTATGGGTAAGAATGTAGGAGAATGCAGACTCCCCCTTGTCAGAATGGAAGATGAAAAGATTGCAAAGCTCTTCTCTTCAATGGAAAAGCTCGGTCTTACACAGTAAAAACATCTTGAGAGGAATTTTAAAATGACTAATATCGCTTTAACAGGTGCTTGCGGAAAAATGGGCAGAGTAATAGCTGATATTATAGCCGCAAGAGATGACTGCAGAGTATGTGCAGGTATCGACCTTGTGACTGAACAATACAGCAACTTCCCGGTTGTAAAATCTGTTTACGAGCTTACAGAAAAGCCCGATGTAATAAT
>JAZSHW010000058.1:0-18142 GCA_045533495.1 Ruminiclostridium sp. | reverse complement strand
GTTTTTCTTCGTCTGCCAGCGTGTAGACAAATACTTTGTCTACACGCTGAAGCGGTTATATCACAAGATATATCCGCTTAATTTTTCAGTTTTCTATAAAATCAATTATCTTTCCTACCACATCTTCTGCGGAGGTGTTTTCACATTCGATTGTGATATCAGCATACTTATTATAGTACGCCTCACGCTGAGCTATTATCTGTGCTACAGTTTCACCCTTCCTGCAGGCTATTCCTCTTGTCTTTATGTTGCGTAATCTTCGGATAAGCTCCTGTTCATCAACCTTAAGATAAACGCAGACTCCGTTTTTCTTCAGATGCTCCATTCCCTTTTCAGAAAATACAGCAGAGCCGCCTGTAGCTATTATCGTCTTTTCGCAGTCCGCCGATAAAAGTGCCTGTTCCTCACATTTCAGAAAAGCTTCTATCCCCTGCTCGTCAATTATCTCCTGCAGCTTTGATTTCTGCTGACTTTGTATTACAAGGTCGGTATCAAGAAAATCATAGCCCATTGACTTTGCAAGCAGAACCCCGATAGTGCTTTTTCCTGCACCCGGCATACCAATCAGTACAATATTTTTCATCCCTCTGTCTGCTCTCCTATTTCAATATAGTACCAATTATCCTTAAGATTATCCACTATGTCATTTTCCTTTTCTTTTATCGGCTCGGTTTCGCTGTAAGTGAGCTTTTTACTGCCGCTTTCGTTAAAAGTAAAGGTGACTGTACCATTCTTTGCTACTATACTGTAGCAATAGGAGTGGCAAAGCACATCTATATGGCTTTTCAGCTTTTCATAAGCGGGTTTGCCGTTTTCGTCTGTGTTGATTTCTGATTTCTGAAAAAGTCCGCCGTGCTTTGCTTTTATCTCAAAATCATTTGTCTTGCTCTCATTCACTATCGCATCAAGAGAGGCAGAATATTTATTTTTTATCTGTATTATTTCTCTGCTGTCATACTCTACAAGTCCTGCACGGAGCATCAGATCCCGCAGGAAGAATGAGCCTACAAGCAGCACTAAAGCACCGATAACGCAAAGTACTATAACAATTTTTTTCTTTACGGAGCTTTTACCCTTCATTTATTTTCACTTCCCTTTTCGTACATCGTTGTTACTACAGTCTTCATAGTATTAAGCGGACCTCCGTTTTTCTCCACTGACAAGATTTTGAAATTGGGCTTTCCCGTTAAATTAAGGGTCATACCCTTACCGAATTTTTCAGCCACAAGAGAAATTCTTTCCATTGTCTTTTCGTTTATCTCTTCAGGATAGAAAAGCATACTGTCACCACTTTGAATGATTTCTATAATATGCATATTCTGAGCCATGTGGCGATATCTTGCCACCTCTATAAGTCCCTCAACCGCCCTCGGCACATCACCGTAACGGTCAATAAGCTCATCGGTAACATCATAGGCGTCTTCCTCAGTTTCAATGAGGGCGATTTTACGATAGCAGTCAATTCTCTGTGCCTGATTTGAAATATATTTTTCAGGGATAAAGGCGTCTATCTTTATATCAACTAAACATTCGGGACGTATTTCAGGAGTCTTGCCCTGCTGTTCGAGTACCGCCTCGCTCAGCAGCTTAACATACATATCATAACCGACTGTGGCAAGATGACCTGACTGATTCTGTCCGAGTACCGAGCCTGCACCTCTTATTTCTAAATCCTTCATGGCTATTCTGAAGCCTGAACCAAAGCGGGTAAATTCTCTTATTGCGTCAAGACGCTTTGTAGCGATCTCACTCAGCACCTTACCTCTCTTAAAGGTGAAGTATGCGTAGGCTCTGCGGTTGGTTCTGCCGACTCTTCCTCGCAGCTGATGAAGCTGTGCAAGTCCCATATTATCCGCATTTTCGATAATAAGAGTGTTTACATTAGGTACATCTATACCCGTTTCGATAATGGTGGTGCAGACAAGGATATCAATTTCTCCGTCAATCAGTCTACGCCACACATCGAGCAGTTCTTCTTCACCCATTTTACCGTGAGCAACGCCTATTCTTGCATCAGGTGCCATCTCCTGAATACCTGCCGCACAGGAATAAATGCTCTCTACCCTGTTATGCAGATAGTACACCTGGCCATTACGGCGAAGCTCCTTATTTATAGCCTGAGCAATAACGCCTCTGTCATGTTCAATAACATAGGTGGTTATCGGATGTCTGTCACCCGGCGGTGTTTCGATAACGCTCATATCCCTGATACCCGTCATCGCCATATTGAGCGTTCTTGGTATGGGGGTTGCGGATAAGGTCAGGATATCTATATTATTATAATTCTCCTTGAACTTTTCCTTATGATTTACACCAAACCGCTGTTCTTCGTCTATAATAGCAAGACCTAAATCAAAGAATTTTACATCATCCTGCACCAGTCTGTGAGTACCGATAATGATATCAATATCGCCCTCTTCGAGCTGTTTTAAAATCTGCTTCTGCTCCTTAGGACTGCGGAAGCGGGACAAAAGCTGTACCTTTACATTAAAGCCCTCCATACGCTTTAACACCGTCTGATAATGCTGCCAGGCAAGAACGGTTGTAGGTACAAGTATAGCACACTGCTTTCCGTCAAGGAAGCATTTGAAAGCCGCACGCAGTGCCACTTCAGTCTTACCGAAGCCCACATCACCGCAAAGCAGTCTTTCCATAGGTGCTGTACGCATCATATCGTGCTTTATTTCCTCAATGCATCTCAGCTGATCATCCGTTTCGATATAGCTAAAATGGTTATCAAAAATTTGCTGTTGCTCTCCGTCGGGGGAAAAGGCATAACCTTTGGCTCTCATACGCTTTGAATAAAGCTCGATAAGCTCTGTTGCCATTTCCTTTGCGGCAGTCTTGGCTTTAGCCTTGGCTTTCTTCCAGGTATCTGTATGGAGCTTATTCAGTTTTACTGTATTTACATCTCCGCTACCTATATAACGAGAAATCATATCAAGCTGGGTAACAGGTACGTAAAGAACATCCGTTCCTGCATATTTAAGCTTTATATAATCCTTTGATACACCATCTGCGGTAAGCTTCTGAACACCGTCAAATACACCGATACCATAAGAGCCGTGTACAACAAGGTCACCCAGTGAAATATCACTTAATGAACGTATCTGCTGACCTTTTTTGAATCTTCTCGGTCTTACGGGCGTTTTTGTCACCGCACCTGCGGATCTTGTAATAACCGCTATCTTTTCGTCTATATATTCAAAGCCTGCCGATAATGTGCCTTCAAGCACGTATATCTTCTTGGCATAGAGCTTTTTAGCGTCAGAGGAAAAATCCGCAGGCAGACCGCTGTCACGCAGATCGCTTGCCAGCACCCTTGCCGCTTTTTCACTTCCTGCATAAATAACACAGGAATACCCGCCGCTGATGTAATTTTTCAGCTCCTCACAAAGCACCTTATATTCTCCACTCCAGGGAGAAAGCTGGATAGAATCCACATTCTGTATATCAGAAAGCTCTATTCCGCCGCCTCTTATAAAGGTGTCCATAAAGAGTCTTGTGCATTGCTGCGTGATTTCTTTATATTCATTTTTTGTAAGCAGATATCTGTCAAGCCCCTTGCAGACAAATCCACCCTCAGTAAGAAGCTTTAAGTCCTCGGTGTGGGACACAATCGCTCCTCTTGCCGCATCTGCCGCAGTAAAGGATTCACAGACGATGACGGTTTTTGCATAATCAAAGACTGTCCCTGCCTTTTCATAACAGAGAGGGAAATATCTGTACAGACTGCTGACACCGACTCCGTCCCTTAATCTTGCTATATCACGGCGGAGTCTTTTTATAAGCTCTTCGTTTTTATTCTTCTCTTTTTCCGCCTTCTGCAAAAGCCCCGATATCTTTTCAGAAAGCTCATCATTACTGCTGAAAATAGTTTCATAGCAGGGAGTTATCTCTATCTTTTTTATCGTATCTATTCTTCGCTGGGTTTCGATATCGAAGGAGGATACTGTATCAACTTCATCTCCCCACAGTTCTATTCTGACAGGAAATTCGCTGTTTACGGGATAAATATCAACAAGAGAACCTCTTATCGAGAACTGTCCCTTACCCTCGATAAGATCACATCTTGAATAACCTGATGATATCAGCTTCACTGCAAGGTCGGTAAGGTCAAGCTCTGTTTCAGACTTTATAACAAAGGTATGCTTTTCTAAAACATCCTTTGGTACAGTAAGCTGTACTGCCGCCTCTGAAGACGCTATGAGTATTTTCGCTTTACCTGTCATAACTGCCGATAGGGCTTCTATTCTGCGGTGAGAATATTCAGATGACTGTGCCTCAGTATCAGTAAGCACCATATCTGCCGCCGGGAACTGATATGCGGCTCTCCCCTTGCAAAGTACGTTTATATCTTCACAAATTCTTGCCGCTGTTGCTTCACTTTCCACAATGCAAAGAATCGGTAAGGACTGCTTTACATTTGTATCCTCTGCAAAGGCGGCTAAAAAGTGTGCCTTATGTATGTGCGAAAGCCCCGTCACCAACATGGGGACGGGTTCTTCACTCAAAATATGCTTTACCGATCGTCTGTACTGAGTAAGACTTTCAGCCATATTTTTAAATATTTCCATTTTGCGCCTGCTCTTTCGGTTAAGAATTATACTTGTTCATCGCTTCACTGATTTTGCCTTCTACTATCAGCTTAACGGATGCGGCGGCGTTCTTAAGACAACTCTCAAGAGCTTCGCCTTCTTCCTTTTTAAAGGGGGATAACACCCAGTCGGCCAGAGGAAAATCAGGATGAGGCTTTGCACCTACTCCCACCTTTACTCGGGGGAATTTGTCACTGCCTGTAAGGTATATGATGCTTTTCATTCCGTTATGACCGCCGTCACTGCCCTTTTGTCTTATTCTCATTCTGCCCACGTCAAGCGAAATGTCATCATATATAACTATCATATTCTCTGTACCAAGCTTATAGAAGTTAAGTGCCTCTACCACAGCCTCACCGCTATTGTTCATAAAGGTGGAGGGCTTCATCAAAAGGCAGTGCTTTCCGCCTATAGTACAGTCTCCCACAAGGGATTTGAACTTTATCCTCTTTACATCTGTCTTTATATCTTCAGATAAAGTGTCTATTGTCATAAAGCCTGCATTGTGGCGGGTGTTCTCATACTGAGTACCCGGATTGCCAAGTCCTACTATGATATACTCTACAGGGCCTGTAGGTGCAGGCTCTCTGCCTGCCGCAAGCTTTTTAAAAATATCGTCTATTCCCATTTTGTCTACCTGTTGTCTTTTTTATTTTCAGCGTAAATATGCATTTGCAAGCTTTTTAAGAAGCTTTGCGTGTTTTGCAGCGGCAGGCTTTTTCATTCTCCAGCTCCAGTTGCCGCCAAGGGTTGAGGGGATATTCATTCTTGCCTCTGTGCCAAGACCCAAAACATCCTGCATAGGAATTACCGCAAGAGCCGAGGGACTCTGGTATACGCTTCTTATAAAGCTTATATTCTTATGCTCTAAAAATGTGGTGTTTACATATTCATTCGCCATCTTTGCCGCTTTTCTGTCAGCGGATCTGAGCCAGCCCATAATGGTATCATTATCGTGAGTACCTGTATAGGCTACTGAGTTTACAGGGAAGTTATGGCTTAAATGAGAGTTATCATTATGCTCATTGTTAAAGCCGAACTGTAACACTCTCATACCGGGATAACCGCTGTCGCTGAGCAATTTTTTAACACTGTCAAAGATATCGCCTAAATCCTCGGCTATAATGTTTACATCGCCAAGTGCGTCTTTTACCGCATTAAAAAGCTTCATACCGGGGCCGTTCTTCCAGTCGCCGAATTCTGCAGTCTTTGCGTCAGCAGGAATTGCATAGTAGGTGTCAAAGGCTCTGAAATGGTCGATACGGACAATATCGAAAAGCTTCATAGCGTGATCAATTCTGCTTATCCACCAGTTAAAGCCGTCAGCCTCCATGTTCTTCCAGTTATAAAGAGGGTTGCCCCAGAGCTGTCCCGTAGCAGAGAAGTAATCCGGCGGTACTCCTGCTACAAGAGTAGGATTAAGCTCTATATCCATTGTGAAAAGCTTTGGCTGTGCCCATACATCAGCACTGTCCATTGCCGCATAGATAGGAATATCTCCGATTATCTTTATACCTCGCTTATTTGCGTATTTTTTGAGCTTGTTCCACTGCAGGAAGAAAATATACTGTACAAAACGGTGGAATTTTATCGCATCGGAATTTTCTTCTCTTATCTGCTTTAACACTTCAGGCTTTCTTTTTCTTATCTCTCTGTCCCAGGTAAGCCAGGAGCGTAACTCGTTCTTTTCCTTTATAGTCATAAAAAGGACATAATCTTCAAGCCACCAGGCGTTTTCCTGAACAAAGGCAAGATATGCCACATCCTCTTTAAAGGAAAAGAACGCCTTGTGTAAAAGTTCGTTCTTTATTTTTATAACCTTTTCATAGTCAACAATTGAGGGGTCTTCGCCGTATTCTCTGCCCTTGATATCGTCACGGGATAAAAGTCCCATAGATACAAGCTCCCATAAATCTATAAGCAGGGGATTTCCCGCAAAGGAGGATGGGGACTGATAGGGCGAATCGCCATAGCCTGTGGGATGAATGGGCAATACCTGCCAATAGCTCTGACCTGCAGATTTAAGCCAGTCTACAAATTCAAAGGCGGGCTTTCCCATTGTTCCTATACCTTCGTTATTGGGGAGTGACGTGATATGCATCAGCACTCCGCAGCTTCTTTTAAGCTCCATAATATTTCCTTCTTTTTAAAATCAGTTGTCCTGTTTGCTTGTTCTGAAGGGAGCTACGGGTAATCCGTTTGCTCCGAAAAGTGTTACCTCACTGTAGTTTGTCCACAGATATCTCACATATACGGGAGTATTAACCTTTTCGCTCTTTACTGTTATAGTGTTATCAGCATTTATAACAGCCTGAGCTTTATAGAACACCTTATCTTCTCCTGCAATCTCAAAGCCGCTTACTTCTTCGCCCTTTACTGTAAAGCCGTTATCGGCATATTTAAAAGCAATCGTCATTTCATCGCCATTTTCAGTTGCGTAGTCATAAAGAGGGCCGAAGGCGTCGGTATTCTCTTCACCGTAAAAATGCTTCATTGCCTGAAGATACATACGGTGGCCAACGGGCACTTTATCCTTGGGATGAATTTCGTTGAATTCGCCGCAGTCGATTATTACCGCTACGCCTGTATTCTTTATGGTCTCATATATATTCATCTGTGCTTCACGGATAACACACCAATGCTTTCTGTCTTCGTCAGCCTCATATCTATGCATGGGTAACTGTGCAAAAATGAAGGGCAGACTGTTATCTCCCCAATCGCTTCTCCAGTTGCCGATAAGACTTCTGAAAAGCTTATAGTAGGTATCGGGACGATGATCGTCCGACTCACCCTGATAGTAGATAAAGCCCTTTAATGTATAGGGACATACCCTCTTTATCATACTTTCATAAAGGCCTGTGGGATGATAGGGGTTTGCGGGACATAAAGGTCCGGGGTACTTACAAGGACCGCAATGTTCAATGCAACCTCCCCAGGTTGCGTTTTCTGTGGTGCTGTAATATTCGGCGGATTTTCTGTTCCACTCTTCATGATAGGCTTCATAATCACGATACTCCTTTAAGAGCTGTTCCTCGCTCTTGCCGGCTATAGCCTTATCATATTCGTCTATATAAAGTCTTGTGTCGATGTCATCAGCAAGGGCGGTTCTGCTCATCCAATGACTTGCACTTGTGCCGCCCCAGTTACAACCGATAATACCGACTGTAACACCTAATTTTTCGGATAATTCCTTTGCGAAGAAATAGCCCACTGCACTCCAGCACTTTGCCGCTTCTTCATCAAATTCTTTCCATATCATCTTTTCTTCGCTATCGAAGAATTCTTCATCCATATAGCATTTTTTCTGAGTGTAATAAAAGCGTACATTTACACCTTTATCATTCTTTAAATGCTCCATACCGCCCGTGCAGTTCTGAAGCTCGAACTCCATATTACTCTGACCGCCTGCAAGCCAAACTTCACCTATCATTACGTTATCAAAAACGTAGCTTTCGTCCTCGCAGGATATCATCATCTGATATGGTCCGCCCGCTTTAAAAGCGGGAAGAGTGACCCTCCACTGTCCGTATTTTACTTCATCGGTTTTTGTAACCCCGCAGAAGTTGACAGTTACCTTTTTACCATTTTCGCCATAGCCAAAGATTGCTATATTCTTTTCTCTTTGCAGTACCATATTACTGCTGAATACTGAAGCTGCTTTAAATTTACGCATATTTTTATCCTTTATCCGTTTACTCTTGCACTTTTCTTACGCATCTTTTCCTGATACAGTCTTTCTGTTGCCATATCAGAAAGGGTTATCCTCTTCACCCATACATATTTACCGTCATCATCCTTCGTAAATTCCACATTTACTGCAAGGGTGTGCTTTGCACACTTCATAACAGCAAGATAATTGCAGGGCTTTATATTTACAAGCTTGTCCTTTAAGGTGGAGGGACGTCCGCATAAGGGGCAGACATAACGTCTCAGCTCAGGCGACCTTAAAGCACTGACTGTTCTTGTGTATTTTCTTTTTCCGTAAACGCTTACGCAAAGTGATTTGTAGGGGTTTGCGTGGGCAAAGTCCACTTTTCTCTGCCACTTTATACCCTCTTCCACATTATTTGTATTGAGCAGAATGAGTGCAGTATAATAAGCGTCATTTATCGCACTGTGATAGGTAAGCTCTTCATTTATCCCCATAAGCTCTACTGCGGCAGAAAGGCTTATCTGAGGTCTGTCTATCTTTATCTGCCTTGTAACCAGCGGCTGAAGATTGAACCATCTTGGTATCCAGTCCTTGCCGTAGCCGAAAAAATCACACTGTGCCTTTAAATTTGCCACATCGTCACAGCCCCAGGTGCATATCATATCACCACCGTATTTTTCTACCCATTTACGGAGTCGTCTTAAAACGTTTCCGAAGGTATCGGCTTTTTTCAGTTCTTTTTCATTTATGCCCGTCAGCTTTTTTATGCGGTTTTTTATGACTGTATAGTAGATAGGCTTTACATATTCGGAAAACTGCTCTTCAATGATTTTTCCGTCCTTTACCATAACGGCACCTATCTGTATTATCTCAACGGGAAGATTTTTGCCGCCCCTTGTCAGCATTTTTTCTCTGCAGACCGGCTGACTCCATTCCATATCAAGAACGATATATGTCACCTGCATACCTCCTTTTCCGAATTAATATCAAGTATACAAAAACACGACAAGCCCCTGAAAGCAAAACAGGGGCAGTCATATTGTAAAATCAGATTGCTACCTCGATTTTTTCGTTAAAATCGTGGTACTTATAATCAAGTAAAGTAAAGCTTTCCTTTGTGAATTTATAGAAATCGGTTATATCCTCCACCTGCATAACGGGAGCGGGATATGGTTCTTTTTCTATAATACGCTTTACCGCATCTATATGTCTGTCATAAATATGAGCGTCGGCGATTACGTGAACAAGCTCACCTGCTTCAAGTCCTGAGGCCTTGGCAAACATTATAAGCAGTGCCGCATACTGACAGACGTTCCAGTTGTTTGCGGTCAGCATATCCTGACTACGCTGGTTAAGTATCGCATTCAACTTGTTGCCGCTTACATTGAAGGTCATACTGTAGGCACAGGGAGCAAGTCCCATTTCGTGCAGGTCGTGATGATTGTACATATTTGTCATTATACGTCTGCTTGCCTTATTGTATTTAAGATCGTGAAGAACTCTGTCAACCTGGTCAAATTCGCCGTCGGGATAGATACTCTTCTGCCCCAGCTGATAACCGTAGGCTTTACCGATAGTGCCGTTTTCATCCGCCCAGGCATCCCATATTTTTGTTGAAAGATCAGCTACTCTGTTGCTCTTTTTCTGATATATCCACAGAATTTCTTCTATGCAGGAGCGGTAGTATATTCTTCTTAATGTCATTACGGGAAATTCCTTCTGTAAATCATAGCGGTTTACAAGGCAGAATTTCTTTACTGTATGGGCAGGAGTTCCATCCTCCCAACGAGGTCTTACCTCCATATCCGTGTCCCATACGCCGTTTTCGATTATATCACGGCAGTTTTCGATAAAATATTTATCCGCCAAGCTCATTTTATAAACTCCCTTCGGATCTTAAAACATCAGATCTTTGATAAAAGCTTTGTTGTTGCAAAGTCAACGTCGTTAAAGCTCTTCTTTTCGAACATATCAAGACCTGAAACATTGCTCATATCGTAAATGGATACACCTGCTGAGGCAGCATAGGTCTTTACATTCTTAAGAAGTGTCTTTGCCTGTTCGGGATAGTCATACTGACCATCTTCCTTTAAAAGTGCCTCGTCATAGGCTGTAAGCTGTGCATCGTAAAGTCCGTCAAAGCAGTAGAGATAGATCTCTGTAAAGCCCTGATAGATTGCAAGCTGTAATGCCGCATAAAGGTCATCTATACGACGTAACGCCTCACTGCTCTGGGTGGAAGCAAATGAAGGAAGCTGGGGAATAAGGCCGTCGCCCATCATATTGATGTATGTGGGACGCTTTGCAAACTTGTCCTCAAACACCTTTACGTTACTTGCCACAAAGCATTCGAGCTGGTCGATATACTTGCCGTTACCCTGATAATGCTCTGCATTTGTAAGCAGATACTGTGAGGGACGCAGAGGAGTCTTTGAGAAAAGACCGCATATACCGTTATATGCTATACACTTTTCGCCGAGCATCAAGTTAAGCTCTTCGAGTACAACACCCTTCTTGTAACCTATAATAAAGCAACGCTGACCTCTGAACTTGTCCTTGTATGCATTCATCTGGCTTTCTGTACTTCTTACAAGCTTGCCAAGCTTTTTCTGCTGGGATTTTTCAGAAATCTTGTACATAGAATTCTTGAGCTTCATATATGTACCAAGCATACCTGCGGGCTTGTTCATAAGACAGTAGTCACGGTTTGTATAACCAAACTGGTGAAGCTCCTGTTCCAAAAGCTTTGCGTCGCCTATCTTGCCGTCAAGACCTTTAAGCTTTACTTCGAGGTCATCGTATGAGGATGCCACAAGAACATAATAAGCCTTTGCCTTGCCCTGAAGCTCTGTGATGCTGCGAAGACGATCGTCATCCTTCTTTAAATCACGTTCGTCGTTGGTAACACAGAATGCCACTTCAGGAACACGCACACCTTTTTTCTTAAGCTGTGCCAGCACCTTTTTAAGTATTTCGGAGTTTCCTCCGTTTGCATCGTCTAAGATGACGAGCTTTCTCTGACCTATTATCTCGATATTCTGTACAATGTGTTTCTTATAGGTCTGAGCCTTGAACATTTTGGCGAGTCCGCCCTTTGTGAGAGATTCGTAAGTCATAATAAATACCCTTTCAATTTTTAAATCATATATCTTTCGCTTGCTGATTATTCATCAGTTTCGCTTAAAATAAACATATCATAAACAACCTTGATAGCCTTTTCAAAATCAACCTCGTGAATACCGATGATGATGTTAAGCTCACTGCTACCCTGGTCGATCATCTTGATGTTGATATCAGCGTGAGAGAGTGCCGCAAAGAGTCTTGTGGCTGTACCCTTCTTAGCCTTCATACCACGGCCGACAACTGCGATAAGTGCAAGGTCGTTTTCAATTTCAATGTGGTTGGGTTCTGTTACTTCGCATATCTTTTCAATAATATCAGGGTGCTTATCAACGTCAGCACCGTCAACAACGATACTCATTGTATCAATGCCTGTTGGGATATGCTCAAAGCTTATGTTGTTAGCTTCCATAACAGTAAGTATTCTGCGTAAGAAACCAACCTCGCTGTTCATCTCATCCTTTTCAATGGAGATAACGGAGAAATGCTTTTTACCTGCGATGCCTGTTATGATGCTTTCAGCCTTTTCATCACTGCCGGGTACGATCATTGTACCGTCTGCAGAAGGATCGTTTGTATTTCTGATATTGATGGGAATATTAGCACTTCTTACAGGGAAGATAGCATCCTGATGAAGTACCGAGAAGCCCATATATGAAAGCTCACGGAGCTCTCTGTATGTAATAACCTTGATAAACTTGGGGTTATCTACTATTCTGGGGTCTGCAACTGCTACACCCGGTACGTCTGTCCAGTTTTCATAGATCTCAGCACCGATAGCCTTTGCAACTATTGAGCCTGTAACGTCACTGCCGCCTCTTGAGAAGGTACGTACCGTGCCATCGGGGTTAGCACCATAGAAACCGGGAATAACTGCACTGTGCATACCGTGGAGTACGGAAGAAAGGCAGGCGTCTGTAAGTGTATCGTCAAACTTGCCGTCAGGACGGAAGAAGATAACCTTTGCCGCATCTATAAATTCAAAGCCTAAATAGTTTGCCAGAATGATACCGTTTAAGTATTCGCCACGGCTTGCCGCATATTCTCTGCCTGCTTTTTTTCTGAAGTTTTCGATAATTTCTTCGTATTCTCTGTCAAGAGAAAGTGTAAGTCCTAAGTCACTGATAATTCCATTAAAGCGTTCTGCAATAGGAGCGAACTGATTGTGTGCGTTCTTTCCCTCTTCTGCAACAGCCTCATAGCAAGCATAGAGCATATCTGTAACCTTGATGTCATCAGGGAATCTCTTGCCGGGTGCACTGGGGACTACAAAACGTCTTTCGCAGTCTGCTCTTATGATGTCTGCTACCTTACGGAACTGATTGGCGTCAGCAAGCGAGCTGCCGCCGAACTTTACTACCTTGCTCATAAAAATATTTCCTTTCTTTATGCCGTTTTTTATTTGCGGCCTTTGTTCTTTGTTCAGAATTTATATACTATATTATTTTACCATAATGCTTCAAGAATTTCAATAGTAATATGAACAAAATTCATTACATAATTTATATGAAAATTCAGCCGACGAAAACACCCTTTTGTACGCTTTTAGCTATTGTAATTTTCTTTTGTTTGGTGTATAATAAACAATGTATATTTATACACTAAACAGAAAATTACTCAAAATGAAAGGAATTTTTACATTATGATAATCACAAAGGATACAATAATCGGAGATATTTTAGACGAATGTGCAGATAAGACAGCTCCCTACTTTCTTGAAATGGGTATGCACTGCCTCGGTTGCCCCTCTGCAAGAGGCGAAAGCGTAGAACAGGCATGTATGGTTCACGGCGTTGACGCTGATGAAATGGTAGCTAAGCTTAACAAGGCTATCGGTAACTGATAATGAGCAATATAAAACTGTCGCCGAGACTTCTTGCGGCGGCAGAATTTGTGCGGAAAGACAAATCCGTCTGCGATGTGGGGACTGACCACGCTCTGCTCCCTTGCTACCTTTATAACATCGGAATAAAGGATATCACCGCATCGGACATAAACGACGGACCTCTTGACGCGGCAAAGGAAACAATAAGGAAATACATCGGTGATGACTGCCGGATAAAGCTTGTAAAATCCGATGGTCTGAGTAACATCAGCTATGCCGATGACGTCATAATAGCAGGTATGGGTGGAGAGCTTATTGCAAGGATAGTAAAGGAATGTAAATTCTTAAATCCTGATATAAGCTTTATCCTTCAGCCTATGACCAAGGCAGAAGCACTGAGACGAGAGCTTTATAAAAACGGCTTTCAGATAGAGGCGGAAAAGACCGCCGAAGAGGGCGACAAGCTGTATGTTATAATGAAGGTGTCCTATACCGGTATTTCAAAGGAAATATCCGACGCTTTTTCCTATACGGGATTATGCAAGGATAAAAAATATCTCTCAAAGCAGAGAAACACGCTTTTAAAGGCAGCTGAAAGCTGTAGGATTTCAGCACCTGAAAAAAGCAGTCTGCTTTTTGACACGATAACAGAAATCGAAAAAATAATCAGCGAGGTGTAAAATTATGAAGGTTAAAAGCGTTTACGAATTTTTAAACGGCTACGCCCCTTTTAATGTCTGTGACAGCTTTGACAACTGCGGACTCATTGTAGGCAGTATGGATGCAAACGTAAAAAGAATATGCCTTTGCCTTGATATAACAAACAAGGTTATTGAAGAAGCGGCAAAGCGTAAGGCTAACCTCATAATCTCCCATCATCCCGTTATCTTCAATCCTCTTAAAAGAGTAGAAAATGACACTCCCGTATATAATCTCATAAAGAACAAGATAAACGCTATCTGTATGCACACAAATGCCGATATGACAAAAAACGGCGTTACAGATATAATGCTTGAGCTTCTGGATTTTGAAAATTCGGGAATAACTCTTGAACCTAAATACCCTGATGGTACAGGCTACGGAAAGATAATCGACCTGCCTATATGCACAACCCCAAAAGCTCTTGCAGAGAGCTGTAAAAAAGCCTTTGACTGCACAGTAGTACGCTACATAGATACAGATAGTCCTATAAACAAGGTGGCGGTAATATCAGGTGCAGGTGCAGGCTACGGAAATATCCAGAGAGCGATAGATGCAGGTTGTGACGCTCTCATATCGGGAGATGTAAAGCACGATTTATGGATAGATGCAGAAAACAACAACTTCTGCCTCATTGACGCAGGTCATTTCCACACAGAAAATGTACTCTGCAACTATCTGTGCGGAATTCTCTCAAGAAAATTCCACAACACAGAAATATTCGTTGCAGAAAACAGTAAAGACCCCTGCAGCTACGTATAAAAGCAATTAGAAAATAAAAAAGAAAGGTGGTGCTTTTATGTCGCTGGACGGTGCATTTTTACATGCAGTAAAAAAAGAGCTTATAAGTAACGAGCTTATAGGCGGAAGAGTAGATAAGATATACCAGCCCTCAAGAGAAGAGATCATAATTTCTCTTCGTGCGGCAGGAAAGCATCACAAATTACTGATAAGTGCAAATTCCATGTCAGCAAGAGTGAACCTCACCGAAAGAAGTGCAGAAAATCCTGCATCGCCTCCGATGTTCTGTATGTTACTGAGAAAGCATCTTGGCGGCGGTAAGCTGACAGATATAATACAGGACGGACTTGAAAGAATAATCAGCTTTGATTTTCTTTGTATGAACGAAATCGGCGATATGGTCACAAACAGACTGACCGCCGAAATTATGGGCAGACACAGCAACATAATGCTGGTGACTGAAAAAGATGGTGCCCAGCGTGTCATTGACAGCATAAAACGCATCACTGACGATATCTCATCAGTAAGACGGATACTGCCGAACATTCCTTATGAAGCACCTCCGAGGGATGAAAGCAGAGTGAATTTTCTCACCTGCACTGACGAGGATCTTATAAACGCAGTAAGGCAAGGCGTGGGAAAACGACTTTCAAAGCATCTGACGACCGCTTTAGAGGGTGTTTCTCCCGTATTTACAAGAGAGTGTGCATATTACGCCTGCCGTGACACTGATTTTGCGGTGGAGGATATGACAGACGACCACTACGACCGCCTGCTGTTTTTTATAAAAAAGGCAAGAAATTACGTAGAAAACGGCGGTGGCTTCACCATACTTAAAGATACCTACGGTGCATATAAAGACTTCTGCTTTATGCCTGTAGAGCAGTATGGTCCTGCTATGGTGACGATTGAAGCAGAAAGTGCAAATAAACTGCTTGATACCTTTTTTGGCAGTAAGGCAGACAACGAGAGAATGAAGCAACGCTCCCGTGATCTGCTCAAAATGCTTGCCAACACCTACGAAAGAATTTCAAGAAAGCTTGAAATACAGAAGACTGAGCTTTCAGCCTGCAGCGAAAGAGAGGTCTTCCGAGTCAATGCCGATATAATAAGTGCAAACATTTATAAAATGGAAAAGGGACAGAAGACACTTACCGCTGAAAATTACTACACAGGCGAAACAGTGACTATAGAGCTTGACGAAAGACTGTCTCCATCTCAGAACGCACAGAAATTCTATGCGGAATATAAAAGGCTCGAAAAAGCGGAACAGATGCTGACAAAGCTTATTGCTGACGGCGAAAAGGAGCTTATATATATTGACAGCGTATTTGACGCCGCCGCAAGAGCAGTATCTAATGCAGAGATAAGCGAAATAAAGCAGGAGCTTGTCGCCGGCGGATATATTCACGATAAGGGCAGCAAGAAAACAGCGGTAAAGCCCAAACCTCCTATGCATTTTGTGACTGATGACGGCTATGATGTTTATATAGGCAGAAACAATCTGCAGAATGACAAGCTGACAAAGACCTCTTCTCCTGATGATATGTGGCTTCATACAAAGGATATAGCAGGCTCACACGTTATCATAAGAGCAAAGGACGGAGAGGTATCAGACGACTCTATTTTACAGGCGGCATCCCTTGCGGCATACTGCTCAAAAGCTCAGAAAAGCACCCGAGTCCCTGTGGACTATACTAAGATAAGATTTGTTAAAAAGCCCTCGGGTGCGAAGCCCGGTATGGTGATATTCACAAATAACTATTCTGTTATAGTAGACCCTGACGAAGCACTTTATGAGCGAGTCGAAAAGTAGCAGATATCAAAAATGTTAAATAAAGAAAGGACATATATTAAAAATGAAGAAAGAACTGGCAAAAACCTATTCTCCAAAGGATTTTGAGGATAGACTCTATCACGAGTGGGAGGAAAAAAAGTACTTCCACGCGGTAATCGACAAGAATAAGAAACCATTTACCATCGTTATTCCCCCCCCAAACATCCCAGGTCAGCTCCACATGGGACATGCCCTTGACAATACTCTCCAGGACATCCTTATCCGTTACAAGAGAATGCAGGGTTACTGCACACTCTGGCTTCCGGGTACAGACCACGCTTCTATCGCTACAGAAGCAAAGATCGTTACTGCTATGAAGGAAGAGGGTATCACAAAGGATGATATCGGCAGAGACGGCTTCTTAGAACGTGCGTGGGAATGGAAAAGAGTATACGGTGGCCGTATCGTGCAGCAGCTCAAGAAATTAGGCTCTTCCTGCGACTGGGACAGAGAACGCTTTACTCTTGACGATGGCTGTTCAAAGGCGGTACAGAAGGTATTTATCGACCTTTACAACAAGGGTCTTATCTATCACGGCGAAAGAATTATCAACTGGTGTCCCAACTGTAAGACATCAATTTCTGATATCGAATGCGAATATGAAGAGCAGGACGGCTTCTTCTGGCACATAAATTATCCCCTTGCAGACGGCAGCGGAAGTGTAGAAATAGCTACAACCCGTCCCGAAACTCTGCTTGGTGACAGTGCTATAGCAGTACATCCCGAGGATGACAGATACAAGAATATCGTAGGCAAGATGGTAAAGCTCCCTCTTACCGACAGAGAAATTCCTGTTGTTGCCGACGAATATGTTGATATGGAATTCGGTACAGGTGTTGTAAAAATTCCACCTGCCCACGACCCTAACGACTTTGAAGTAGGCAAAAGACACGACCTGCCCATAATCCACATGATGAACGATGACGCTACCATTAAAGAGGGTATCGGCGGCAAGTGTGCCGGTATGGACAGATACGAAGCAAGAAAGGCTATGGTTGCTGACTTGGAGGCTCAGGGACTTTTAGTAAAGGTTGAACCTCATAAGCACAACGTTGGTTGCTGTCAGCGTTGCGGTACTACTGTAGAGCCTATGGCAAGCTATCAGTGGTTTGTTGCAATGAAGGAGCTTGCACAGCCTGCTATTGATATAGTAAAGAGCGGTGAACTGAGATACGTTCCTAAGCGTTTTGAAAACGGCTACCTCTACTGGATGGAAAATATCCGTGACTGGTGCATTTCCAGACAGCTCTGGTGGGGTCACAGAATTCCTGCTTACTACTGTCAGAACAAGGACTGCGGACATACAGAGATCACTCTTGACGGCATCAGCGTATGCCCCAAGTGCGGCGGTGTAATGAAGCAGGACGAGGATACTCTTGATACATGGTTCTCTTCCGCTCTCTGGCCCTTCTCAACTCTTGGCTGGGCCGAAAAGACAGAGGATCTCGAATACTTCTACCCCACAAACACTCTTGTAACAGGTTACGATATTATTCCGTTCTGGGTAATGCGTATGATGTTCTCTGGTATAGAGCATACGGGCAAAGCACCCTTTAACACTGTTCTTATCCACGGCCTTGTGCGTGATGAACAGGGTAGGAAAATGTCTAAGTCTTTAGGCAACGGTGTTGATTCTTTTGAAATAATTGAAAATTACGGTGCCGACGCGC